>JANYJJ010000014.1 GCA_025358485.1 Burkholderiales bacterium | reverse complement strand
CACCAAGAAATCCACAAACGCCCTCACCTTCGCCGACAGGTGCCGGTTCTGCGGATACAACAAAGAAAACGGGCGGCTGCGCCCTGTGTAGGGCTTCAACACTTCTTTCAATTCGCCTTGCGCTAAAAAAGGCGCGGCAATGAAGTGATAGGTCTGCACCAGGCCACCGCCTGCGCGGGCTTGGCTGATGCAACCCAAGGCGTCTTCGAGCACGCGCACGGGGCCGTCCACCGCCACTTCGACATCAACAGCGGCTTCCCGAAACAACCAAGGCATGCCGCGCCCTGTGCTGGGCAGGACGAAGGGGATGCAGCTGTGTTCGCGCAAGTCGGTCAATGCCTTGGGCGTTCCGCGCAGTTTCAGGTAGCCGGGAGATGCAAACACGCCCAGCGTGGCGTCTTCCAAGCGGCGCGCCACCAAACGCGAATCGCGCGGTTCGCCCAAGCGGATGGCCAGGTCGTGGCCTTGTTCGACGAAGTCGATGTTGCGGTTGGAAATGTCAATGTCGAGCTTGACCTTGGGGTGCAAGGCGGTGAAGCGCGGCAAGGCGGGCAGCAGGCGAAAGTGAGCGTATGTGGTGGGCACCGAGATGCGCAGCAAGCCGCTGGGCACCGCCTGTTGACCCGTCACAGCTCGCTCGGCTTCTTCGATTTGCGCCAAGGCTTGCGCGCATGACGCGTGATAGGCGCGGCCGTCTTCGGTCAAACGAATTTGGCGAGTGGTGCGGGTGAACAAACGCAAGCCCAGTCGCGTTTCCAATCGCCCCACAGAACGGCTGACGGCCGCTGGTGTGACGCCCAAAAATTCTGCGGCGGCGGTGAAGCCTTCCAGCTCAGCGGCTTTGCAAAACATCTCGATGCTGCCGAGTTGGACGGGGTCGAAAGTGCGGCTCATGGGTGCCTCTTATGAATTACGCGTTGTAATGATTGAAGTGCTTATTGCCTACTTTATCTTCCATTTTATGATGCATAAAGTGCGGCTCTGGGTTGCGGTTTTCACGCAATTTCAGCGGCCCTTTCACTTCACTCTCCTTCACTTCAGGAACCCACATGAACAAGCAAATATTGATGATCGTCACTTCGAATTCGAAGATGGGCACTTCGGGCAAAGCCACCGGCATTTGGGCCGAAGAACTGGCCCTGCCCTACTACGCCTTCATCGACGCGGGTCACAGCGTGGTGCTGGCGTCTCCCTTGGGCGGGGCGGTGCCCATTGATGCGGGCAGCGTGAAGGCGCACGGCAGCAATCACGCCACTGTTGACCGGTTTCTGGTTGATCCCAAAGCGCAGGCCGCCGTGGCGAGCACCCTCAAAGCCGAGTCTGTAGACGCCGCGAAATTCGACGCTGTATTTTTCCCCGGTGGCCACGGCACGATGTGGGACTTGCCCACCGATGCGGGTGTGACGCGGGCGGTGGAACAGGCGTTTGCAGCGAAAAAAATCATCGCGTCGGTGTGCCATGGCGCAGCCGGTTTGGTCAGCGCCAAGCGACCTGATGGTTTGAGCATCGTGGCGGGCAAGCGCGTCAACTCATTCACTGATGCTGAAGAAGATGCGGTGGGCTTGGCAGGCGTGGTGCCGTTTCAATTGGAGAGCCGGCTGCGTTCCATCGGCGGGGTGTTTGAGGGTGCGGCCAACTGGCAGGCGTTTGCGCTGCGTGACGGGTGGTTGATCACGGGTCAAAACCCGCAGTCTTCAGCGCTGGTGGCGCAGCATGTGTTGGCGGCGTTGGCTGAATAAAAACAGCCGAGCGTTTTCAACTTCAGATAGAACAAGGCTCCCGTTCGGGCTGGGGTCACGAAGGACGGCGCGAACCCTTCGATACCTCAGGGCGAACGGGTTCTTTTTGTGTTCCGAAGTGATGGCTGAATTACAGCGACTCGGCACTTCGATACCTCAGTGCGAACGGGTGCGGTTTATGTTCCGAGGTGCTGGCCGAGTGGCGGTGGCGCGGCACTTCGACAGGCGCAGCTCGAACGGGTTCTGTTTGTGTGCCGAGGCTCCGGCCTAGTGGCAGTGGCTTGGCACTTCGATACCTCAGT
>JANYJJ010000007.1 GCA_025358485.1 Burkholderiales bacterium | reverse complement strand
GTTTTCACCCCTCCCCAACCCTCCCCGTCAAGGGGAGGGGGCAACACTCCCTCCCCGTCAAGGGGAGGGGGCAACACTCCTTCCCCGTCAAGGGGAGGGGGCAACACTTCTTCCCCGTCAAGGGGAGGGGGCAACACTTCTTACCCGTCAAGGGGAGGGGGCAACACTTCTTCCCCGTCAAGGGGAGGGAGTGAATACCGCGGACTTCCATCTATGCCGCAATCGCATCCAGCAACTCGCCTTCAATTTGCAATTGCGCCCGGTTTTGTTGCAGCACCGCGCCGTCTACCAAAAAGGTGTCTTCAACGCGTTCTCCCAAGGTGGTGATTTTGGCGAGCTGCAGGTTGATTTGGTGGCGCGCCAGAACGCGGGCGATGGCGTAGAGCAAGCCCGAGCGGTCGCTGCTGGAGACGCCCAACAACCAGCGCTGGCCACGCTCATCGGGGCGCAGTGTGACGCGCGGGGTGACGGGGAAAGACTTGACGCGGCGCGAGGTGCGGCCCTTGCCGGGCTCGGGCAAGGGGCCGCGGGCAATCAGCGTTTTGGTGAGCTGTGTTTCAACGTAGGAAATCAAATCGCGGTACATGGGTTGAAGCGCGGCGTCGCCCAGATCGTCAACACTTTCTGCCATCTGCGGGCTGTTGACCTGGAAGGTGTCAAGCGCGTAAAGATCGCGCGTGGTGTGCACCTTGGCGTCCAAAATGTTGAAGCTGGCGCTCTCAAAATAGCCGCAAATTCGGGCAAACAAATCTGTCTGATCGGGGGCGTAAACCAACACCTGCAAGCCTTCGCCCAGCGGTGACAAACGGGCGCGCACCACCGGTTGCGTGCTACCCACATGCTCGCTTAAGGAACGCGCGTGCCACGCCACATCACCGGCGTCATGACGCGCAAAGTAGCTCAGCTCCAAGGTGTTCCACAGCGGCAGCTCGGCGTCGCTCGGTAAGGAATACAAATTGAGCATGTGACGCGCTTCGACCTTGCGCGCCCCGATCTCTGCATCGCGGTTGGGGGTAGCACCGCCCAAGGCGCGCAGCGTCACGCGGTACAGGTCTTCCAACAGCTTGCCTTTCCAAGCGTTCCACACTTTGGGGCTGGTGCCGCGGATGTCGGCCACGGTCAACAAATACAGCGCTGTCAGGCGGCGCTCTGTTCCCACAAATGCGGCGAATTTTTGGATGACTTCGGGGTCAGACAGGTCTTCCTTTTGCGCCACGCGCGACATGGTCAAGTGGCCTTTGACCAAATACTCAATCAGGGCAGAGTCTTCACGCGCGACGCCGTGATCGCGACAAAAGTGGCGCGCTTCCATGGCCCCCAATTCAGAGTGGTCGCCGCCCCGGCCCTTGGCCACGTCGTGGAACAAGGCGGCCACGTAAAGCACCCAGGGCTTGTCCCATTGCAGCGCCAACATCGAGCAAAACGGGTATTCATGTGCGTGCTCGGGAATGAAAAAGCGCCGCATGTTGCGCAGCACCATGATGATGTGCTGGTCAACGGTGTAGACGTGAAACAGGTCGTGCTGCATTTGCCCGACGATGCGGCGGAACACCCATAAATAACGGCCCAGCACGCTGGTCTGGTTCATCAAACGCAGGGCATGCGTTTGGCCCTCAGGGGCCATCAAAATTTTCATGAAGGTGGCGCGGTTCACGGGGTCGGCCCGAAACGCTCGGTCCATCAAGCCGCGTGCGTTGTACAGCGCGCGCAAAGTGCGGGCCGACAAACCTTTGGGCCCCAGGTTTTGCTGGTAAGTCAGGAAGGTTTCCAAAATAGCATGGGGGTTGCGCTCAAAAAGATCGTCGCTGACCACTTCCAGCATGCCGCCCCGGTCAAGGAAGTTGTCGCTGATCGGCCGCATCGGTGCGTCTTGCAAACCGTTGATGCGCTCTTCAATGTTGAGCATCAAAATCTGATTCAACTGCACCACCGCTTTGGCCGCCCAGTAGTAACGGCGCATCAAATTTTCAGAGGCCCGCTGCCCTTTGGTGGCAAGGTAGCCGAAGCTCTCGGCCACGGCGGTTTGCAGGTCAAACACCAAGCGGTCTTCACGACGGCCTGCAATCATGTGCAGCCGAGCGCGGATGAGTTTCAAGCGGCCCTCGTTGAGCTGAAGTTGCTTCACCTCAAACGGCGTGATCAGGCCCTTGGCGGCCAGCGCGCTCCAGGTTTTGCCGAAGCCGGCTGCGCGCGCCACCCAAATCACCATTTGCAAATCGCGCAGGCCGCCAGGGCTTTCTTTGCAGTTGGGTTCCAGCGAGTAAGGCGTGTCTTCGAACTTGCGGTGGCGCTGCTCCATCTCCAGCATCTTGGCGCGCAGAAACGCTTTGGCGTCCATGGCCAAGGTGTTGGCGCGGCGAAAGCTGTTGAAAACGCGCCGGTCGCCGCACACATAGCGCGACTCCAACAATGCCGTTTGCACCGTCACATCACGCGCGCTTTCCACGGCGCATTCGCTCAACGTGCGCACACTGGAGCCAATTTCCAAACCAGTGTCCCAGCACGCGGTGATGAAGGCTTCGACTGCCGATTTGACGGCTTCGTTGTTGCGCACTGCGCTGCCCGGCAGCAGCACCAACACGTCTACGTCGGAGTGTGGAAACAACTCGCCGCGACCGTAGCCGCCGACGGCCAGCAGACAAGCTTCTGCGGGCATGCCTGCGTGATTCCACAAATCGATGAGCGAAGCGTCGACGTGTTTGGCCAGTGAGCGCAACAGCAGCCCGGCGGCCGGTGCGGTGGCGCGCGAATTGGCAAAGTGGGTTAGCAGCGCCGCTTTGCCTTCGCGAAAGCGGCTGCGAAGTTCGCTGACGCTGCGGGCGGCGGGTGCCACAACAGGAGCGACGTTGGCAGTCACAAGCTCAAACGGTTGAGTCAGACGGTTGAGTCAGACGCTTGCGGCAGACGATTGAAGCGCCACTTGGGGCTGCACAAAGGCGGGCGCGGCTGGACTGCCCGCCGACAAGGTCAGCACCTCATAGCCCGTTTCG
This sequence comes from Burkholderiales bacterium, assembly GCA_025358485.1. Taxonomy (GTDB): domain Bacteria; phylum Pseudomonadota; class Gammaproteobacteria; order Burkholderiales; family Burkholderiaceae_C; genus JANYJJ01. The sequence goes on along the minus strand of JANYJJ010000007.1, from coordinate 2,822 downwards.
GTCACCAGCACGGTGTGCTCCCATTGGGCCGACAGCGACCGGTCTTTGGTGACGATGGTCCAGCCGTCGTATTGGCCTGCTTTGCGGTCTTCTTTGATCTCGCGCTTGCCTGCGTTGATCATGGGCTCGATGGTGAAAATCATGCCCGGCTCCATCACTTCGAGAGTGCCGGGGCGGCCGTAGTGCAGCACCTGCGGGTCTTCGTGGAATTTGGCGCCCACGCCGTGACCGCAAAACTCGCGCACCACGGTGAAACCTTGGTTTTCCGCGAAGGTTTGGATGGCATGACCGATGTCGCCGAATCGGGCCCCGGGTTTGACCTTCACGATGCCGCGCCACATGGCATCAAACGTGACCGAGCACAAGCGCTTGGCGGCAATGCTGCCTTCGCCAATCACAAACATGCGGCTGTTGTCGCCGTGCCAGCCGTCTTTGATGACGGTGACGTCGATGTTGACGATGTCGCCGTTTTTCAACACCCGCGAATTGGGAATGCCGTGGCATACCTCGTCGTTGATCGATGTGCACAGCGAAGCCGGGTAGGGCGGATAGCCATTGGGCTGGTAGTTCAGCGTGGCAGGAATGCCGCCTTGCACATTGACCATGTGGTCGTGGGCCAAGCGGTCAATTTCGCCGGTGGTGACGCCGGCTTTCACGAACGGCGTGAGCATGTCAAGCACCTCAGAACCCAGGCGGCCTGCGGTGCGCATGCCAGCAATGGCAGCGGCGTTTTTGATGATGATCGTCATGGATCTGATTATCTCACTCGATGACTAAAATCATGAGCTTGCACTGGGTCGGGCTGCCTGCCCGCAGGTGCTTTTAAAAACGAGCGCTCGCCCCTTGAATTCCACTACCAAGCATTTGCAACACCACGAGGGCGGCAATGCGCTGTCCAGCTTTCGCGCTGCGGCGCTTTTGACCCGGCTTCAAGCTGTCAGCGCTCGCATCACTGCGGTGCATGCGCGGCATGTGCATTGGGTGTGGAGCGACGCAGCGCTGGCGCGTGAGGCGCAGGACAAATTGGAAGGATTGCTTCGCTACGGCGATGCCTACGGCGGACCAGACAGCGGCGCGCTTGTCGTTGTTGCGCCCCGCTTGGGCACGGTCTCGCCTTGGGCCTCCAAAGCCACCGACATCGCCCGCAACTGCGGCCTGAACATTCACCGAGTCGAACGGGTCACCGAATACCGGCTCGGCACCAAGTCAGGTTTGTTTGGAGGCAGCAAGCCTCTGAGCGACGAAGAATTGCAAGCCGCAAGCAGCCTGCTGCACGACAGGATGACCGAGAGCGTGTTGCTGCAACGCAGTGACGCTGCGCATATGTTTGACGAGCAAGCTGCGCAAGCCATGGCGCGTGTCGATGTTCTGGGCACCGGCCGCGCGGCCTTGGTCAGCGCCAACACGACCTTTGGCTTGGCGTTGTCTGACGACGAAATCGACTATTTGGTCGCCGCCTTCACCGCGCTGAAACGCAACCCCACCGACGTCGAATTGATGATGTTCGCGCAGGCCAACAGCGAGCACTGCCGCCACAAAATCTTCAACGCCGACTTCACGATCGACGGCGTGGTGCAAGAAAAATCCATGTTCGGCATGATCCGCAACACCCATGCGCTGGCACCGCAACACACCGTGATTGCTTACAGCGACAACTCGTCTGTCATGGAAGGCGGCATGACCGAACGCTGGTTGCCGCAGGGCTACACCAACGCGCCGCAGTACGGCGCGCGGCACGAGCGGGTGCATGTGCTCATGAAGGTGGAAACCCACAACCACCCAACTGCCATTTCACCTTTCCCCGGCGCGGCCACCGGCGCGGGCGGCGAGATACGCGACGAGGGCGCGACAGGGCGTGGCAGCAAACCCAAGGCAGGTTTGACCGGCTTCAGCGTGTCCAACCTTCACCTTCCAGGTTTGAGCGAGCCGTGGGAGCAATCACCCATAGGCAGGCCCGAGCACATTGCCAGCCCGCTGCAAATCATGATCGACGGGCCTTTGGGCGGTGCGGCCTTCAACAACGAATTTGGTCGGCCTAATTTGGCGGGCTACTTTCGCGTCTACGAGCAACGCGTTGGCGATGGTGTGAATCAAGTGACGCGCGGCTATCACAAGCCCATCATGATTGCCGGTGGCTTGGGCAGCATCTCGGCGTCACAGACCGACAAGATTGCTTTTCCTGCCGGCACGCTGCTCATTCAATTGGGAGGCCCGGGCATGCGCATCGGCATGGGCGGCAGCGCGGCCAGTTCGATGGCGGCGGGTGCCAATGCGGCGCAGTTGGACTTCGATTCAGTGCAACGTGGCAACCCTGAAATTCAGCGCCGCGCACAAGAGGTCATCAACCATTGCTGGGCGCTGGACGGCATGAACCCGGTGCTGGCCATCCACGACGTGGGCGCGGGCGGCATCTCCAACGCCTTCCCCGAATTGGTCGACGGCGCGGGCCGCGGCGCGGTGTTTGACTTGAGTCAGGTGCCGCTGGAAGAAAGCGGCTTGGCCCCGAAAGAAATTTGGTGCAACGAAAGCCAAGAGCGCTATGTGCTGGCGGTGCAGGCCGACTTGCTGCCGATATTCGAAGCCATGTGTGAGCGGGAGCGTTGCCCGTTTGCAGTGGTGGGCGTGGCCACCGAAGCGCCGCGTTTGGTGTTGACCGACCCGGTCGGCAACCAGACGCCCATTGACATGCCCATGAATGTGCTGCTGGGCAAGCCGCCCAAGATGCATCGCGATGTGCAGACGATCCGGCGCGACTTCAAGCCAGTCGACCTCAGCGGCGTCGCGCTGCAGGAGGCAGCGATCAATGTGCTTTCGCACCCGAC
>JANYJJ010000199.1 GCA_025358485.1 Burkholderiales bacterium | reverse complement strand
CCAGATTCGCACCGAGCAGATGCACGCGGTGGCCGAAAAGGGCATCGCCGCGCACTGGCTGTACAAGAGCGGCGGCGCGCAGGTGCAGGAAGCGCAGCGACTCGGCGCGATGTGGCTGCAGTCGCTGATCGACATTCAAGACGAAACCCACGACGCGAACGAGTTTCTCGAGCACGTCAAGATCGACCTGTTCCCCGACGCGGTCTACGTGTTCACGCCGAAGTCGAAGATCCTCGCACTGCCGCGCGGCGCGACGCCGGTCGACTTCGCTTATGCGATCCACACCGATGTGGGCGACCACACGGTCGCGGCCAAGGTCAACGGCGAGCCGGTCGCGCTGCGCACCGAGCTGCGCAGCGGCGATGTGGTCGAGATCGTCAGCACCGCCGGCGCGCGGCCGGTGCGCACGAAGTTCAACCAAGCCGGATTGGGCTTGGCACCAGGCGAAGTGACGACCTCCACCACGTCGCCGCTGCGCAGCACGGTGCGCAGCGCCACCGGCTCGCCGTTCACTTTCGCGGCAACGCAGCGGTCGCCGACGTCAGAGTGAATGGCGTAAGCAAAGTCCACCGTCGTGGCACCTTTGGGAAGCGCCAAAATTTTGCTTTTGGGTGTGAAGACGTAAACAGCGTCGGGGAAGAGATCGATCTTGATGTGCTCTAGGAACTCACCTGAATCGTGGGTGTCGTCCTGGATGTCGATCAGCGACTGCAACCACATCGCGCCCAGGCGCTGCGGTTCTTGGCTGTTGCCAGAGCCAGTTGCAGAGCTCCCTTTGGTTTTGTACATCCAATGCGCCGCAATGCCTTTCTCGGCGACTGCGTGCATGGCTTCGGTGCGAATTTGAAATTCCACTGCGGTGCCCAGCGGGCTGACCAGCGTGGTGTGCAGCGACTGGTAGCCGTTGGCTTTGGGGATGGCAATGTAGTCTTTGAAGCGGCCCGGAAGCGGCTTGTAAAGCTGATGCAAAACGCCCATCGCCACGTAGCACTCGCTGAGGGTGGAGACGACGATGCGAAATCCAAAAATATCGCTGACCTGGGCAAAGCTCAAGTGCTTGTCGCGCATCTTGGCGTAGATGGAGAACAGCGTTTTCTCGCGACCATGCACTTGCACCGGCAACTTCGCGTGAGCGAAGCCTTTTTCAACTTCGCGTTGAATTCGCTCGACGATGTCACGCCGGTAGCCGCGCGCTTTCAACACGGCTTTTGTCAGCGCCGCGTGACGCCAAGGCCGTATGTTTTGAAACGACAGCTCTTGCAGCTCGCGGTAGCTTTGGTTCAAGCCCAAGCGGTGCGCAATGGGCGCGTAAATGTCCAAGGTTTCGCGCGCCACGCGCATGCGCTTCGCGGGCACCACAGCGTCCATCGTGCGCATGTTGTGCAGGCGGTCGGCCAGCTTGATGAGGATGACGCGCACGTCGCGTGACATGGCCAGCAGCATTTTGCGAAAGCTTTCCGCCTGCGATTCTTCTCGGGTAGAAAACTGCAACTTGTCGAGCTTGGTCAGGCCGTCAACCAAGTCGGCGGTGGGCGCGCCGAAGCGCTCAATCAGCTCTACTTTGGTGATGCCGCAGTCTTCCATGGCGTCGTGCATCAGCGCGGCCATGATCGCTTGCGCGTCTAGCTTCCATTCGGCGCACAAGCCCGCCACGGCAATGGGGTGCGTGATGTAGGGCTCGCCGCTGCTGCGGAATTGGCCTAAGTGCGCTTCGTCGGCAAAGCGGTAGGCGTCGCGCACGCGCTTGATGTCGGCGGCGTCGAGGTAGTCAAGCTTGACAGTCAGTGCGTCAAAGGAAGCTGCTGCGGCATCGGCGTTGGGTTTGGCGACGGCAGGGCGCTTGTTGGCACGCGCGGCTCGTGTTGGCGCAGACGCGCTGCGTTTTTCCTTCGTGGAATTGCTTCCTTCAGACAAATCACCCATGCCCCGAATTTATCGTGGATTCGATGCCAATGCGCCTGCTGCGGCATGCATTGCATGCAGCGATAGAAAACGGCCCCAAAAGGCCGGTCAACGAAAACGGCCCCGAAGGGCCGTGTTGCTTTCAGCGATTTATTGCCTTCAGATTGGCACTTTGCGCAGCATTTCGATGCCAACTTCGCCGGCTGCGATTTCGCGCAAAGCCGTCACGGCTGGTTTGTTCTTGGTTTCAATTTTTGGCGCGTGGCCTTGGCTCAGCATGCGAGCACGGTAAGTGGCTGCCAAAACCAATTGAAAGCGGTTCGGAATGCGGTCTAAGCAATCTTCGACAGTGATGCGGGCCATGGGGTATTCCTAAAGTGACTAACCGAGGTCGAGGGCCCTGAAGACAGCGGGTTTGCTTCTGAGCTGGGCCGCGTACTTGAGCCGCTGCGAGTGCACCACCGTTTTCAGGTCAAACACCGCAGACTCAAACAGAGCGTTGATTATAACGAAGTCAAAGTGTCGGGCCTGTGCCACTTCCACCCGTGCATTGCTCAGGCGCTTGGCGATCACTTCTGGGCGGTCTTCGCCGCGTCGGTTCAAGCGTTGGGCCAGTTCTTCCCAACTTGGCGGCAACACAAACACCAGCATCGCATTGGGAAAAATCTTTTTGATTTGCAAGGCGCCTTGCCAGTCAATCTCAAGCACCACGTCTTGGCCGCCAGCGATGCGTTCTTCGATGGCCACGCGCGACGTGCCGTACAAATGCCCGTGCACTTCGGCCCACTCAAAAAAATCACCTGCAGCTATTTTTGCTTTGAAAGTGTCGTGATCAATAAAGTGGTACTCGCGGCCTTCTTGTTCTTGGCCGCGCGGTTCGCGCGTGGTGTGCGAAATCGACACATCAAGGTGCGAGTCAATTTGCAGCAGGGCCTTGACCAAGCTCGATTTGCCAGCCCCGCTGGGGGCCGCGACGACGAAAAGGTTGCCGGGATAGTCCATGCCCTCGATTATTCACCGAGGCTCCGGCGCTTTCTCAGGTCGTCTTTGGGCCAATTTCGAAGTTGGCCATCTTTTCCAGCGCCTTGACCATGCCGGAGTGATCCCACGCTGCGCCGCCCGCGGCTGCGCAGGAATTGAACAATTGCTGAGTTGTGGAGGTGTTGGGCAGCGACACGCCGAGCTCGCGTGCGGCACTGAGCGCCAGGCTCAAATCTTTTTGGTGCAGGGCGATTCGAAACCCAGGATCGAAGCTGCGGTTGAGCATGCGTTCGCCGTGAACTTCCAATACGCGTGATGAGGCGAATCCGCCCATCAACGCTTGCCTGACTCGGGCAGGGTCAGCGCCCGCTTTGGCCGCAAACACCAGCGCTTCTGCGACCGCTTCGATGTTGAGTGCAACGATGATTTGGTTGGCCACTTTGGCGGTTTGACCGTCGCCGTTTGCACCCACGAGCGTGATGTTCTTGCCCATCAATTGAAACAAAGCTTTGACGCGCTCGAACACCGCCTCTGGACCACCGACCATGATCGACAGAGTGGCGTTCTTTGCGCCCACTTCTCCACCAGACACTGGCGCATCCAAATAGTCACACCCAAGCCCGTTGATCTTGGCGGCGAATTTTTTGGTGTCCAGCGGCGAGATGGAGCTCATGTCCACCACCACTTTGCCGGGCTTCAGTCCTGCGCTCACACCACGCTCGCCGAACAGCACGTGTTCCACGTCTGGCGTGTCTGGCAGCATGGTGAAGATGACGTCTGCGCGTTCGGCCACGCCCTGTGCCGAGGTGCACAAGGTGGCGCTGCTGTTGGCAATCAGCTCCGGCACTTTGCTGCGGACATGGACGAAAAGCTGGTGACCTGCTTTCAGGAGGTGCCCGGCCATGGGCGTGCCCATGACGCCGAGGCCGATGAAACCGATGTTGAGTTTTTGTTGGGTCATGATTTCAAGCTGTGCTGTGCACTTGATGTTGTGATTTGGTTGGAGTTTTTTTATTCCAACAATCCTGCGAGTTCCAGACCTTTGATGCCTTCGGGGTGACGGCAATCGATGTCTTCAAATTCATTGACCTTGTCGATCTCAGTGCCCATGGCGATGTTGGTGACCTTCTCCAAAATGATCTCAACGACCACCGGCACGCGGTGTTGCGCTGCCAAAACGCGTGCTTGCTTGAGAGCATCTTGAATCTTGCTGGGGTCTTTGACGCGCAGCGCTTTGCAACCCAAGCCTTGCACCACGGCGACGTGGTCAACGCCGTAACTGCGCAAGTTGTCTTCCGACTCCGGCACGTTGATGTTGTCAAACGCCAACTGAACGCAAAAGTCCATTTCAAAACCGCGCTGGCTTTGGCGGATCAAGCCGAGGTAAGAGTTGTTGACCAGCACGTGCACGTAAGGCAAGTTGAATTGCGCACCAACGGCCAGTTCTTCCATCAAGAACTGAAAGTCGTAGTCGCCGGTGATGGCCACCACTGTTCTTGAGGGGTCTGCGGCGACCACGCCCAAGGCGGCGGGCATAGACCAACCCAAAGGCCCGGCTTGGCCGCAATTGATCCATTGGCGAGGGCCGTAGATTTGCAAAAACTGGCCGGCCGCGATCTGGCTCAAACCAATGTTGCTGACATAGATCGTGTCGCGCGGGAAGGCTTTGTTGATTTCTTCGTAAACGCGCTGCGGTTTGATGGGCACGTTATCGTAGTGCGTCTTGCGGTGCATCAGGCGTTTGCGCTCGGCGCATCGGAAAGCCCAGTCGCTGCGATCGGGCAGGGTGCCGTTGGCTTTGCGCTCCCGAGCGGCAGCCACAAACAAAGTCAGCGCGGCTTTGGCGTCTGACACGATGCCGTAGTCCGGCGTGAAGACGCGGCCAATTTGGGTGGGCTCAATGTCCACATGAACAAAGGTGCGGCCTTTGCAATAGACCTCGGTGGATCCGGTGTGACGGTTGGCCCAGCGGTTGCCTATACCGATCACAAAGTCGCTCGCCAACATGGTGGCGTTGCCGTAACGGTGGCTGGTTTGCAGGCCCACCATGCCGGCCATCAAAGGGTGGTCGTCGGGGATGCTGCCCCACCCCATCAGCGTGGGGATGACCGGCACGCCAGTCAGTTCCGCCAGCTCGACCAACAAGTCGCTGGCGTCTGCGTTGATGATGCCGCCGCCGGCCACGATGAGGGGGCGCTCGGCCTTGCAAAGCATGTCGAGTGCCTTGTCGATTTGCTTGCGCGTGGCGGCTGGTTTGTAGACCGGCAAAGGCTCGTAGGTGTCGATGTCGAATTCGATTTCTGCCATTTGCACGTCGAAAGGCAGGTCAAGCAACACCGGGCCAGGACGACCCGAACGCATCACATGAAATGCCTGCTGGAAGGCGCGGGGCAACTGCCCCGGCTCACGCACGGTGCAGCTCCATTTGGTGACGGGCTTGGAGATGGACTCGATGTCCACCGCTTGGAAGTCTTCCTTGTGCAGCCGGGCGCGCGGCGCTTGGCCCGTGATGCACAGGATGGGAATGCTGTCGGCGATGGCCGAGTACAACCCGGTGATCATGTCGGTGCCACCCGGGCCCGAAGTGCCTATGCACACGCCGATGTTTCCGGCAGCGGCGCGGGAGTAGCCCTCGGCCATGTGCGATGCACCCTCCACATGGCGGGCCAAGATGTGCGCGATGGACTGCCGCTCGCGCATCGCTGCATACAGCGGGTTGATGGCTGCACCAGGCACCCCAAAGGCTTGGGTGACGCCTTCTTTTTCCATCACCAACACGGCGGCCAGCGCCGCTTTCATCTTTGCCATTTGGAGTCTCCGTTGAGTTGTTTTGATCTGGAGTGGATGCTCAAGGTCGGCGCTGTTTTTCGGAAGCCCTGCGCGATGCATTACGCTTATTCCACTTGGGAATGATTGGAAAGGGCATGCATGGATCGCATCCAAGCCGTCAGGCTGTTCATACGCGTCGTGGATTTCGGCTCATTCAGCAAAGCCGCCGCTGACATGGGCATGGGCCAACCTTCGGCCACGAAACTGGTGGCGCAGTTGGAGGCCAAACTGGGTTCGCGTTTGCTGCATCGGTCTACCCACGGTGTGACGCCGACTGAAATTGGTGCGCTTTACTACGCCAAGTGCAAGCTCATCGCCCACCACGTGGACGAGGCCGAAACCGTGGCCAGCTTGCTGCAATCGCAGGTGCAGGGTGACTTGCGGATCAGCACTTCGGTGGCGTTCGGACGGCGGGTGCTGGTGCCCATGGTGATGCGCTTCATGCGCGCCCATCCCAAGCTGAAAATTGAGTTGAGCTTCGATGACCGCTATGTGAATTTGGTCGAGCACGGCATCGATGTCGCCATTCGCATGGGCCGTCTGGCCGACAGCAGTTTGGGTGCCACCTACCTTGGCCTGAACCCGTGGATGTTGGTTGCTTCAGCCGATTATTTGGCCGCCCGAGGAACGCCTGTGCAACCTGCTGACTTGGCCGCGCACGATGCCTTGATCTACAGCACGGTGCAAGGTGATGCGCGTTGGCAATTCAATGGCACCTTGGCCAACAAAAAAACGGCACGCCAGAAAAGCCAATTGCAAACGGTGGTGGTGAAAGGCCCGCTCCGGTCGAACAACCTGTCTGCTTTGTTGGCTGCGGCGCGCGGTGGCTTGGGCGTGGCGGCACTGCCGTCTTATGTCGCGTTTGAATCGGTGCGCAGCGGTGCCGTGCAGGTGTTGTTGGCTGATTGGGCCTTGCCCGTGCAGGAAATCCACGCCGTCTTTCCCTCGCCGCGTTTGGTGCCCGCCAAGGTCAGCGGATTTGTGGCGTGGCTGCAAGCCGAGCTGGGCGACAACCGGTGGATGCAGGGCGGGTGACGCCCACGCGCTCACTCAAGGTTCTGCACCTGCTCGCGCAGTTGCTCTATCGCCACCTTCATTTCCACCGAGATGTTGGTCAGCTCCAGCGACGAAGCTTTTGACCCCATGGTGTTGGCTTCGCGTAGCAACTCTTGGATCAAAAAGTCCAAGCGCTTGCCGACTTCGCCGCCCGCTTTGAGCAAGCGCGTAACTTCATCCAAGTGGGCGCGCAGGCGAGCCAGTTCTTCGGCCACATCAATGCGAATGGCGTAGGCCGCCGCTTCGTTGATGGCGCGTTCTTGCAGGGCCTGCTTCGAGATGGTTTGGGCCGCGCCGACGGCGGTCAAGGCTTCTTCCCAACGCTCTAAGAATTTTTGCTGCTGGCGTTGCACAACCGCTGGCACGAGTGGTTCGGCCAATGCGGCCAGTTCGCGCAAACGCGTCACGCGTTCCATCAACACCGCCACCAAACGCTTGCCTTCGCGGGCGCGCGCGTCGAGCAAACCTTTGACGGCTGCGCGCATGGCTTGCAGCGCGGCATCGTCAATTTTTTCGGACGCGCTGCCGCCTTTGCACCAGTGCATCACTTCATTGACCGACAGCCCTTGCGCCTTGGGCATCCAGGCTTGCACGCTGGTTTCCAAGCGGCTCAAGCGGTTGAGTTGATCGGGTTGAGGCTGCGGCCACGCGGTGTCAGATTCGGCTTTGGTGTTCAGGCGAAGTTCGATTTTTCCGCGCTTGAAGCTTGCAGCCAGCGTCTCGCGCAGTGCTGGTTCCAGCGCGCGCAGTTCGTCGGGCAATCGGAAACTGAGGTCGAGAAAACGGCCGTTGACCGAGCGCAGTTCTATGGTCACCGCGGCGGCGGCTTTGGCGCTCACGCCATCATTGTTTTGCGACGCGTCAACGCTTGATTTGGCGTCGGTTTTGGTGTCATTTGCAGAGCTAGAAGTGGCCGTTGCGTAGCCGGTCATGCTGTAGACTGACATTCGATTTCACCTCTTAGAAAACGCCGAGTATGTCAAAGCCAAAACCTGCTCCGTTGCCATCGGGCACTGTGGTGGGTGGGTACCAAATCATCAAGAAGCTTGCCGCGGGTGGCTTTGGGGTGGTCTACCTTGCCGAGGACACGGACAAGCGCCTGATTGCGTTGAAGGAATACCTGCCGTCGTCGCTGGCCGAGCGTTCGCCGGGCGAATTGACGCCTCGCGTCAAGCCCGACAAACAGCCGCTGTACCGCTTGGGTTTGAAGAGTTTTTTCGAAGAAGGCCGCTCGCTGGCGCAGATCTCTCACCCCAGTGTGGTGAGCGTTCTCAACTTCTTCCGCGAGAACGAAACCGTCTACATGGTGATGAATTATTTGCAGGGCGACACCTTGCAAGACTTCATCGTCACCGCACGCGATTTGAAGCGCGACAAGGTGTTCCGAGAATCCACGATCCGGTCACTGTTTGATGAAATTTTGCGCGGCTTGCGCATCGTGCATCAGCACAAAATGCTGCACCTGGACATCAAGCCCGCCAACGTTTTCATCACCAACGAAAACAAAGCTGTGCTGCTCGACTTTGGCGCGGCGCGTGAAGTGCTCAGCAAAGAAGGCAACTTTATTCGACCCATGTACACGCCCGGTTTTGCCGCGCCTGAGATGTACCGCCGTGACGGCACCTTGGGGCCGTGGACCGACATCTATGCGATCGGCGCTTGCATCTACGCTTGCATGCAGGGCTACCCGCCGAATGACTCGCCGCAGCGCATTGAAAAAGACCGTTTGTCGTTGAGCTTGTCGCGGCTGCGCAATGTGTACTCCGACAACCTGATTGAAGTGACCGAGTGGTGCATGTCGTTGGATCCGCTGTCGCGTCCGCAAAGTGTGTTTGCCTTGCAAAAGGAATTGGCGCGGGAAACCGAGCGCCGCTACACCAAGCTCAGCTTCAGCGAGCGTTTGAAATTGCAGCTTGAAAACCTAACGGCCAAAGCCTGAGAGGCTGAGCACTGACCATGCGCTTCAACGTCTACCAAGTCAGCCGCAAAGGCGGCCGCCAAAAAAACGAAGATCGCATCGGGTATTGCTACACCCGCGACTCAGGCCTATTCGCCTTGGCCGACGGCATGGGCGGCCACCCCGAAGGCGAAGTGGCGTCGCAATTGGCGCTGCAAACCATCGCCGCTTTGTTTCAACGCGACTCCAAACCCACGTTGCCCGACCCGCTGAAGTTTTTGCAAGAAGCCATCATTGCGGGCCACCACCAACTTCTGCGTTACGCCACCCAAAAGGCGTTGATCGACACACCGCGCACCACCATCGTGGCGTGTTTGCTGCAAGGCAATCTAGCCTATTGGGCGCACTGTGGTGACTCGCGTTTGTATTTGGTGCGTGGCGAAAAAATGGTGTCGCGCACGCGCGACCACTCCTATTCCGAATTGCATCAAACGCTGAACCACGTGGTGCCGCTGAACGGCAAGTTCAATCGCAATGTGTTGTTCACTTGCTTGGGCAGTCCGGGCAAGCCCGTCATCGATACGGTGGGCCCCATCCGCTTGCAAGCGGGCGACAAATTGATGCTGTGCTCTGACGGTTTGTGGGGCACGGTGACCGATGCGGTCATCGTTGAGCAGTTGACCAAAAAAACCATCTCTGACGCTGTGCCCGATTTGGTGGAACAAGCGCTGCGCAACGGCGGCGCGAAGTGCGACAACGTGTCGGTCTTGGCCGTGGAATGGGAAAGCGCTGAGGACAGCGAAACGCCTCAATCCAGCGTGGCCACTGACAGCCTGGGCGATGAAGTTTTCGCCTCGACCATTCAGGCCAGCGTGCGCGGAACCGATGCGCCAGAAGAGTTGGACGAAGCCGAAATTGAGCGCTCGATCAAAGAAATCAACGAAGCCATCAAACGCTCCGCCATCCGAAAAAAATGAAAGTTCCCCGATGAGTTTTGTCCGAACACAAGCCCGCGCCGCCGATGCTTTGCGCCCCATCACGATCACGCGTCACTTCACGCGACACGCCGAGGGCTCGGTGCTGATTTGTTTCGGCGACACGCAAGTGTTGTGCACCGCGTCGGTCGAGGAAAAAGTACCGCCCCACAAGCGCGGCAGCGGCGAAGGTTGGGTCACGGCCGAATACGGCATGCTCCCCCGCGCCACCCACACTCGCAGTGACCGCGAAGCGGCGCGCGGCAAGCAAAGTGGGCGCACGCAAGAAATACAGCGGCTGATCGGCCGTTCACTGCGCTGCGTGTTTGATTTGAAGGCGCTTGGTGAGCGCACCATTTCGCTTGACTGCGATGTGCTGCAAGCCGACGGCGGCACGCGCACTGCGGCCATCACCGGTGCTTATGTCGCCGCGTTTGATGCCGTGACCTGGCTGATGGCGCAGGGCAAATTGAAGAAATCGCCGATGCGCGACGCCGTGGCGGCTGTGTCGGTCGGCATCGTGCAAGGCACGCCCTTGCTCGATTTGGAATACGTGGAAGACGCCGGCTGCGACACCGACATGAACGTTGTCATGACAGGCAGCGGCGGCTTTGTTGAAGTGCAGGGCACGGCCGAAGGAGCAGCCTTCTCACGCGATGAAATGGGCTTGCTGCTGGGCTTGGCCGACAAAGGCATACGCGACTTGGTGCAAGCCCAAAAGCGCGCTTTGTCAAACTGAAGCTCTGGCCATGAAACAGCATCCATGAGTCAGCAGCCATGAGACTGGTGCTTGCGTCGAACAACGTGAAGAAGTTGATCGAGCTGCAAGCACTGTTTGCGCCGCTCGGGCTGGACATGGTCAACCAAGACGCACTTGGAATTGACGAGGCTGACGAGCCCCACCTCAGCTTTGTTGAGAACGCGCTGGCGAAAGCGCGTCACGCAGCGCAGCAGGCCGGTGGCGCGTCCATTGCCGACGACTCGGGTTTGTGTGTGGATGCCTTGAACGGCGCGCCTGGTGTGTTGTCGGCCCGTTACGCCATGCTCTTTGGGCAGCCCAAAACCGATGTCGACAACAACCGCGTGTTGTTAGAAAAAATGCAATCCGTCACCGATCGCAGTGCCCGGTTTGTCAGTGCCTTGGTGGCAGTTCGATCCGCGGACGACCCCGAACCTTTGGTCGCGATGGGCCGCTGGCACGGCCACTTGCTGAACGCGCCGCAAGGGGCGCACGGCTTTGGCTACGACCCGCTCCTGTTCATCCCAGCGTTCCATTGCAGCGTGGCCGAATTGAGTGCGGAATTGAAAAATCAACACAGCCACCGCGCCATGGCTGCGGCCACCATGCTGGCGCTGATGCGCGATGTTTGGCGGACGGTGTAGCGTGACGGGCAACAGCATCCCAATTTCTGCGGTGGGCTCTGCGTCGGTCGTAAAAGGCATCTCGCCGGACGAAGTTTTGGCGCGCTACTTGCGGCCTGGCACTTTGCGGCTGAACGCGCTGCCGCCGATGTCGCTGTACGTGCATTTGCCTTGGTGTTTGAAGAAGTGCCCTTACTGCGATTTCAATTCGCATGAGCAACGGGGCGACCTGCCGCAAGCCGCTTACCTTGCGGCCTTGACGGCGGACTTGGAAGCGGCGCTGCCCTTCATTTGGGGCCGACGCATCCACACCATCTTCATAGGCGGCGGTACGCCCAGCTTGTTTTCTCCGGCCAGCATCGGGCAATTGATTGCTGACATCCGAGCCCGGCTGCCGCTGGAGCCTGGCTGTGAAATCACCATGGAGGCCAACCCCGGCAGCTTTGAGACCGACTGCTATCACGGCTATCGCCAAGCAGGCGTGACGCGTTTGTCGGTCGGCGTCCAAAGCTTCAATGACGCCAAATTGCAGGCCTTGGGCCGGGTGCACGACGCGGCCCAAGCACGCGCTGCGGCAGCGGAAGCGCGCGCCGCATTTGACACTTTCAACCTCGATTTGATGTACGCCCTGCCGGGCCAAACGCTGGTTGAGCTGCAAGACGATTTGAGCGAAGCGCTGGCCCTCAAACCGCCGCATTTGTCCATCTATCACCTCACGGTGGAGCCCAACACTTACTTCGCCGTGCATCCGCCGACCGGCGTTTTGGCGCTGCCTGACGATGACTTGGCGTTCGACATGTTGGACACCGTCACGGCGCAGGCCGAGGCCGCTGGCCTGGCGCGCTACGAGGTGTCTGCCTTCGCGCAAGCGGGCCACCGCTGCGCCCACAACTTGAACTATTGGCAGTTTGGTGACTACCTTGGGATTGGTGCCGGTGCGCACAGCAAGATCAGTTTTCCGCACCGCGTGATTCGGCAAACGCGTTACCGCGAACCGACGCGCTACATGGCGCAGGCGGCTGCGGGCTTTGCGGTGTCGAGTGATGTCGAGGTGGCACGCGCCGAGTTGCCGTTTGAGTTCATGTTGAATTCTCTGCGGCTGCGCGAGGGGTTTGAGCTGGCTCGGTTTGCTGAGCGCACCGGCTTGGCTTTGACTGCTGTTCAGACTGCGTTGACGGCGGCTGAAGGTAAAGGGTGGATAGAGCGGGATTTGGTGTGGGTCAAGCCCACTGAGCGCGGGTTTGATTTTTTGAATGACCTGGTGGGCTTGTTTCTGGCGGATTGAGGGGTCGCTCTGTTTGGGTTCCTCGCAGGCGGACACCCGGCGCAGATTCTCAAACGCGGAAATCGACCCAAGGTCAAAAAATCAATCCAATGCCATCAAGCGCCGACGCTTCTGCGTTTGATCGATGTAGAGCTGCAATGCACGCAAGCCTTCGCGCGCAGGGTTCAGCATCTCGCAGCCCAAACGAACACCTTTTGAGTCGGCACTTATCGAGCTCACATGCTGCATGCGCAGGCTGGTCATGATGCGGGTGTCTGCGTCCAGATCAAGCTGCACATTGTTCAGCACCACGCCGGGATCCATCGGCGGCACGTTGTCGGGCAAAAAAATGGCGCAGCCGCTGATGCTGACGTCCAGGATGCGCAGACTGAGCTGCATCTCAGGAATCATGGGGTGACGCATGCGTGCCGTCGGGCTGCTGCGCACCATGGGGCGAACGCGGTAGCCGCTGCGGCGCTGAAAGCGAAAAATCTCAGCTGGGAAGGCACAGTTCAACGCGCGGCCGTTGTTGGCGTGAACCATCATCAAATCGCTGATGTCGAACTGCAATTTAATGCGGTCTAAGTAGCCCACCACCACCGCTTCATCGCACTCGGTCAGCAGTTCCAGTTGTGACGTGGGCGCGTCTGTGTTGAAGGTCAGGGCGTCTCGTGTGGCGTCTACGTCCCACAAAGTGACGTTGATCATGCGGCCATCGGGCGCGTTCAGATTGAGTGTGACGTTGGCGTCGCGGAGCTGCTTCAGCAAGCCTGTGATTTCGGCGCGCGATGACAGCCGAAAGTCGTCCAAGCCGCCGTTTGAAGCGGCCAGTTCGTCCATGGGTACGGTCATGGTGTGCCCGACAGTGTCTGTTGAGTTAGCGAGTTTGCTTCTGTGCATGGCGATTTCCTCGGCTCGCTCAGTGCAAAGTTTTCGAGCTGCCGGTGAGCATGTCGTCAAGGTCGTCGAGCCAGGGCTCGGCCAACTGGCGAATCTCGGCGTCGTTCACCAAAATGCGCTGCATCACACGCGACTTCAACTGCGCTTCTTCGCTGACCAATGGCTTCTCAGCGGCGGCGTGCTTCAGCTGCGAAATCAACATTGCGCATGCGCCCTCCAGCTTCACCACCTCGTCCCAATTGCCAGCGCGGGCAGCGGTCAACATGTCGTGGCTGGCGTCTTCAATCGCTTGGTAGTAGCTGAGCAAGGTGGCGTTCATGGGCGTCCTTGATTCGGATGAGTTCGAGTTGGTTTTCATTTCACTGGACGTTGAGGGTCAAAGAGGCTGAGGAAGCTGCACCGGCTCCGGTAGGACCAGGGGCTGAGGACTGGGGACGTATGGCCAACCACGCTGAACGCAAGGGTTCCATCACACGCAAACACTCGTCCAGCAGTTGCGCGTTGTTGCTTAAATTTGCTTCGCTCAGACGGCGCAGCACGTAGGCGTACACGGACATCATGTTTTCGGCCATGGCACCCCCCGACTTGATGTCTAACGATGCTTTCAGGCCTTCATCGACGATGCGCAGCGCGCGCCCAATGGCTTTGCCTTTGGCTTCCATTTGACCGGCCTGCATGGCGGCGCGGGCGTCGTTGACGGAGTCGTTGTAGCCGTCGTACAGCATCAACACAAGCTGGTGTGGTGAGGCCCCGGCGACACCGGTTTGCACGCCAATTTGGCGATAGGTTCCAGCGAAGCTTGACGAAGTGGAATGGCGTTGCGTGGTGGCGGGCGCGAACATGTGGGCGTTGCTTTCCGAAAGACAGTGCTTTGAATATCGGACGCCAGTGTGGGCACTTGAGGCGCGAACAGGCTGAATTTGTTTGTTCAGTTCTTCTCAGCATCAAAAGAAAAACCGCCGCGAACCTGAGCAGGTTCGCGGCGGTTGGTGTCCTCGCGCTTGGACTGAGAGCGGTCAACCGCCTCGGTTGTAGGCCGCGATTTGCTGCGACACCAAGCTGCTGGATCCGTTGAGCTGTGCCATGCGTGCGTCCAGCGCTTGGTACTGGGCACGCATGCGTTTTTCGACGCCTGCAAGTCGTATCGTCAAATCGTCCTGGCTCTTTTGATTTCGCGTGAGCTGCGTGCTCAAGCCGTCGCTGCGGCTGGCCAACGATCCGTCGGATGACAGCATGATGTCGTTCAGCGTTTTGAATTTTTTGGCGAAGCCGTTGTTTGACGCATTCAACACGTCGGTGTTGGCGAACGCTTTTTTCAACTCTGCCAAGTTCACCAAAGCGCTGTCGACTTTGGTGGCGTTCACTGTCATGGAACCATCGGTTTGAATTTGCAAGCCCACGTCAGACAAGCGCGCAAACACGGCTGACGCACCCGATGTCTCGCCCACCAAGCTGCGCAGTTGCGACTGCATGGCCGATACCGCGCTGTCCGCCAACAACGGTCCGCCTTTCCTGGTGACGGGGTCGTATTTGGTGTCGGCAGCAATCAGTTTGTTGACTGCGGTGTACGCGTCTGAAAAAGCCGTGAGGGCTTTCTTCATGTTCTCTTTGTCGGCCGCCACGTCCACGTTCACAGGCGCGGTGGTGACTGCGTTCAACGTCAACGACAGGCCGTCGACGATGTTTACAAATGCGTTGGTGGTGGACGTTACCGGCAGACCGTTGACGGTGGCTTGGGCGTTTGCCGCCGCCTGTGTCTGCGTCATGCCTGCGCCGCCACCGGCAGGGTCGAAATTCAAGCCAGCGATGCCGGACGTTCGAAAGCCGTTTTCAGCACCGCTGATGTTGGACCTCATCAGCAAACGCGAGCCCGAAGCATCGGTCATGATTTGGGCTGTCACGCCTGCACCAGCCGCATTGATTTTGTCGCGCACGTCGGCCAGTGTGTCGCTGGCCGCGATGGTGATGTCGGCCGACACAGCGGGCGATTTGCCGGTGAAAGATGTTTGTCCCGCGCCCCAAGCGCCTAAGTCGATATGAAGCACGCCGGAGCCCGGATTGACCGTGGTGGTGGGATACACGCCAGTGGCCACTGTTTGCACACTGGCCAACGACTGCACCGCAACCGAGTAAGTACCTGCCGCAGAACCATTGGTGGTCGAGGTCACCGCCGCTGCGTTGGACGAGGTGCTCACAGTCTGTCCCCAAAGGCTGGAGCTGGTGAGCTTGCTGGCCGCGTCGCGCAAGGTTGAAATGGCACTTTTGACTTTGCCGTACTCAGACACCGTGGTCTGAATGGCTGTTTGCTTGGTTTGCAACGCATTCAGGGGTTGACGCTCTATGGCCATCAACTGCGTGACGATGGAATTCACATCCAAACCGCTGCCTATGCCTGCCGAACTGATGCTTGCCATGTTGCATTCCTTTCAATGTGACCCAGCCACCGGGCACCAAACCGAGACGGTTTGACGCTGGCACCTCGACGGCCGGTCTAAAAAGGCCATGCCGATGCAGGGCTTTCGGCAGCGGATCAGGGGACTTGAGCGGAATTTGAAGTTTTTTTCAACTTCTTTTCAGGCGATCAGTGCTTGCATGCGCTTCTAGGCTGCGGCGGGATCGATGCCGCGTTCAATTGCGCAGGAGTGCCATCACCTGCTGCGGCAGCTGGTTGGCCTGCGCCACCATGGCGTTACCGGCTTGCTGCAAGATCTGTGATCGCGACAAGTTGGCGGTTTCCATCGCGAAGTCAGCGTCCATGATGCGGCCCTTTGCTGCCATTTGGTTTTCGCCCGCGATGGCCAAGCTTGAGATGGCAAAACCAAAGCGGTTGATGACCGAACCGTAGTTCGCGCGGCTGGTGGTGATGATGTCAATCTGCGCGTCGATGGCAGCCAACGCGGTCGATGATGAGGCTGCAGTTGTCAAGCCTCCACCGACCGTGGTGATGGTGGTTGTGGTCACCGTCAAGGTATCGCCATTGTTTGCGCCTACTTGGAACACTTGGGGGCCGGCGCTGGCACCAATGATGGCGGTGCCGTTGAATTTCGTCTGCGCTGCCAAGCGCGTGATCTCGGCGCTGAGCTGTTGGTATTCCGTGTCCAGGTTGGCGCGGTCGGTGGTGCCGTTCGATGCATTTTGTGACTGCACGGCCAACTCACGCATGCGCTGCAAGATTTCACTCACGGTGGCCACCGCACCCTCGGCCGTTTGCGCCATGGAGATGCCGTCGTTGGCGTTGCGTATGGCCACCGTGATGCCGCGTGCCTGTGCGTCCATTCGGGTGGCGATGGCCAAGCCGGCGGCGTCGTCTTTAGATGAATTGATGCGCAAGCCCGAAGACAGGCGTTGCATTGATGTCGACAACGACGCTTGAGATGTGCCCAAGTTGCGCTGCGCATTCAGTGACTGCAAATTGGTGTTGATGGTTTGAGGCATGAGGTCACTCCGCTGAAGTTTGTTGCTGGCGGCGAATTCGCCGAACCGATCAGGCTGAGCGAGTCAGAGCCTGTGGTCGAATTTTCAGCAACTTGAGCGGTGTGAATCGACAGAGTAAGCCGGTGTTTCGGGCTTAGATCAAAAGCGGTCGGTCATCAAAGCGCAGCCCTTTCAGAGAGACATGAAAAAGCCGCCCCTTGGGGCGGCTGGCAAAGCGACGCGAAGTTCGTCGCGCGTTCAACGCAAAGTTTGCGTGAATTGCACTCCGACTTAACGCAACAGCGCCATCACCTGCTGCGGCTGCTGGTTGGCCTGCGCGACCATCGCGTTGCCTGCCTGCTGAAGAATCTGCGCTCGGGACAGGTTCGACGTCTCTGCGGCGAAGTCGGCGTCCATGATGCGGCCCTTGGCAGACGCCTGGTTTTCACCCGAGATCGACAGGTTCGAGATTGCAAATCCCAAGCGGTTGATTGCAGCACCGTATGTGGCGCGGTTGGTAGTGAGCGTGTTGATGGCGGTGTCGATGGCTGCCACAGCCGTTGAGGCGTTTGCGGAGGTCGTCAAACTACCGGCGACGGTGGTGATCGTGGCCGTGGTCACGGTCAAGGTGTCGCCGTTGTTGGCTCCAACCTGGAACACCTGTGCGCCCGCCGAGCCGCCGACGATGGCAGTGCCGTTGAATTTGGTGGCAGCCGCAATACGGGTAATTTCAGCCGAAAGCTGTTGGTACTCCGTGTCCAGATTGGCACGGTCGGTGGTGCCATTCGAGGCGTTTTGCGCTTGGACCGCAAGCTCACGCATGCGTTGCAAGATGTCGGTGGAAGTGGCAGTTGCACCCTCGGCCGTCTGCGCCAACGAAATACCGTCGTTGGCATTGCGAATGGCAACGTTAATACCGCGAACTTGTGAGTCCATGCGGGTGGCGATTGCCAAACCGGCGGCGTCATCAGAAGCATTGTTGACTCGCAGGCCTGAGGACAGGCGCTGCATGGATGTGGTTAATGACAGCTGCGAGGTGGCCAGATTGCGCTGTGCCGTCACCGAATTCATGTTGCTGTTGATGATCATTGGCATGAGAAAAACTCCTAGTGGTTGATTTGATTCCCGGCCCAATGCCGGCGTTTAATGAAGCGAAAAAACACGAGTGCTTTAGAAGAGCGTTTTGAAGGCACCCATTCACTTGCAACGCCCGCGCTGATCGGTCAATGCGTTTGCAACATGTCGTCGTGACAACTGATGCTGCTCCGCCTTGCCCGTTCAACCGGACCACGAACCCAGATGTCCAGGTGCGTTGGAATGTTTATCGGACTGCTGTTTGCGCAACTTGAGAAGAAATTCCTGACGCTGTGAAAAATGCACGCCCCACTGCGTGGCTTTTTGATCTCCGAATGAGAGGTAAAAACACCCGTCAATTCATTTGTTTCAGGGTGTGAGGGCGTGTTCCGATCCAGCGGTGAACAAACCTGTGATGCCCATGTACCGAATTGCCCTGGTGATGATTGCGCGCAACGAGGCGCGCTGCCTGCAGCGCTGCCTGCACAGCGCGCGGCCGTGGGTGGACGAGATGTGGGTGCTCGACACGGGCTCGGTTGACGCCACGATGTCCCTGGCCGAATCCAGCAGTGCGGGCGTGGCCCAGTTCCTGTGGTGCGACGACTTTGCCGCTGCGCGCAATGCGGCGTTGCGGCTGACCGACGCCGATTGGTGCGTGGTGCTCGACGCCGATGAATGGATCAGCGAAGGCGGTGAGGGCTTGGCCGCGCTGCGCCATCAAGCGCCCGACTTCATGGGCCAGATCAGCGTGGTCAGCTTGATCAAAACAGCCGGCTTGGCTGCTGATGGCACTGCACCCAGTTGGTTGACGCGTGTGCTGCCGCGCGGCGTTCGCTACGAGGGGAGGGTGCATGAACAGCCTGTGTCCCCGCTGCCGCGCCGCAAGCTGCCGGTGTCGGTGCTGCACGATGGCTACCTGCCCGAGCAGGTGCTGAACAAACAAGGTCGCAACCAACATCTTTTGAGCTTGGCTTTGGCGGGTCAACCGCAAGATCCCTATTTGAACTACCAGCTTGGCAAAGACTTTGAAGTGCGCGGTGAGTTTGCGCAGGCACTGCCGCGCTATGAGTTGGCCCTGCAGCAGGGCGACGCCCAAGCAGGCTGGCGTCATGACCTGGTGTTGCGCAGTTTGTACACATTGAAGAAGCTGAGCCACTTCGATGCGGCCATCAACCTGGCGCAGGCCGAGATGCCGAACTGGCTCAACTCGCCCGACTTCTATTTCACGCTGGGTGATGTGCTTTTAGATTGGGCGACGCATGAACCGGCGCGGGCCGATGAATTGCTGCCCATGATCGAATCCAGTTGGTTGCGTGCCCATGACATAGGTGAACAACCGCAGCTTCAAGACAGCGTGAGCGGCCGTGGCAGCCATCTGGCGGCGCACAACCTGAGCGTGCTTTACGACGGGCTGGGGATGACAGACAAGGCGCAGTTTTGGCGAGCACGCGCGGCCTGATTTGGAGTGTGATTTCGCGAACGAAATGACCGATGAAATGACGCGTGAAATGACACATGAAATGACACATGAAATGACACACAAGAGCGGCTCACTTCGGCCTTTCACTGCGGCCTGAAAAATCTACCCTTTGGGCATGTCCCCACTCTGAGCCCGCGCTGCATATTGCAAGCGATTTGCAAGCAGCGAGCTGCTGAAACATGTCTCTAGCCTTGCCCACACCCAGCCACTTCGCCATGGGTGCAGCCCACGTCACCGTCAACCAAACGCGCGCCTTGCGCCGCTATGAAGTGGGTCAAGACCACGCGCGCTGCGAAGAATGGCCATTGGCTGCGCGAGCTTTTGAGCAAGCCGTGCAGTTGCACAGCGACGAGGCTTTCGGCTTGGCAGCGGCACATGCTTGCATCAAGGCCGGTCGCCCGTTGGACGCCATCAAAAAAACCCGTGCGCTGCGCAGCAGTTATCCGAACTGCGGCTTGGCCTACACGTTGGAGTCGCATGCTTTGTTGGAACTCGGCCGCGCCGAAGAAGCGGCGCATTGTTTGAATGCGCTGCCCGAAAGCTTGCCGCGCGATCACGCGCATTGGGTGTCGCTGGCCTTGTCGCTGCAACGCTCACACCGCCACAGCGATGCGATTTCGGCCTTCATGAATGCGCTGTCCACACAAATGACCGACGCGGTTTTGCACTTTCAATTGGGCATGTCGTTCAAAGATTTGGGCTTGAAGCGCGAAGCCGCCGAGTGCGTGCGCACCGCATTGCTGCTGGGCTTGGGCAAGAGCGATTTGGCAGCCAGAGGCCAACTGTCCTTCATGGAGCGCGAGACTTGCAACTGGTCTGTGGCCGCGCAAACGCTGCTTGAGGTGCAAGCCGCGCTGGCAAAAATACCCGACGGCCAGCCTGCCGAGACCAGTCCTTTCTCGCACGCTGTGTTGGTGAACGACCCGCTGGAGACGCTGAAGGTGGCACGCCACTACGCGCTGCACTTGGCCCGCAGTGCACGGCCCATGCCACGCCGCGCGGTTCATAAAAACACAAAGGCCCGCGACGACAAACCTGAGCGTTTGCGCATTGGCTACCTCTCGGCCGACTTTCATCAGCACGCCACCAGCCAGTTGATGATGCAAATGCTGGAAAGCCACGACCGCAGCCAGTTTGAAATCTTCATGTTGTCGGCCGGTCCGCAAGATGGCAGCGACACGCAGATTCGGGTGCGTCAATCTACCGAGCATTTTGAAGAGCTGCGCGGCCGCAGCTTTGAGAGCATGGCCGTGCGAATTCGCGAATTGAAGATCGACATCTTGGTCGACTTGAAGGGTGCCACCCACGACACCTTGCTGGGCGTGTTGGCGCACCGCCCCGCGCCGCTGCAAGTCACGTGGCTGGGTTTTCCGGGTTCTACCGGCGCGCCCTTCATTGACTACCTGATTGGCGATCCCATCGTCACGCCATTGGGAAACGCAGCGCACTTCAGCGAAAAAATTGCGCAACTGCCCACCTGTTACCAGCCCAACGACGCGCATCGCACCTTGCCGCAGCCGTCCAGCCGCGCCGATTGGAACTTGACTGACAACATCGCCGAAGACGCCCTGGTGCTGTGCGCATTCCACCAGTCGTACAAAATTTCAGCCGACGTGTTCGACCGCTGGTGCGAGCTGCTGCACGCATTGCCCAATGCCGTGCTGTGGTTGCTGCAATGGAACTTGAATGTGCAGACGCAGTTGATCGCAGCTGCTGAGCAGCGCGGCATCGCGAAGGAGCGTTTGGTTTTTGCGCCGCTGCTGCCGCTGAACCAACACATCAGCCGCTTGGCCTGCGCCGACATCTACCTGGATGCGTGGCCCTGCAATGCCCACACCACGGCCGGTGAAGCCTTGTGGTGCGGTGTGCCCGTGGTCACGCTGCGCGGCCCCACTTTGGCACAGCGCGTGGCACCGAGTTTGTTGAATGCGGTGGGATTGAGCGAGCTGGTGTGCGATGACGAGGCGAG
>JANYJJ010000196.1 GCA_025358485.1 Burkholderiales bacterium | reverse complement strand
CCACGTTCACGGCTAGGTGAAGATGGATTTCCAGCGAAGTCCTCCATTATGCCGGTGTTTCCAGGAAGGCGTCAAGTCCTCATTTCGGATTTGTTCAAGGCGTGGTGAGTCACCTTGAGCATTCTTCAATTCGCTTGAGCTTGGGCCAGCATCGTCTCGGCGTTGCTTACCTCGAACTTGCCAGGTGCTTCGATGTTCAAGGTCTTGACTGTGCCGTCTATCACGAGCATCGAGTAGCGCTGCGAGCGCAGGCCCATGCCTCGACTGATCAGGTCCAACGTCAGACCCGTGGCTTTGGTGAAATCGGCGCTGCCGTCGGCCATCATGCGAACCTTGCCCTGCGTGCGCTGATCACGACCCCACGCACCCATGACGAAAGCATCGTTAACTGAAATACACCAGATTTCGTCCACCCCTGCCGCCTTGAGATTGTCTGCATGCAGGATGTAGCCGGGCACGTGCTGCGCGGAGCATGTGGGCGTGTAAGCACCCGGGAGAGCGAATATCGCAATTTTCTTGGCGGCGGTGGTTTTTTGTACGTCGAAACTATTGGGTCCCAACGAACAACCGTTGCCTTCGACTTCGATGAATTCCTGCAATTGCCCCGCGGGCAGCTTGTCGCCAATTTTCAGCATCGCGTTCTCCTTGATTTGCTTTTGAAAGAGGGAAGTGGAAATGGGAAACGGCCGGTGCTTGTTTCCAAGCATGCCGACCGTGTCTTGTCAGGGCTGAGCTTCGCCCCGCAGCGTATCGTCAGACGACAATGGCCTTCTCGACCAAACGGGTCACGACCCAGGCCTTGGTTTTCGACATAGGGCGGGTTTCTGCGATCTCAACCACGTCGCCCATCTTGTACTCGTTGTTTTCGTCGTGCGCGTGGTACTTGCTTGATCGCGCGACGATCTTGCCGTAGAGCTCGTGCTTGGTTCGACGCTCGATGAGCACTGTGATGGTTTTGGCTCGCTTGTCGCTGACCACCTTGCCGACCAAGGTGCGCGTGTTTTTTACGGCGTTGGCCGCTGCGGCAACTGGTGCTACTGTAATTTGATCGCTCATTTCGAAGCTGCTTTCTTCTTCTGAGCCAGCACGGTCTTGGCGCGCGCGATGTCGCGGCGCGTGTTGCCCAATTGCGTGTGGTTGCTCAGTTGTTGTGTGGCCTTCTGCATGCGCAGGCCGAAATGGGCCTTCAGCAAGTCAGCGACTTCCTTTTGGAGGCCGGCGACGTCCTTGGCGCGGAGTTCAGATGCGGTCATGAATTTCTCCGTTCGGGCTCAAGCGCCCACTTGGCGTGCGACAAAGGTGGTGCGCAAAGGCAGCTTGGCAGACGCCAATCTGAATGCTTCGCGGGCCAACTCTTCGGGAACACCGTTGATTTCGTACAGCACCTTGCCGGGCTGAATTTCAGCGACGTAGTACTCAGGGTTCCCCTTGCCGTTGCCCATGCGGACTTCGGCCGGTTTTTGCGAGATCGGTTTGTCCGGGAATATTCGGATCCAAATGCGACCACCGCGCTTCACGTGGCGCGAAATGGCTCGACGAGCCGCTTCTATCTGACGTGCGGTTAGACGGCCGCGGTCAATCGCCTTGAGACCAAAGTCACCAAAGGACACTTTGGCACCGCGCGTAGCAACACCAGTGTTGCGACCTTTCTGTTCCTTGCGGTATTTTCTGCGTGCAGGTTGCAACATTCTTATTCTCCTTTGGACTCACCCGGTGTGGGCGGTGCGGCTTTGCGCACACGCTTCACAGCAGGGGCCTTGCTTGCTTCACCAGCAGCATCAGCCGGTTTCGCCGAACTTGTATCGGCTGGTGCAGCCGCTTGACGTGGCGCGCCACGATCAAAGTTTCCACCAGGAGCACCACCACTGTTGCCACCACCGGGAACAGGTCGTCCGCCGCGACCAACAGGTGCACCAGGTGCGCCGCCAGGACGAGCGTTGCGACGTGGGCGGCGATCGTCTTCAGCACCCGGTGGCGTGACGATGCCAGGCGCGTCTCCATTGGCCAAACGATCGCCGCGGTACACCCAGCACTTCACTCCGATGATGCCGTACGTCGTTTTAGCTTCCGAGAAGCCGTAGTCAATATCGGCCTTCAAGGTGTGAAGAGGCACACGGCCCTCGCGGTACCACTCACACCGCGCTATCTCTATGCCATTCAAGCGGCCCGAAGACATCAACTTGATGCCTTGAGCGCCCAAGCGCATTGCGTTTTGCATCGCCCGCTTCATGGCACGGCGGAACATGATGCGTTTTTCGAGCTGCTGGGTGATGCTGTCGGCGATCAGCTGAGCATCGATCTCAGGCTTGCGCACTTCTTCGATATTCACAGCGACTGGCACGCCCAACCGGCGTGTCAATTCGGCCTTCAAACTCTCAATGTCTTCGCCTTTCTTGCCGATCACCACGCCCGGACGAGCCGAGAAAATTGTGATTCGTGCGTTTTTCGCCGGACGCTCAATCAAGATACGCGACACAGCCGCGCTTTTCAGGCGAATCTTCAGGTATTCGCGGACGCGCAAGTCTTCGGCCAACATCGTGGCGAAGTTTTTGTTGGACGCGTACCAACGCGAAGACCAATTGCGAGTAACCGGCAGGCGAAACCCGGTTGGGTGAATCTTTTGTCCCATGGTGATCCTTGTCAGCGGCGCGCGGCCGTCCGAAGCAGTCGACGTGCCCCCTCGGGGGGCAGTAAACGAAGTGAGCGTGGGGGCGTCGTCATATCAGTTGCCGACGGTGATGTAGATGTGCGCAGTAGGCTTGCTGATGCGATTGCCACGGCCTTTGGCACGGGCAGAAAAACGCTTCAACGTGGTGCCTTGCTCTACGAATATCGTCTTGACCATCAATTCATCAATGTCAGCGCCGTCGTTGTGTTCGGCGTTGGCGATCGCCGACTCCAGACACTTCTTGATGATGCCAGAGGCCTTCTTTTGCGTGAATGCCAAGATGTTGAGCGCATGGTCGACCTTTTTGCCGCGAATCAGGTCCGCCACCAAGCGGCCCTTGTCGGCAGACAGTCGGACGCCGCGAACGATTGATTTGGTTTCCATCGTTGTCATCCTTACTTCTTGTTGGCCTTCTTGTCAGCCGGGTGGCCCTTGAATGTGCGGGTCAGCGCAAATTCACCGAGCTTGTGGCCGACCATCTGATCTGTCACGTACACGGGCACGTGTTGTTTGCCGTTGTGTACGGCGATCGTCACACCGATGAAATCGGGAAGGATCGTTGAGCGGCGCGACCAGGTCTTGATGGGCTTTTTGTCTTTGATAGCGACGGCTTTTTCAACCTTGGCCATCAGGTGGTGGTCAACGAACGGACCTTTTTTCAGTGAACGGGTCATGTCAGCAGCCCCTTACTTTTTCCGACGCGAAACGATGAACGTTTGCGTGCGTTTGTTGTTACGGGTGCGATAGCCTTTGGTCATGGTGTTCCATGGAGACACTGGCACCTGACCCTCGCCGGTACGGCCTTCACCGCCGCCGTGAGGGTGATCCACCGGGTTCATCGCGACACCGCGAACTGTTGGGCGTATGCCCTTCCACCGCTTCGCACCCGCCTTGCCATACTGGCGCAGGCTGTGCTCCTCGTTGGACACTTCACCAATGGTCGCTCGGCAGTCGATGTGGATTTTGCGAACCTCACCCGAGCGCAATCGAACCTGAGCGTAGGTGCCTTCACGCGCCAGCAGCGTGCACGCTGTACCAGCCGAACGCGCGATCTGCGCACCCTTGCCAGGCAACATTTCGATGCAATGAATGATGGAACCGACGGGGATGTTGCGGATGGGCAATGTGTTGCCTGCTTTAATCGGCGCTTCGGCACCGCTCAGGAGCGTGGCACCCACTTCCAGACCTCGCGGGGCAATGATGTAGCGGCGCTCGCCGTCGGCGTAGCACACCAAAGCGATATGAGCCGTGCGGTTAGGGTCGTACTCAATGCGCTCGACTTTTGCGGGGATCGCATCTTTGTTGCGCACAAAGTCGACCACACGGTAGTGGTGCTTGTGTCCACCGCCTTTGTGGCGAATCGTGATGTGACCGTTGTTATTGCGGCCGGCATGCTGGAACTGAGGCTCCACCAACGACGCTTCGGGTTTGCCTTTGTGGAGGTGCGCATGCACGACCTTGACCACCGCCCGGCGCCCGGGCGAGGTTGGCTTGACTTTGATAACAGCCATTACGCGGCCTCCCCGGTGAAGTTGAGCTCCTGGCCCGCTTTTAACGACACATACGCCTTTTTGACGTGGTCGCGGCGACCCATGGAACGACCGAAACGTTTGGCCTTGCCCTTTTGAACCACGGTTTGCACAGATTCGACTTCGACTTTGAACAGCAGCTCGACAGCGGCTTTGATCTCAGGCTTGGTCGCGTCGCGCATCACCTTGAAGAGGATTTGATTGTGCTTTTCCGCGGTCATCGTGGCCTTCTCGCTCACGATCGGAGCGATCAGCACTTGAGCCAAGCGGTTTGCAGCAAACTTGGCAGTGTTTCCGTTGGAAATACTCATGACAGCATCTCCTTAATTTGTTCCATGGCGGCTTTGGTCACAAGCACCTTTTTGTAGTGCACCAATGACAGAGGGTCGGCATAGCGAGGCTCGACCACCAAAACATTAGGCAGGTTGCGCGACGCCAGCACCATGTTGTCATCGACCTGATCGGAGATGACCAACACCGAATCCAGACCCATGGCTTTGAACTTGGCCGCGAGAAGCTTGGTTTTGGGCGAATCCACAGTCAGGCTGTCAACCACGGCCAAACGGCCTTCGCGAGCCAGCTGGGAAAAGATCGCCGCCATACCGGCACGGTACATCTTTTTGTTGACTTTGTGACTGAAGTTTTCGTCAGGGCTGTTCGGGAAAATTCGTCCGCCGCCACGCCACAAAGGCGATGAGGTCATACCGGCGCGTGCGCGGCCGGTACCTTTTTGACGCCAAGGCTTTTTGGTGGAGTGCTTGACTGCTTCACGGTCTTTTTGAGCACGGGTGCCTTGACGTGCATTGGCCTGGAAGGCCACGACGATCTGATGCACCAAAGCTTCGTTGTAGTCACGCGCAAACACAGCGTCAGGCGCGTCAATTTTCGACGTGGCCTGACCTTGTTCATTGAGGAGCTCGAGCTGCATTACTTGGCTCCTTTCGCAGGCGCTGCCGCAGCTTCGCCAGCGCGCCTCACCTTGACTTTGATCGCATGACTCACGACCACGTGGCCATTTTTCGAGCCCGGCACCGCACCACGCACCAACAACAGTTGGCGAACTTCGTCGATGCGGACGATGTCAAGGTTTTGAGTAGTTTTGGTCACGTCGCCGCGCTGGCCCGACATTTTCTTGCCAGGGAACACGCGACCAGGATCCTGCGCCATCGAGATCGAACCCGGCACATTGTGCGAACGGCTGTTGCCGTGCGATGCGCGCTGCGATTTGAAGTTGTGACGCTTGATCGTGCCGGTAAAACCTTTTCCGATGGAAGTGCCTTGCACGTCTACCAACTGCCCTACGGCAAACAAGCCGACAGGCACTTGCGAACCAGGCTTGTACTCGGCAGCCACGGCTGCTTCGACCCGGAATTCTTTGAGGATTTCACCAGCTTCGACACCCGCCTTGGCGAGGTGGCCGGCTTCAGGCTTGGTCACACGCGAGGCTTTGCGCGAACCGAACGCCACTTGGATGGCGCAGTAGCCGTCTGTCTCTGCGGTTTTGATCTGAGCAACGCGATTGTTAGACACATCAAGCACCGTCACAGGAACGGCGTCGCCGTCGTCTGTGAAGATGCGCATCATGCCCACCTTGCGGCCCAGCAATCCAAGACGATTGCTAAGACTCATGTTTTTCTCCAGCCCCTTGAAGGAGCCTTTGTTGAATGCACCCGACATCGATTGGCCGGGGTGACTGTTGAATTCGGCGCTTTTGTGCTGGCGCTTTTGCGTTAGCACTTCTGAGTTAACGCTTTCGGGTTAACTTTCGCGCTGAATTCACTTGCTTTAGTTTGGCCAAACTGTTCGTCCAACTTCAGCGAAGCCTTTGAGTGTAGCAGAAATGCGCAAAGGCGCAACTGCCCGTCCCGCAGGCTTACTTTTTTACTGCAACTTGATTTCGACGTCTACGCCCGCTGGCAAGTCCAACTTCATCAACGCGTCGACAGTTTTGTCGGTCGGGTCAACGATGTCCATCAAACGCTGGTGAGTGCGGATTTCGAACTGGTCGCGCGAAGTTTTGTTGACGTGCGGCGAACGCAAGATGTCGAAACGCTGCATGCGCGTTGGCAAAGGCACGGGACCCTTGACGATAGCGCCCGTGCGCTTGGCGGTGTCGACAATCTCGAGCGCTGACTGGTCAATCAACTTGTAATCAAACGCCTTGAGGCGGATGCGAATTTTCTGCTTTTGCATGACGGTTCCTTAAAGAGCGGTGCGGCCGGCTTTCGCCTCCAGGCCGCGAATACTTGACTCAACCTGCGTCCTGAGACGCGAAAGAAGAACAATCAAGCAATGATTTTCGCCACGACGCCGGCGCCGACGGTGCGGCCACCTTCGCGGATGGCGAAGCGCAGGCCTTCTTCCATGGCAATGGGGTTGATCAGCTTGACGGTGATACTGACGTTGTCGCCTGGCATGACCATTTCTTTGTCCGCTGGCAACTCAACCGCGCCCGTCACGTCCGTGGTGCGGAAGTAGAACTGGGGTCGGTAGTTGTTGAAGAATGGGGTGTGGCGGCCTCCTTCTTCTTTGCTGAGCACGTAGATCTCGGCGGTGAAGTGGGTGTGGGGCTTGACGCTGCCTGGCTTGCACAGCACTTGGCCGCGCTGGACGTCTTCGCGCTTGGTG
>JANYJJ010000195.1 GCA_025358485.1 Burkholderiales bacterium | reverse complement strand
CACCAAGCGCGAAGACGTCCAGCGCGGCCAAGTGCTGTGCAAGCCAGGCAGCGTCAAGCCCCACACCCACTTCACCGCCGAGATCTACGTGCTCAGCAAAGAAGAAGGAGGCCGCCACACCCCATTCTTCAACAACTACCGGCCCCAGTTCTACTTCCGCACCACGGACGTGACGGGCGCGGTTGAGTTGCCAGCGGACAAAGAAATGGTCATGCCAGGCGACAACGTCAGTATCACCGTCAAGCTGATCAACCCCATCGCCATGGAAGAAGGCCTGCGCTTCGCCATCCGCGAAGGTGGCCGCACCGTCGGCGCCGGCGTCGTGGCGAAAATCATTGCTTGATTGATCTGTAAAGAACAAAAAGAAAACGAAAAAAGAGAGCCACAGGGGCGTAGCTCAATTGGCAGAGCGCTGGTCTCCAAAACCAGAGGTTGGGGGTTCGATGCCCTCCGCCCCTGCCAAGTTTCAAACCGAAGGCGGTTTGAGCTTGGTGGCTGTAACAGCCCGAACACATCACGAAAGTGGTTGTCGGGCTTTGTTGCTGATGTAGGAATGTGCTGTCTTTGCTTAAAAAGTTTTTGCCTTCCAACGCCAAAGCCAAAGCCAAGGTCGGAGCCACGCGAGTTGTTGAACTGAATTGAAAACCATGGCGAATCCTGCACCTGTAGAAACCGTTACGACCGGCACCGACAAAGCCAAGTTGGCTGCGGCGGCTGTGCTCGTTGTTGCGGCAGTGGCAGTTTTTTACATGCTGTCCAAACAAGATCTGTGGGTGCGCGTGGCCGCCCTGGTGGTGTTGATGTTGATGGCCGTGGCCACTTTTTTCACTTCCGAGCCGGGCAAGCAACTCATCGCCTACGGTCGCGACTCGGCTCGCGAAGTGCGCAAGGTGGTTTGGCCCACGCGCAAAGAGGCTGGTCAGATGACGGCTTATGTGTTCGCCTTCGTGTTCGTGATGGCGCTGTTTTTGTGGATGACAGACAAGACTTTGGAATGGGTGCTTTACGACCTGATCTTGGGCTGGAAGCGCTAAAGGAAACCGACATGAGCGATCAAGCCCTGAACCCATCTGTTGAACCGGTCGAGTCCCAACTGACCGACACGGCATCCATGGTGCCTACTGAGGCGGCTGCTATTGCGCTGCCGTCCAACAAACGTTGGTATGTGGTTCACGCTTATTCGGGCATGGAAAAAGCCGTGGAGCGCAATCTGCGCGAGCGCATTGATCGCTCCGAGATGCAAGATAAATTCGGTCGTATTTTGGTGCCGATGGAAGAAGTGGTTGAGTTGAAAAACGGCAAGAAAGCCGTGACCGAGCGTCGTTTCTTCCCGGGATATGTTCTTGTTGAAATGGAGATGGCTGACGACAGCTGGCACTTGGTGAAGCACACCAACAAGGTCACTGGTTTTGTGGGCGGAGCGAAGAATCGCCCGTCGCCGATCTCCGACGCTGAAGTCATGAAGATCGTCAACCAAATGCAAGAAGGCGTGGAAAAACCGCGCCCGAAAGTGTTGTGGGTGGTCGGCGAGTTGGTGCGTATCAAAGACGGGCCATTTACCGACTTCAACGGCGCGGTCGAAGAAGTCAATTACGACAAATCCAAGGTGCGCGTGTCGGTGACGATT
Source organism: Burkholderiales bacterium (assembly GCA_025358485.1). Taxonomy (GTDB): domain Bacteria; phylum Pseudomonadota; class Gammaproteobacteria; order Burkholderiales; family Burkholderiaceae_C; genus JANYJJ01. Next base: position 5,019 of record JANYJJ010000195.1, on the reverse strand, counting down.
TTTGGCCGAGCCACACCGGTTGAGTTGGACTTCAGTCAGGTCGAAAAAGTCTGACCTGTGATTTTGGAGCCTGATGAGGGCTCGCAGCGACGGGGAGCCGCTTTGGCAAACCATCACTCAAACCTCATCCGTGGCTGCCGCAAACGAGACTGCGGTACGAGGAGCCAAGGTAACCAGTCCTTGGCGTTTGAACTCAAGGAATCCAAATCACTGTTCGCGGTGTCCCGGGTTCTGATTTAAGGAAAATCATGGCCAAGAAAATCATCGGCTTTATCAAACTGCAAATTCCTGCAGGCAAAGCCAACCCATCGCCCCCGATCGGCCCCGCACTGGGTCAGCGTGGTCTGAACATCATGGAATTCTGCAAGGCGTTCAACGCCCAAACGCAGGCCATGGAACCCGGACTGGTGCTCCCCGTCGTCATCACGGCATTCGCGGACAAATCGTTCACGTTCGTCATCAAGACACCCCCTGCGACGGTGTTGATCAAGAAGGCGATCAAGCTGGACAAGGGTTCGAGCAAACCCAACGCGACCAAGGTTGGCAAGCTGACCCGCGCACAAATTGAAGACATCGCGAAAGCGAAAATGAAAGACCTGACGGCCGCCGATCTGGACGCAGCCGTTCGCACCATCGCAGGCTCGGCCCGCTCGATGGGCGTGACCGTGGAAGGAGTCTGATCATGGCCAAACTGACCAAACGCCAAAAAGCGACCGCTGGCAAAGTTGACTCCAACAAGCTGTACAGCCTGGACAACGCGCTGGTGATTGTCAAAGCCTGTGCCACCGCCAAGTTCGATGAATCCATCGACGTGGCTGTGCAACTCGGCATTGACGCCAAGAAATCCGACCAGGTTGTTCGCGGCGCTGTCGTATTGCCCAACGGCACCGGCAAAACCAAACGCGTTGCGGTGTTTGCGCAAGGTGCCAAGGCTGAAGAAGCCCGCGCTGCTGGCGCTGACATCGTCGGCATGGAGGACTTAGCCGAGCAAATCAAGGCCGGTGTCATGAACTTCGACGTGGTCATTGCCTCGCCAGACACGATGCGCATCGTCGGCACCTTGGGTCAGATTTTGGGCCCACGCGGCCTGATGCCCAACCCGAAAGTCGGCACTGTGACTCCAGACGTCGCGCAAGCCGTGCGCAACGCCAAAGCCGGTCAAGTTCAATTCCGTGTGGACAAGGCGGCATCGTGCACAGCACGATTGGTCGCCGCTCGTTCGAGTCCGACAAATTGGTGGGCAACCTGCGCGCGCTGATCGAGGCTTTGAACAAAGCCAAGCCAGCCACCAGCAAGGGCGTGTATCTGCGCAAGATCGCTGTGTCCTCAACCATGGGCGTCGGTGCCCGGATTGAGATCGCTTCGATCAACGCTGCGCCAGTCGCCGCCTAACGCACGACTAGTTACGCACGAGTAATTACGCGCGAGTAGTTACGCAAGAGCAGTTACGCACGAGTACTTACGCAAGAGTAGTCACGCAAAAGTAAGAAAGTCGACGCGAGTCTGGCGTCGGCTGTTTGAGTTTGGTGGGCTGCAAAGCAGGTGGTGAAAACCAAAAGCTATGCAGGCCATCCAAGACCGCTGGTGCGGCCCTTCGTGGTCGCTTAATGGACGGCAACACCGCGCGCAAGCGCGGTGTGCAACAAGCCAGCGCAGATGGCGATCCCACTGACAAGGATTTTTATCCGTGACAGTTGAATCGCTGAACCTTGGTGTGGTGGGAGGCAAGCAAAAGACTGAAAGCAGTCTGAGCCAGCCAAACAACACGTGATGTGAGGAGCAAACCTTGAGTCTCAATCGCAACGAGAAAGCAGCCGTGATCACGGATGTGGCAGCCCAAGTGGCCCGCTCACAGACGCTGGCGCTGGCCGAATACCGTGGCCTCACAGTGGAACACTTGAACAACTTGCGCAAGCAGGCGCGTGACAAGGGTGTGTACCTTCATGTTTTGAAGAACACCCTGGCACGCCGCGCTGTCGCTGGCACGCCGTTCGAAGTCGCCGCTGAGAGCATGGTCGGTCCGCTGATCTACGGTTTTTCAGAAGATGCTGTCGCCGCGGCCAAAGTCATGTCCGACTTTGCCAAAAGCAATGACAAGCTGGTCGTCAAAGGTGGTGCCTACGCAGGCAAGGCTTTGAGTGCCGACGGGGTCAAAGCCCTGGCGTCCATTCCGAGCAAAGAAGTTCTGCTGGCACAGTTGTTGGGTCTGATGCAGTCTCCAGTCTCGCGCATCGCGCGTGTGCTTGCTGCCATCGCCGAACAACGCGGTGCGGGTGCTCTGGTAACTGAAGTTGCAACAGAAGTTGCAACAGAAGCAGCGGCCGCGGCTGAAGCACCAGCGGCTCCAGAAGCCGCCGCTGAAGCAGCACCCGCCGCTTGATCATCTTCAATTCAACATTCAACGAAATCTAGGAGCCCCAAATGGCATTTGATAAAGACGCATTCCTGACCGCACTCGACAGCATGTCGGTGATGGACCTCAACGATCTGGTGAAAGCCATCGAAGTGAAATTCGGTGTGTCTGCCGCAGCCATGTCGGCACCTGCCGCTGGTGGCGGTGGTGGCGCGGCTGCTGCGGTTGAAGAGCAGACAGAATTCAACGTCATCCTGACCGACTTCGGCGCGAACAAAGTGTCAGTCATCAAGGCCGTTCGCGAACTGACGGGCCTGGGCCTGAAAGAAGCCAAAGACCTGGTTGACGGCGCACCGAAGCCCGTCAAAGAAGCCGTGTCCAAGGCCGATGCCGAAGCCGCCAAGAAGAAGCTCGAAGAAGCCGGCGCCAAGGCAGACATCAAGTAAACGTCGTTATCGCAACAGGCTGGGAGCGTTTCGCGCTCCCGGCCTTTTGTGCTTCAAGGCTGGCGTGTGCCGACTTCGAGTCACGCAAGCCCTTGGAGAACACTTGAAAAGGTCAAGTCTGGACAATTCAGATCCTTTCAAGTGTTCTTTGATCCGACTGCAAAGAACGGGTTTGGTCGGACTCCGGTGCAACGCCGGGGTTGTCCGCCAGCGATTGGTAGTGGCCAATCACCAAACCTCAACTCGCCTTCACTCGCTTACTGAAAAGCAAGCGAAGGAAAGACAGACAGTCGCAGACGGGAGCTGGGCCCTGCACACGCGCATGCACACGCACACAGGCCGAGCTTCCTGAGAAGGAGTAGAGAAAAACCATGGCGCAACATTCCACCCCCTACAGCTACACCGAACGCAAGCGAATTCGCAAAAGCTTCGGCAAACGCGAAAGTGTGTTGAAGGTTCCTTACCTGCTCACAATGCAGCAGGAGTCCTACATCGCCTTCCTTCAAAAGGATGTGTCGCCAATGAAGCGCAAGCCTGAAGGCTTGCAAGCGGCGTTCTTGTCTGCGTTCCCGATTGTTTCGCACAACGGTTTCGTGGAAATGAAGTTCATCGAATTCAACATGGCCAAGCCAGCCTTCGACACGCGCGAGTGTCAGGTTCGTGGTTTGACCTACGCCGCCGCGGTGCGCGCCAAGTTGCAAATGATCATTTATGACCGCGAGTCGCCGCAGGCGAAGACGGTCAAAGAAATCAAGGAACAAGAGGTCTACATGGGCGAGGTGCCCCTCATGACCGAATACGGCTCCTTCATCGTCAACGGCACTGAGCGCGTCATCGTGTCGCAGTTGCACCGTTCGCCCGGCGTGTTCTTCGAGCACGACAAAGGCAAAACCCACTCCAGCGGCAAGTTGCTGTTCAGTGCGCGCGTGATTCCTTACCGCGGCTCGTGGCTCGACTTTGAATTCGACCCGAAAGACATCTTGTACTTCCGTGTGGACCGCCGTCGCAAGATGCCTGTGACGATTTTGCTCAAGGCCATCGGCCTGAACCCAGAGTCCATCCTGGCGCACTTCTTCGTGTTCGACAATTTCCGCCTGATGGATTCGGGTGCGCAAATGGAATTTGTGGCCGACCGCCTGCGCGGCGAAATCGCGCGCTTCGACATCACCGACAAAAACGGTGTGGTCGTGGTCGAAAAAGACAAGCGCATCACCGCGCGTCACACCCGCACGCTGGAAACCACCGAAACCAAATTCATCAGCGTGCCAGAAGACTATTTGTCAGGCCGCAATTTGGCTCGCAATGTGGTCGATGCCGACACCGGTGAAATTCTCGCCAAGGCCAACGATGAGTTGACCGAAGCGTTGCTGAAGAAGCTGCGAGTGGCCGGCATCAAGGAAATTCCTTGCCTGTACACCAACGAGCTCGACGAAGGTGCCTACATTTCGCAGACCTTGGCGTCTGACGAAACCGCCGACCAGTTGGCAGCACGCGTGGCCATCTACCGCATGATGCGTCCCGGCGAGCCGCCGACTGAAGACGCGGTGGAAGCTTTGTTCCACCGTCTGTTCTACAACCCCGACACGTACGACCTGTCGCGCGTGGGCCGCATGAAGTTCAACGCCCGCGTGGGCCGCAATGCCGCCGAAGGCGCGATGACGCTGGCCAATGAAGACATCCTCGACGTCGTGAAAATCCTGGTCGAATTGCGCAACGGTCGCGGCGAAGTTGACGACATCGACCACTTGGGCAACCGGCGCGTGCGCTGCGTGGGCGAGCTGGCTGAAAACCAGTACCGTTCAGGCTTGGCTCGCATCGAAAAGGCTGTGAAAGAGCGTTTGGGCCAGGCTGAAACTGAAGCCCTGATGCCGCACGACCTCATCAACTCCAAGCCAATTTCGGCCGCGTTGAAAGAGTTTTTCGGTGCCTCGCAGTTGTCCCAGTTCATGGATCAAACCAACCCGCTGTCGGAGATCACGCACAAGCGTCGTGTCTCGGCTCTGGGCCCTGGCGGCTTGACCCGCGAACGTGCTGGTTTCGAAGTGCGCGACGTACACCCCACGCACTACGGTCGCGTCTGCCCGATTGAAACCCCCGAAGGCCCGAACATCGGCCTGATCAACTCGCTGGCTTTGTACGCACAGTTGAACGAGTACGGCTTCCTGGAAACCCCGTACCGCCGAGTGGCCGACGGCAAGGTGACGATGCAAATCGATTACC
>JANYJJ010000189.1 GCA_025358485.1 Burkholderiales bacterium | reverse complement strand
TTCGGCGGCGTGCGCGGCGTGGGCAGCGCCAGCGTCGAAGACTTGATTACCGTAGACGGAATCTCCAGAGAACTCGCAGAGGAAATTTATCGTGCATTGCATTGAACATTCGTCAAACGCTGGTCGGCCTGCAAGCCTACTGATGATCACCCTTCTTTCCACCGCGCTGTTGTGGGGATGCTCCACACCCATGGCCCCCATGAGACCTTTGCCAAGCTCAGCGCCGGTTGCTCCGTTGCCGCCCGTGCCGCAGGCGGGCTCGAACGCTCAACCCACGGCCCCCAACGCCATTGCCGCACCGTCGCGTCCTGTGCCACCGCCGCCCGCCAACATGGCCGCGCTGTCAGCACCTGCTCGGCTGCCCGCTCCCGACCCTGTGCGCAACTGGAACGAGGTGCGGCTGCAAGCTGCCAAGCGCTTGGTTGCGGCGCATCCAGACGCGACTTACATGGGGCCGGTGCCAGACATCTTGTTGGCCATCCCAGTGCTTGAAATTGAACTCAACGCCGACGGCAGCGTGCGCCGTGTGGACGTGCTGCGTGTGCCCACACAAGCCGCCGACACCGTGCAATTGGCCATCGCCGCCGTCAAGCGCGCGGCACCCTACGGCGATGTGTCGCGCCTGCCCAAACCGTGGCAGTTCACCGAGACCTTCTTGTTCGCCGACGACCGCAAATTCAAGCCCCGTACACTCGATCGATAGGGCGGACGCCGGTCGCGCTGTCCGCTCTTACCTCACTGTCCACCCGCCCCATGTTCTTCAATTTGCCAACCTTGCTGACCTGGGCGCGCATCGTGGCCATCCCGCTGGTGGTGGGTGTTTTTTATCTTGATGTTGACTGGCCCACCCGCAACACCGTGGCCACCGCACTCTTCATCGTGGTGGCACTGACCGACTGGGCCGACGGCTATTTGGCGCGCCGCCTCAACATGACATCGTCTTTCGGTGCCTTCCTCGACCCCGTGGCCGATAAATTTTTGGTCTGCGCCGCGTTGTTGGTGCTGGTGCACCTGAATCGCCTGCACGCATTGGTGGCGTTGGTCATCATCGGCCGCGAAATTGCCATTTCGGCTCTGCGTGAATGGATGGCGCAAATCGGAGCGTCGCGCAGTGTGGCGGTGCACATGCTGGGCAAGCTCAAGACTGTGGTCCAAATGGTGGCCATTCCGTTTTTGCTCTATCACGACAAGATTTTTGGCCTCATCGACACCCACTTTTGGGGCACGGTGCTGATCTACATTTCGGCCGTGTTGACCATTTGGTCGATGGTGTATTACTTGCAAAAAGCGCTGCCTGAAATTCGCGCCAAAGTGCGTTGAGTGGTTCTGCCTTGGGCGCACCGGTGAGTTTGTTTGCACGCGCCATGCCGTGGTTGTTTGTGCCCATCTGGAGCACCGGCTTCATCGTCGCGCGCTTCGCCATGCCGCACGCTCCACCCCTGACTTTTTTGGCGATGCGCTTTGCGTTGTCGGTGCTGTGCTTCGCCGCCTGGGTGGCGTTTTCAAAAGCCGTGTGGCCGCGCAGCAGGGCGCAGTTTTTTCACTTGGCTGCTGTGGGTGTGTTGATGCACGCTGGCTATTTGGGCGGCGTGTGGGCGGCTGTGAAAGCGGGCATCGGCGCTGGCACGGTGGCGCTGCTGGTCGGCTTGCAACCGGTGCTGACGGCGCTGTGGCTCAGTGGTTTGAGCCGACCCAACAAGCAAGCTGCGCGTTTGGGTTCGGGTTCAGACATGGGCATGGGCATGGGCATGGGCTTGGTGCAGTGGACAGGTTTGGTGTTGGGATTTGGCGGTTTGGTGCTGGTGGTGTGGCGCAAGTTGGGCGCCGGTGAACTGAACGCCCTCAACTTGGGCTTGGCGGTTTTTGCATTGCTCAGCATCACCGCGGGCAGCCTGTATCAAAAACGTTTTGTGACCCCCTGCGATGTGCGCACGGCGAGTTTTGTGCAGTTGCTCGCAGCCTTGGTGGTGTGCGCGCCCCTGGCGTTGATCGAACGCGAGGCGGTGGTCTGGCACCTTAATTTGGCGGCGGCGCTGGCGTGGTCGGTGCTGGGTTTGACCTTGGGTGGCAGTTCGCTTCTGTATCTTTTGTTGCAGCGCGGGGCGGCCACGCAAGTCGCGAGTTTGATGTTCTTGGTGCCGCCCACCACCGCGCTGATGGCGTGGCTGATCTTCGGTGAGACATTGAGCCCGCTGATGCTGCTCGGCATGGTGCTGACCGTGGTGGGCGTGGCCTGCGTCATGCGGCCCGTCTCACCGCCAATATTGCAACCCACTGCGCCGCCAACTGCGCTTTGACGCGATGGGTCGGTGCGTTCGCTGAGTCTGGCGAGCTTGCTACTTGTCAACTGCGCACCCCCTAAGTACACAGTTGATTGCGAATAGAATGCGCATCCGCGCTTGACACCCAGGTGCTGCGCGGCTGTAATGAATTGGCGGCGCAAGGACTTTTTTCGTGACTTCAATCGAACCACAAAACGACCTTCCTTGACACCAAACGCGGCAGCCAGACTTCATCCCAACATCGCCACTGAGCTTTCAAAAACATCCTTTAGAGGGGGCACCTTTTGTGAATAAATCCGAATTGATCGAACACATCGCCAAGCAGGCGGACATCTCCAAAGCGGCTGCGGCTCGCGCCCTGGAGGCCTTGATCGGCGGCGTGAAATCAACGCTCAAAAAGAACAACAGCGTCTCGCTGGTGGGCTTCGGCACCTTCAGTGTCACCAAGCGCGCTGCGCGCGCAGGCCGCAATCCGCGCACTGGGGCCACCATCAAAATCAAGGCGGCCAAGGTTCCTAAATTCCGCCCGGGCAAGGCGCTCAAGGATCACCTGAATTGATGAGCCTTTAATCACGCACCAGCTTGGGTGCTTAGCTCAGTTGGTAGAGCGGCGCCCTTACAAGGCGTAGGTCGGGGGTTCGAGCCCCTCAGCACCCACCACAACAGCAGAGCTTGTGGTTCAAAATCGATAGCAAGCTGGTCGGTTAAAATTTAGATTCGGCGCTGACTTTTTGTCAGCGCATCAAAAGGCGAACTCAGGTTCGCCTTTGTCGCGTTTGGGGCCTGCACATCCGGGCCTCTCACTCTGCACTCCGCGCTCCGCATTCCGCACTGCAAGTCGAGGTTCTTCACCATGTTTGATTTTTTCCGCGCCCACACGCGTGTCGCACTCGCCCTTTTGGTGTTGCTCATCATTCCGTCGTTTGTTTTTTTTGGCATTGACGGCTACAGCAAATTCAGTGACGGTGCCCGCGGCACCGTCGCCAAGGTCGATGGCCATTCGGTGTCGCAAGCCGAATGGGACAACGCGCACCGCGACCAAGTCGAGCGCATACGCCGTCAAAACCCGGGCGCAGACCCGAAGTTTTTAGACAGCCCCGAAATCAAGAACATGGCGCTTGACGGCGTGGTGCGTCAGCGCGTGATGTTGGCCGCCGCCGACTCACTCAAACTCGCGACGACCGACGACCGCTTGCAGCGTTTGTTCAGCACCGATCCGCAGTTTGCGTTTTTGCGCAACCCCGACGGCAGCGTCAACAAAGACGCGCTCTCGGCCCAAGGCATGTCGTCAGAACTGTTTGCACAACGACTGCGCCAAGACCTGACGGTGCGCCAAGTCACGCAGGGCATTGCAGCCTCTGGTTTTGCACCCCTTAGCAACACATCCAGCGCGCTCGACGCCATGTTTCAGCAGCGCGAAATCCAGGTGCAGCGCTTCGATGCGAAAGACCAAATCGGCAAAATTACACCGACCGACGCCGACATAGAAAAATACTACAAAGACCCGGCCAACGCGGCGCAATTTCAAGCGCCCGAGCAAGCCAGCATTGAGTACGTGGTGCTCGACTTGGAAGCCTTGAAAAAAGGCATCACCGTGCCAGACGACAAGCTGCGCGAGTACTACGAGAGCAACGTCAAGCGCTACACCGCGCCGGAAGAACGTCGCGCCAGCCACATCCTCATCAAGGCCGAAAAATCAGCACCGGCGGCTGATCGTGAAAAGGCCAAGGCCAAGGCAACCGACTTGCTGGCGGTGGTTACGAAAACACCCGCCGCGTTTGCGGAAACCGCACGCAAAAATTCCGACGATCCCGGCTCGGCAGCGCAAGGTGGTGACCTCGATTTCTTTGCCCGTGGTGCCATGGTCAAGCCTTTCGAAGACAGTGCTTTTGCGCTGAAAGCAGGGGAGATCAGCGGCGTGGTGGAAAGCGATTTCGGCTTTCACATCATTCAACTCACTTCTGTGCGGGGTGGCGACAAGAAGCCCTTTGATGCCGTGCGCCCAGAAATCGAAGAAGAGGTTCGCAAGCAGCTTGCGCAAAAGAAGTTCACCGAATTGGCATCTGAGTTCACCAACATCGTTTACGAGCAATCAGACAGCCTCAAGCCTGCGGTCCAGAAATTCAAGCTGGAGCTGAAAACCGCCGCTGGCGTGACACGCGCAGCAGCCCCCGGTGCCACTGGGCCCATGGCCAGCGCCAAGTTTTTGGAGGCGCTGTTTGGCAATGACGCCATCCAGAAGAAGCGCAATACCGACGCAGTGGAAACAGGCCCCAACCAATTGGTGTCAGGCCGCGTCGTTCAGTACGCACCGTCGCGTTTGCTGCCACTGGCCGACGTGACTGCCGCAATACGTGAGCGCGTCATTGCGACGCAGGCCAGCGCTGCCGCCCGCAAAGAAGGCGAAGCACGCTTAGCGGCGTTGAAAGCCGCGCCTGACACCGACATGGGCAGTGCCGCCCAAACCGTGTCGCGTGCCTCGGCCAAGAATGTTCCGCGTTCGATTTTGGACGCCGTGCTGCGTGCACCTTCGGCCACCTTGCCGGCGTTCGTGGGAGTTGACTTGGGCGCACAAGGTTACGCCGTGGCCAAGGTGGTGAAGCTGTTGGGCCGCGACCCTGTGGCGGCCGATGCCACCCAAGGCCAAGCGCAGTATTTGCAGGCTTGGGAAAGTGCCGAATCACAGGCTTATTACGCCGCCCTGAAGACCCGCTTCAAGGTGACTGTCAAACCTGCCGCAGCGGCCTCGGGTGCCGCGGCTACAACAGCAAACTGAAAGCGGCCGCAGCAGGCACGTCAGCCGTTGAGCTTGGTTCTATAATTTGCACTCAGTGGTGGCTGTAGCTCAGTTGGTAGAGTCCAGGATTGTGATTCCTGTTGTCGTGGGTTCGAGCCCCATCAGCCACCCCAAGTAACCAATGAAAAAGCAGCCCTCGGGCTGCTTTTTTTGTGGGCGTTGAAGTCCCAGTGTTTGGACTTCAGACGTGGCGTGTGCGATTTGTGCAGCTCATGCGGGCAGTTTGAACTGCGCCACCTCAAGCACCAAGGCTTGCGCTTGAACTTTCAGTGCCGATCCGGCGGTCGCGGTTTGTTCGACCAATGTGGCGTTTTGCTGGGTCATGTGGTCCAGATCGTTGAGGGCCGCACCCACCTGTGCGACACCGCTGCTCTGTTCGCTCGCAGCAGTGGAAATTTCCGACAGCAAGCTGTTGATGCGCTGCGCATTCGCGACCAGCTCATTCATGGTGTCGCCCGCGCCTTTCACCACTTTGGCACCCGACTCGACCCGTTCAACGCTGGCGGTGATGAGCGTTTTGATTTCGCGCGCTGCTTGCGCGCTGCGCTGCGCCAAGCTGCGCACTTCGGCTGCCACGACGGCAAAACCACGGCCTTGCTCACCCGCCCGCGCAGCTTCCACTGCCGCATTCAAAGCCAAGATGTTGGTTTGGAAGGCTATGCCGTCGATGGTGCCAATGATGTCGCCGATCTTTTTCGACGACGCGTTGATGCCATGCATGGTGCTGACCACTTCGGCGATGACCGCGCCGCCGCGAGAAGCCGTTTGGGAATTGCTCGCAGCCACGGCTGCAGCTTCGCGCACGCTGTCGGCGGTGTGTTTCACGGTCGACGAGATTTCTTCCATCGACGAGGCGGTTTCCTCCAGATTCGAAGAAGTCTGTAAGGTGCGCGCCGACAAGTCTTGCGATCCTTTTGCGATGCCCGTGCTGGCATCCACCATTGCCACTGACGAGGCGCGCACGCGTGACACGATGTTCAACAAAGACGCTTGCATGCGGTGCAAAGACACCATCAATTCGGCCGCTTCGTCCTTGCCCCAAGGCGTTGGCGTGTGGGTGAGATCGCCCTCGGTCATGCTGGCCAGATGGCGTTTGACTTGGTTCAGGCCGCCTTGCGACACGGCGTAGAAGCAGTAAAACAAATAAGCCGCCACCAGCAGACAAAGTGTGACCACCGCAAAGCGGACGTTGCGGGCTTGCAAGGCGGTGTTGTTGCGCGCCACCAGCAAGCCGTCGAGTTCTGTCAAAGCGCTGGCGTAAATTTGAAACAAACCCGTGGTCGCAGCGCGGCCGTCGGCGTACAACTTCGCGGCGTCGCCCTTGTTCGACTCCAGCGTCTGCGCCGTCGCGTTGACGAAGTTACTTGCGGTGTCGAGCGGAGCTTGGTCAATTTTCGATTTCAGTGAGGCGTTGAACGCCACGGCGCGTCCCACGTAGGTTCGCGTTTCTGCCAGCTTGGTTTGTGCGTTGGTAGTCCAGGCGTGAAAACGCTTGCCGTTCTTTTCGTCCAAGCCGCCCTTGGTCAGCGCGAAAGTGCCCCAACCCCACACCTGGCCCACGTCCTCTGCGGCTTGCGGCAAGGTCAACACCATGGCATTGACCAAGTAGAAGCTGTCGACGTCGGGGTCAAGCACGAGGTTGGAATCGTCCCCCACCTTGACCAACAACTCGGTCAGTGCAGCGGTCACGGGGCCAAACACCGTGCGCCCTTCTGCGTCGGCACCGTTGTTGGATTTCGCCGTGGCTTGCCAAGCGGCTTCCAGCTTGGCGATGGCGGGTGCCAAGGCCAGCGGATCCTGGCCATTTGCGACCGAGGCTTTCAAATCTGCCAAAGATTTCTCGGTTTTTTCGCGTGCCTTGACGTAGTCGGCGGCAGAGTCAAAGCCCGACAACTTGGCGCGTGTGGCGTTGCGAACCTCCAGCACGTTTTGGTAAACCGGAACCAGCAGTCGCAGAGCGACGACCCCTGCGCGCTCCTTATTCGCGAAATCGACAATGTCTTGTGTGCTGTTCCACAGCGTGACCGCCAACATCACAATGGGCACCAAGAATGCGGTTGAGATGATCAGCGCCTTGCTCTTGAAATGCAGCGAGCGAAACAGCCGCACACCGGGCGACCAAAAGCCGTGGTGCTGGAAGTAGCCCGCATCGGCTGAAGGTCTGGCGTCCGATGTGGAAGTTGCAATGACGACGGGTGTCGGGGCGGCCAAACTGCTCATGGGTATCCCTGTGTGTACTTGGTGCGCATGCAAACGCCTGCGCACCGAGCGTCTAGACACTGCAAAGTGGCAGGTCTTCAGGATGTTGTCGGCACGGCGATGTAGCAACTTGAGGCCAGTGCAAAACTGCACCCCAGCCCGGCGCCCAAACCGTCAGCCGCGGGCTTCCTCGATGGCTTCGGTCGTGTTCACCGCGTGCGTGGCCACCTGATCCAGGTTCATGGCAATCACCTGCAACGGATAGGTGCCTGACACCACGCCTCGGTAACTCACTTCGACGCCGATGACCTCGGGCGGCAAGCCCTCCACAGCCGCCACCAAGCTTTCGACGACCGAAGCCAAGCCAGCATCGGCATACAAATCTTCCGACTCGTGGCACACGCGATAGTCGAAAAGTAAGTTTTCGCTGCCGTCGATGTCGATGCGAACAATCATGTTGTTTCCTCCAAGGTTCAGGGTCGAGCGTCAAACGCCGCGGGGCTGCGACAGCTCGCGAATGATGACTTTGCAGGCGATGCCGCAGGGCAAGGCCTCGCGCCATTCCACCTCTCCGCCCAATTGCTTCACACGTTTGCGCACACCGCCCAAGCCCAAGCCGTGCGCCCAAGCGCGCGGGTTGCGGCCGCAGCCGTTGTCAGTGACGGTCAACTCCAAACGCTCGGCCTCCAAGCGCAGTTCAATGTCAACTTGCAGCGCTTGCGCGTGGGCGATGGAGTTGCTCACCAACTCACGCATCACGCGCGTTAGCGCCGACCACTGGCCCACGCTGAGCAGCGGGTCGGCGTCGGTGCTGAAGGCCCAGCCCAATTTGATTTGCGCCGCAGCCAGGCGATGCGACAAGTCGGTTTTCCATTCGGCTGCGGCGTGCGACAAGCGGTGGTTTGACGCCGCCAGCCCGCGCGTCAGCGTTTTCAAATCTTGCAGCGTGTGGCGTATGTACTGCTCCATTTCCAGGTCTTGCGCCTTGTACATGAGCGTGAGCAAGCGCGCGCCGATGTCGTCGTGCAGGTCTTGCGCCAAGCGCTTGCGCTCTTCGGTGCGGCCCTGCTCCACAGCTTTGTCAAACATCACGGCGCGGCGCAGCTGCTCGATGATGCGATCGGTAAGGCGAGCGTCCTCCGAGATGAACAAGCGCCGGCCGCGCTGCGCAAATCGAATCATGATGGACTGCGCCTGCGAGTCTTCAGCGCTTTGCAGTGCGGGCACCGGCAAGATCATGGCCGAGCCGTCGGCGACGATGCGTGTTTGGCGGCTGCGCTTGGCGATGACCGTGACCTCCATGGGTTCGAACAATTCGCGCAGCAACTGGGCCAGCAGTGCGGCAGTGCGTTCGGGCCGCGCTTCGACTTCGCGGGCGATGCGGTAGAGGTGCTCAAACATGCGCTCGGTGGTCAAAATGTGGTTGCCCACGAGCTGATTCAACAACCACTGTCGCGCGCCGGCATACACCGCCAAAGACAAAAACAAAGACAAGCTCAGCGACGCAAATTGACCCAATGAAAACACCGCCACAAACATCAGATCAAGCGACGTGGCCACGGTGCTGATGGCCCCCAGCAACGCGAATTCGCGCATGGCTTGGCGCGATTTCGAGATGAAGGGCACCAGCAAAAAGATGGCCGCAAAAAACACGTACCAAGTCATAGAGCCTATGGCCGCGACATTCAGCTGCAAGCCCGGCACCCGGTCGGCTGCGGCCAAAGCGATGGTCAAGAGCAGCCAACTGGCCACCGCCACCCAACCGAAGCGGCGCAGCATTTCTGCCACCGGGTGAGGCTCAAGTCGGTAAGACCAGGTCAGCAAGCCGATGGCGAGCAAACCCAAACCGCCCATCCAGCCTTGCGCCCACCACCACAAGTGCGTGAGCTGGCCGCCGCCCGCCAACACCAGCAGCGCCGCGGTGGACAGCCAAGCGCCCAGCGCAAGCGTATTGGCGCCCGGCAAGCGGCGCGGATGCAGGCAAGTGGCGTGCACGATGGCCGCGCCAGTGAACAGGTCCAGCGCCATGCGAACCGCCACATTCAGTGACGACAAGGCCACAGGCAAGCCCAAGTCAGACACCGACTCCAGGGCAATGAAAAGCAAATTGCCGCTTTGACACAAAGCCATCACACCGTAGAGCAAATTGCGCACTGACGGTCGCGACAACATCACCACCATGGCCATCAAATACATAGCCAGTGCCGCGATACAGAGCAGCCAAAACATCGCGCCCAAGCCCCAATAGCCGCGCGGCGTGGTGCGCGCATCAACGAGATCGCCGTTGGCGAAATACAAGCGCACGGCCGCGTGCGATGTGGCCGCCGCCAGCGCGGCTTGCAGCGCTTGGGCTTGAGCGCGCTGCGCATCGTTGATGATCCAGCGCGCAGAGCGCTGCAAAGCCAGCGCGGGTGTTTCGATCACAGCCCCTGTGGGCGCGGCGGCCGAGGTGCCATTGGGCGTGAGGCGCTCGTCCAAGCCCACCAGGCCAACCAAAACTTGGCCTGAAAACGGCCTCAGCTCCGCGTCGCCCGACGAGACCAATTCCAGGCGGCCCTTGCCGTCTGAGCGCCAACTGGCGTCGAGATGAACGCTGTCGGCGATCCAGCGCACCACGCAAAACAAGCCCACGCAACCCACCAGCGCCGTGATGACCAACAGGCGCAGCCGCCAACCCATCCATCGTGCAGTCCGGTGCGCGGAAGCTTCTTCGAATTCGGGGAAAACGGTGTTGAAGTCTGAGTCTGGTGCCGTCGCCAAGCTGAAAGCGCGGTGGTCTGCGGACAAACCCTCGGCGTGTGGCGGAGCTGACGCGAACTTAGGTTTTGCTTTGTTGAGCCAACGCGACATGGGCGGCTCAATGTTTAAAGAAGCTGGTGGGTGGTGTGAGGTGCGGGGTGTGAGGTGCGCCGTGTGAGGGCCAGCGGCTCAGCCCAACGCGCTACACCAAGCCCTGTTTGCTGGCCAGCACGGCGGCTTCGGCGCGGCTGGACACGTTCAACTTCTTGTAAATCGACTTGATGTGATCATTCACCGTGAACCACTTGATGCCCATCAAGTTGGCGATTTCTTTGATGGTGAAACCTTTGCTCAGGTAGGTGAGAACTTCGCTTTCGCGTGGTGTGAGCCGTTCGTGGTCAGACGGCGCGCTGCTGCGCACGAAAGGTATCGGGCGGCTGCTGACGAAGCCGCTCGGCGTGGGTGGACTGGGGGCTTCCGTGCCTGGGGCGTTGCTGTGACGGAAGTGGGTCAGCAAGCGCCGTGCAATCGCGGGCGACAGCGGCGGTTGCCCGCGCACAATTTTTTGAAGTTCTTCGACCAAAACTTCGAAGCGGTCTTCCTTCAGCAAGTAGCCATCGGCACCGCATTGCAGGGCAGGGAAGAGATGGTCGTCGTCCGAATACAGCGTGGTGACGATCTTGGTGGCAGGGTAGCCAGCCAGCTCGGCCAACAACTCCATGCCGTTGCCATCTGGCAGCTCCAAATCGACCAAGGCGAGCTTGAAAGGAGCGACGGGTGCCACGGCCGGATTGGCCCAAGTAGAGCGCACGTGACGGCGCGCGGTTTCCAAGTCGCCCGCTTCGACGATGGCAATGTCGTCACTGAAGCTCTCGCGCACCACACGGCACAGAAAGCTGCGCGCCACCGGGTTGTCTTCAACGATCAATACCTTCACCGCCATGGCTTTGCCTGTATTTTTATCTCCTGGGCATCGTAGCAGGCGAAAAGGTGAAATCTGTCACATGCATCACTCTGGCTTTTGGTGTTTCAAGCTGGGTTGGTCATCGGGTTCGTCCGCGGGTTCGTCATCACCAATTTGCCGTGAACTTGGCGGCTGCCCATGCGGGCGAAAGCGTCCGGCAAAGCGGCCATGGGCAAAGCCCTGTCAATCACCGGTTTGATCTTGCCCTGCGCATACCAAGCGGCCAACTCAGCCAACGCGCGCGCGTTGTGGGCAGGCTCGCGGCGCGCAAACTCGCCCCAAAAAACGCCCACGATGGATGCGCCTTTCAGCAGCGCCAAATTCCAGGGCAAAGCCGGGATGCCGCCTTGCGCAAAACCAATCACCAAGTAGCGGCCGCGCCAGCCTATGGAGCGAAACACCGGGTCGGCCAAGTCACCGCCCACAGGGTCGTACACCACGTCGGGGCCTTTGCCGCCGGTCAGCGCTTTGAGTTCTTCGCGGATGTTGGCGCTGCCGTAGTTGATGGTGGCGTCGGCACCCAGCTCGGCGCAAAAGTTGCACTTCTCAAGGCTTGATGCGGCCGCGATCACGCGCGCCCCTGCAGCCTTCGCAATTTGGATGGCTGCTGTGCCAACACCGCCCGCAGCACCCAGCACCAACACGGTTTCACCGGCCTTCAGTGCAGCACGGTCCATCAGCGCATGGTGGGTGGTGCCATAAGTACAAATGAAGGCTGCTGCGTCTTCGAATGAAAAGCCCGCAGGCAGCGGCATCACCAAGTTGGCGTTCACGCAAGCGTGGGTGCCAAAGCCGCCCAAGCCACCGAATGCGGCGACTGCTTGACCGACTTTCAAATGCGGGTGCGTGGTTGCCACGCCTTCGCCCAAAGCTTCCACCACACCGGCGTATTCCGAGCCCGGCACAAAAGGCAGCGGCGGCTTAATTTGGTACTTGCCTTGCACAATCAGCAGATCGGGAAAATTCAAACTGGCCGCGCGGATGGCCACGCGCACTTCGCCCGGTTGCGGCTCGGGGGTGGGGCTTTCAGTCCAGACCAAGGCGTCGGGGCCATCGGTGGTGAGGCAAGTCCAAGCGTGCATGTGAAGATCTCCAGAAGACCGTTGTTTGTGGCGGGATGATAGGCAGCTGCCCAAGTTCACGGCGTCGCTGAAGTGACCGCGGACGCTGCGATTGCCAATGCTGCTGCCAATGTGACTGCCTACAATCGGGCCATGCGAATCTTGATTGCGAACGACGACGGATACCTGGCCCCCGGACTGGCGGCTTTGGTCAAGGCCTGCGAAGGTTTGGGTGAGCTCGATGTGGTGGCCCCCGAACAAAACGCCAGCGGCACTTCCAACTCACTGACCTTGGGCCGACCGCTGTCGGTATTCACCGCCAGCAACGGCTTTTTGTACATCAACGGCACGCCCAGCGACTGTGTTCATTTGGCCCTGACCGGCGTGTTGCCTCAACGTCCCGATTTGGTGGTGTCGGGCATCAACCAAGGTGCCAACATGGGCGACGACACGCTCTACTCAGGCACCGTTGCGGCGGCAATGGAAGGTTTTTTGTTTGGCATTCCGGCGATCGCTTTTTCGCAGGTCGAAAAAGGCTGGGCCGACCTTGACGCCGCTGCGCGTGTTGCGCGCAAGGTCATCCAACACGTGCTGGGGCAGTTGCCCCACAAGGGAACCGCAAACGCAAACGCAACTGCAAACGCAAGCGCGCCAGCACGCTCACCGTTTTTGCTCAACGTGAATATTCCCAACCGCGCCGATGCAGACCAATTGCCGCTGCAAATCACGCGTTTGGGTCGCCGTCATTCCAGCGAAGCACTGATCCGCCAGCTCAGCCCGCGTGGCGACACGATGTATTGGATAGGCCCGGCAGGCGATGCGCGCGTGGCAGGTGAAGGCACCGATTTTCACGCCACTGCCAACGGCCGCGTTTCCATCACACCACTGCAAGTTGACCTGACCGACCACGCTGCGGTGCCCGATTGGCAAACTTGGTTGGCGAGTGGCGTGCCTGGCCAAGCGACGGGCAGAGCCGAGGGATGAGTCACACCGAGAACAAGCCGCCCAAAGTCAGCAAATTTCCGCTGCGCTTGAATCAACTGGCGGCCGCGCCCAAGGTGATCAAAGCCCCGGCTGTCGTTCTCAAGCCCGTTCCTGTGCGCCCTGTGGCTGCACCCTCAGCCGCCATCGCAGCGGCTCGCTCGGTATTGCGACCGCAAGCGCTTTTGCAGCACTCGGTAGATCACGCAGCCCACTCAAAGTCGCCATCTGGCGTGGGCCTGGATTCAGCCGATGTGCGTGCGCGCATGGTCGAGCGCTTGCGCGCGGGTGGCATCCAACATCCCATGGTTTTGAACGCCATGGCGAGCGTGCAGCGTCACCGTTTTGTCGACTCGGCGTTGGTGATCCAAGCCTACGAAGACACCAGTTTGCCGATCGGTCATGGTCAAACCATTTCCAAGCCGTCGGTGGTGGCGCGCATGATTGAATTGTTGATGGGCGCGGCGCAAGCGCGCGCCTCCAGCAGCTTGGGCAAAGTGCTGGAAATCGGCACCGGCTGCGGCTATCAGGCGGCCGTGTTGGCCTGCATGGCCAAGCAGGTGGTGTCGGTGGAACGGCTGAAAGCGCTTCACGACAAAGCACGCGAGTTGCTGGTCCAAGAGCTGGGCGCTTCGATGCGGCTGGTGTATGGTGATGGAATGCGGGGGCATGCACCGAATGCGCCCTACGACAGCATCATTGCTGCGGCCGGTGGCGACGCGTTGCCCGATGCTTGGTTGGCTCAATTGGCGTTGGGTGGTCGGTTGGTGGCACCCGTGGAAATGGGCTCGTCCCGCCAAGCCTTGGTGGTGGTGGATCACACCGAACGCGGCTTCGAGCGGCACGTCTTTGAGACGGTGCAGTTTGTCCCTCTTAAATCTGGAATGGTTTGTTGAAATGATTTTGCCAACACACACGCCCGACCGCGCCCAGTCAGCGGCGCACATCGCTGCCGCTGCAATTGCCTTGGTCTCGGCCATCTTCGTTTCAGGCTGCGCCTCGACCAACCGTGCACCTGTGGAAGACAGAAGCGGCGCTGTGCGGCCCGCAATTCCGGCTGCGAGCGCCGCAACATCGCCCGCGGTCGAAAATGGGTCTGTCGTCAAGCCTTTGCCGGGTGCCGAGAACGCAGGCAAACCGGGTTACTACAGCGTCAAGCCCGGTGACACCTTGATCCGTGTGGGCCTGGAGAACGGGCAAAACTGGAAAGACTTGGTGCGCTGGAACAATTTGGACAACCCCAACATCATTGAGGTCGGCCAGGTGCTGCGTGTGGTGCCACCGGGCACCGATCCTGCCGCCGTGGGAACGCGTCCTGTCACGCAGGCCAAGGTGGAAGTCAGGCCGCTCGACGCCAAGCCACCGACGGCAGCGGCTGTGCCTGCTGCACCGACCGTTGCCGCCGCCGCCCCAGTGACAGCTCCCGCAGCTGCACCTGCTGCGCGCGAAGGCGATGACGACATCGCTTGGATGTGGCCCGCCGCTGGCGCGGTGGCGGCTCCGTTTGTCGAAGGCACCAGCAAAGGTGTGGCGATTTTGGGCAAGGCCGGCGACCCTGTGTTTGCGGCTGCCGATGGGCGCGTGGTCTATGCCGGGTCGGGCCTTCGTGCTTACGGCAATTTGGTCATCTTGAAGCACAACAACACTTACCTCACCGCCTACGCCCACAACCAAACTCTCTTGGTCAAGGAAGACCAGACGGTGAAACGCGGTCAGCGCATTGCTGACATGGGGTCGAGCGATAGCGACCGGGTGCAATTGCAATTTGAGCTGCGCAAAATGGGCAAGCCCGTCGATCCGCTCAAGCTGTTGCCTGCGCGCTGATTGAGCTCAGTGAAGCGGCGTGAATCGCTGCCGTCATGACGGCAAAAGATGAGTGGCTGAACGTCGAGTCACTTGACCTCGAAGGCCAGGGCGTCGCCCACAACAGCGAAGGCAAGGTGGTGTTCATCGAAGGCGCTTTGCCGGGTGAACAGGTGCAGGTGCAAGTGCACCGCAAAAAGAACAATTGGGAGCAAGCATCGATGACGGCGCTGCGCCGCAACAGCTCACAACGCGTCACACCCCCGTGCCCGCACTTCAGCATTTGCGGCGGCTGCAAATTGCAGCACTTGCACGTCGGCGCGCAAGTCGCCACCAAACAGCGGGCGCTCGAAGACGGCCTGTGGCACTTGGGCAAAGTCAAGCCCGAGCGCGTGTTGCGACCCATCGAAGGCCCGGCTTGGGGCTATCGATACCGAGCTCGTTTGTCGGCGCGCTTCGTGCTCAAAAAGAACAAGATGTTGGTGGGTTTTCACGAGCGCAAATCGAGCTATGTGGCCGACATGGACAGTTGCGAAGTGCTGCCGCCGCACCTGAGCGCCTTGTTGGTGCCGCTGCGCGAACTGCTGACCGCCATGAACGAGCGTGACCGCTTGCCGCAAATCGAGGTGGCCGTCGGCGCGCAAGTCACTGCCCTGGTTTTGCGTCACATGGAACCGCTGGGCGCGGATGACGTGCAGCGTCTGCGCGACTTCGCAGCCCTGCACCCGGTGCAGTGGTGGTTGCAGTCCAAAGGCCCTGACACCGTCAAGCTGCTCGACGAAGGCGGCGTGGCCCTGGACTATCAATTGCCCGAGTTCGGCATCAACATGCCGTTTAAGCCCACCGACTTCACTCAGGTAAACCACCAAATCAACGGCGTGCTGGTGAGCCAAGCGTTGCGCTTGCTTGACGTGCAGCCGCATGAGCGTGTGATCGATTGGTTTTGCGGCTTGGGCAACTTCACTTTGCCCCTCGCCACGCGCGCTCGCGAAGTGCTGGGCTTGGAAGGCAGTGAAGGCTTGGTGGCCCGTTCTCGCGAGAACGCAGCGTTGAACGGCTTGGCTTCGAAAACCAACTTCATCGCACGCAATTTGTTTGAGATCACTCCCACCGAGTTGGCCAGTTACTGCCATGCCGATAAGTGGCTGATCGACCCGCCGCGCGAAGGGGCATACGCGTTGGCGCAAGCGGTGGCTGCGGTGCATGCCAACCTGTCACCGCTGGGCGATTTCAAGCTGCCGCAGCGCATTGTGTATGTCAGTTGCAACCCAGCCACCTTGGCGCGCGATGCGGGTTTGCTGGTCAATGTGGCGGGCTACCGCTGCACGGCAGCCGGGGCGGTGAACATGTTCCCGCACACGGCACATGTCGAGAGCATGGCGGTGTTCGAGAGAAGCTAGCTCACAAAAGAGAAGGGGGCCCCAAGGGCCCCCGCTGTACATCTTCGCGCTACGCGCTCAGTCTTTTTGGCCGCCGAAGATTCCCAGCAGCGCCAGCAAGCTTTGGAACACATTGAAGATGTCCAGGTAAATCGCGAGCGTGGCGCTGATGTAGTTGGTTTCGCCGCCGTCAATCACGCGCTTGATGTCGTACAACATGAATGCCGAGAACAAGCCGATCGACACCACCGACAACGTCGCCATCAAGGCCGTGGACTGCACAAAGATGTTGATGACGCCAGCAATCAACAACATGATCGCGCCAACAAACAAAAACTTGTTCATCCCCGACAAATCACGCTTCACGACCGTGGCCAAGCTGGCCATCGCCATGAACACCGCAGCCGTGCCGCCGAAGGCCGTCATGATGAGCGTGGAGCCGTTGCGAAAGCCCAAGATCGACGCCAACATGCGCGCCAGCATCAGGCCCATGAAAAAGGTGAAGGCCAACAGCACGGCCACACCAGCGGGCGAGTTTTTGGTTTTCTCAATCGCAAACATGAAGCCGAATGCGCCCGCCAGGAATACCACTGCGCCCATGCCGGCACCCAAGCTGTTCATGATGCCGGTGGACACGCCCACCCAGGCACCCAGCACCGTGGGAACCATGGACAGCGCCAACAACCAATAGGTGTTACGCAGCACCCGGTTGCGAACGTCAACTGAGCCGCCGGTGCCAACCAAACCGGGATACGCGTTTTGCAAACCTTCGTTCATAGAACCTCCTGGATGAAAGTGATGTGGATCAGATACAAAGCCTGAGATCGAGAATTCGAATTCTAGTTCCGCTGTGCGATTGGTGCGCCCGGATAAAGTCTAGGGCTTGATTGAAAACGGAAGCACAAGGAAACCCGATGAATACGAAACCCTTTTTGGCGCTGGCCGATGTCAAACGAATTGCTGCGGCAAGCGAGGCCGAGGCCTTGAAAAACTACTGGGCGGTCAGCATCTCCATCGTCGATGACGGCGGCCACTTGCTCTGGATGCAGCGTATGGACGGAACGGCACCGATCTCATCGCACATCGCCCCCGCCAAAGCCCGCACTGCGGCGCTGGGCCGTCGCGAGAGCAAGGTCTACGAAGACGTGATCAACCAAGGCCGCACCTCGTTTTTGAGCGCCCCCGTGCTGGAAGGCATGCTCGAGGGCGGCGTTCCCATCATGGTGGAAGGGCATTGCGTAGGCGCTGTGGGCGTCAGCGGCGTGAAGTCGCCGGAAGACGCTCAAATTGCCAAAGCGGGCATCGCCGCGTTGGGCGTTTGACAGCTCGATGCGGGGCGCGTGAACAGTCGGCAAGCTGTGAGGGTGGCCTATAATTTTAGGGTTTACCTTCAAGTCAATTCAACCCGCTTGCCCGGCGTCGGTTTGGTCGCTTTTCACCGAGCTGCACCAAACCGATGCATTGAGAACACCTCAGGTTTTTTCTTTGCTTTCATGCTCTGCGCGCCTGTTGGTGAGCGAGCCAAGCTGGGCACGCATTCAACGTATTCAACGGAGAATCCAGTGCCCGCGCAACTGCTGTTTCCTCAAGCCCAGGCCCTCCTGGCACTCGCAGACGGCACGGTCTTTCAGGGCATTTCCATCGGTGCCGACGGTCACACAGTCGGCGAAGTGGTGTTCAACACCGCGATGACTGGCTACCAAGAAATCCTGACCGACCCTAGCTACTGCCGCCAGATCGTCACTCTCACGTATCCGCACATTGGCAGCTACGGCATCAATGCCGAAGATGTTGAGTCCACCAAAGTTCACGCCGCCGGTTTGATCGTCAAAGACCTGGCGCTGCGTGCATCCAACTTCCGCAGCGAGCTGTCGCTGGGCGACTACTTGAAGCGCGAAGGCACAGTCGCCATCGGCAACATCGACACACGCCGTTTGACGCGCTTGCTGCGCACGCAAGGCGCCCAAAACGGTTGCATCGTCGGCCTGCCTTTGGGCGTGGCGATCACGCCTGAACACGTCGCACAAGCTGTGGCCGCGGCAAAGGCCGCGCCCAGCATGGCCGGTTTGGACTTGGCCAAGGTGGTCAGCCAAAACTGTGTCAGCGCTTGGACCGAATCAGAGTGGTCGTTGACACGGGGCTACGGCCAGTCCGGCGAGTCGCGCTTTCACGTGGTGGCTTATGACTTTGGCATCAAGCGCAACATCCTGCGCATGCTGGTCAGCCGCGCTTGCAAAGTCACCGTGGTGCCCGCGCAGACGCCAGCCGCAGAAGTGATGAAGCTGCGCCCGGACGGCATCTTTTTAAGCAACGGCCCTGGCGACCCAGAACCTTGTGATTACGCGATTGCGGCGGCGCGCGAGTTGATTGAATTCGGCGTGCCCACCTTTGGCATTTGCCTGGGTCACCAGATCATGGCCTTGGCTTCAGGGGCGCAAACTTTCAAAATGAAATTTGGTCACCACGGTGCCAATCACCCAGTCAAAGACCTCGACACCGGGCGCGTCAGCATCACCAGCCAGAACCACGGATTTGCGGTGGATGAAAAGTCGCTGCCATCCAATTTGCGGCCCACACATGTGTCGTTGTTTGACGGCACGCTGCAAGGTTTGGCGCGCACCGACAGGCCTGCGTTTTGTTTCCAGGGGCACCCCGAAGCATCGCCCGGCCCGCAAGACATTTCCTATTTGTTTGACCGCTTCACGGCGCTGATGGCTGAGCATGCTGCAGCCAAAAACAACACGGCCACGGAGCCCCAAAATGCCTAAGCGCAGCGACCTCAAAAGCGTTCTCATCATTGGCGCAGGCCCCATCATCATTGGGCAAGCCTGCGAGTTCGATTACTCAGGCGCACAGGCCTGCAAGGCGCTGCGCGAAGAGGGCTATCGCGTCATCCTCGTCAACAGCAACCCTGCGACGATCATGACCGATCCCAACATGGCGGACGCGACCTACATCGAGCCCATCACCTGGCAAGTGGTTGAAAAAATCATCGCCAAAGAGCGCCCCGATGCCTTGCTGCCCACCATGGGCGGTCAAACCGCGTTGAACTGCGCGCTGGAATTGCACAAGCACGGTGTGCTAGCCAAGTACGGCGTTGAAATGATTGGCGCGAATGAGACGGCCATAGAAAAGGCCGAAGACCGTTTGAAGTTCAAAGACGCCATGACCAGCATCGGTTTGGGATCGGCGCGCAGTGGCATCGCGCACTCAATGGAAGAAGCGCTGGCGGTGCAAATTGCGATCACCGCGCTGGTTGGTAAGTCGTCAGAAAAAGCCGGTTTCCCGATGGTGATACGTCCCAGCTTCACGCTGGGCGGCACGGGCGGCGGCATTGCCTACAACCCGGCTGAGTTTGAAGAAATTTGTAAGCGCGGTCTCGATTTGTCTCCCACCAAAGAGTTGCTGATTGAAGAGTCGCTCATCGGTTGGAAAGAGTTTGAGATGGAGGTCGTGCGCGACAAGGCAGACAACTGCATCATCGTCTGCGCCATCGAAAATCTCGACCCTATGGGTATCCACACCGGTGACTCCATCACCGTGGCGCCGGCGCAGACGCTCACCGACAAGGAATACCAACTGCTGCGCAACGCCAGCATCGCCATCCTGCGCGAAATTGGCGTGGACACGGGCGGCTCGAACG
>JANYJJ010000183.1 GCA_025358485.1 Burkholderiales bacterium | reverse complement strand
ATGAATGTGGAGAGCTACCGCCGCCGCGCCGCCCAGGCGGGGCATGCCCCGCCTGGGCGAAAGGCTCGCTCAACCACTTAGTCAATGAAATTCATTCCCCGCTTCCACCGGCCAGGATAGTTGTCGCCGTGCGGTCAAGATGGTTGACGCCATGGCCGTGATGGACTTTCCGTTCGAACCAAGGTGAAACCACTGATTGGTATTGAGCGCGGCACTGTTGGCGACCGAGCCCTTGCCGTCAGCCGCCAGCAGCACGCTTTGGCTGCTCACCAAGGCGGCTGCCAAGCCAGGCCCCGCGCCACGTGCTTTGCTCAGCGGCGGCTGCATTTGCGCGCTGGTCACCGACTTCAGTGGATCAGTTTTGTTGTCACCCCCGCCGCCGCAGGCCACCAATGCCAACGCCATGCAGACGGCCTGCGCACGGTTCAACAAGGTGAAGCCGATCGGGGGCGATGCGCGCTTTTGACGGTTCATAGTTAACTCCTCGGCTCAACAGCCATTCAAGAACACAGAGGCCGCCAGTGTCGGGAATGGGCATGAATCGAACCCTAAGAAGATGTGAAGACGAGGTGAAGGTGCTGGCTTCAAGCCACCGCAAGCTGCGGTCGCCGACTTAGCATGGCCATGATGGCGGGCAATCTGGCCTCGGTGGCACGGCGGCCCACATCCACCAAATACGGCATGGCTTCGGTGTCGAACAAGCCGACGCGGCGCTCCAGCGTGGGCATCATGGTGATGATGTGTTGACCGTTGGCGGCTGCGGCCTGCAGGCGGGCTTGAACCAAGTTGTTGGTCATGGCCGATGTGACTTGCGCCAGCATGCGTGCGGGTCGGTCGACGCGGTGCGGCATGGGGGAGGCAAAGCCCAACGCCAGCACGTGATGGGCGTCTGCGGCGGCGCTGATGGGCAGCGGGTCTGACACAAAGCCGTCGATCAAGCGGCGGCCATTGATGCGCACCGCTGAGAACATAAAGGGCAGCGCCACAGCCGCGCGCAGCGCTTCCACCACGCTGCCATGGCTGAGCACCACGGCGTCGCCGGTGGCGGCGTCGGTGGTTGTCACACGCAGCGGCACGCGCAAGTCTTCAAGCCGAATATCGCCGAAAGCTTGCTCCAATCTTTGCATCACGCGGCGGTCATCGCGCAGCGCGAAATCTGCGGTGAAGCGGCACAACTGCGGCCACAGCATTTGCGGCAGGGCACGCCAACGCCGCTGTCGCGTGATGTCGGCCGACCATAAATTTGTGGCGATGCGCACGGCTTCATCGGCCCGGTGTCCGGCTGCGATGAGGGCACCGAAAAGTGCGCCAGCGCTGCAACCAACGATCACGTTGGGCATCAAGCCTTCGCGCGCCAGCACCTCCACCATGCCGAGTGCGGCAATGCTGCGCACGCCGCCGCTGCCCAACACGACGGCAAAGTTGATGGGGCGGTTCATGACGCGCTCCTGCCATGAGCCGCGCTGCGGGATGCTGGCGCGGTGGTTGGCAAGCTCGTGGCTGTTGGCTGCGACGCAGCGTGTCGGCACAAGGCAGCCACCTCGCGCACCAGCGCGCGACACGCCCATCGCAGCGCTGAGTGGGGCTGTGTTTGTGCAAAGTGGTGCGCTGCCTCATTGCCTTTGCTGCCTCCGCTGCCCGTGCTGCCTTCGCTGCCCACGCTGCTCATGCGCAGTTGGGCGTGCACCAGGCAGTCGTCCTCTGCGTTGGGCGTGCAGCACAGGCCGCAGTCGCGCATCAGCGCCAGCATAGGCAGGTTGTCGCGCAACACCTCGCCGTGCAGCCAAGTCAATCCGGCGGCTTGCGCCGCGTCACGCAGGGCCAGCATCACCCAGCGCCCCAGGCCGCGACGTTGCCAGTGGTCGTCCACCATCAATGCAAACTCAGCACCTGAAGTGTCATGGGCGGTGTTGGCGCTGAGTGGGTCATGGCAAAAGCGCGCTTCGGCAATGACGATTTCTACCCCGTCTTTGCAAGCGCACACCACGAAGGCCATCTCGTGTTCGTAGTCGATGCACGACATGTGGTGCAACTCGGCGCGGCTCAAATTCACCGTGCCGTGGAAGCGGTTGCGTCGCCCGGCGGCAGACACGCGCGCCACCAAATCGGCAATCAGATCTTCGTCTTGCGGCAGCACCGGGCGCAGCATCAGCCGCGTGCCGTCGGGCTCGATGCGCACGTCGATCAGCGTGCTCGGGTAGTGCAGAAGCGGGTGCGGTGTGTCGGTGTGGCCGGTCATGCGAATCTCCTGAGTGGCACAGGGCACGCGACGCAGGTCGTGTCCGCTGTATTGAAGGAATCGCAAAACGTCGATCAAAGCCGCCAAATTTCCTTTGATGCGATTGCGTCAAACTGTGTGGGGCAGGCCCAAGCTGCCAGCACCGCGCGCTTCAGTCACAGCACCTTGCGCCTCAAGGTGCCACACGCTGCTGGGATGAAGCTCGGCCCAGCAGCGCTCGACCGCTTCAAAACACGCGAGCGCGTCGTCCGCCCGACCGGCCAGAAAATGCAGCTGCCCGCGCGCGATCACGGCGTCGCTATTCACCACAGATGGCTGCAACTCGGCTGTTGCGTACTGCACTTCAGCCAGCGTGATGTGTGCGTCCGCGCCTTCGACATCACCGCTGCCCAGCATGGCCAAGCCCAGCTCGGTGAAGGCGTGTGCGCGGTCAAGTGGGACGACCAGATTGCCTTGTGCTGAACAGCGCGCCACCGCGTCGTGTGCTGCGGCCAGGGCTTGCGGCCACCGTTGCTGCAGGCGGAAGTTAACGGCGCGCACGCGCCCCAAGCGCACCCACTCCAACGGGTTGCCTGCGAGCATGTCCAACTCGAAGTTGTCGATCAAGTCTTGCGCACCGACAGCATCAAGGTGCCACGCCAAAGCCAACGCGCGCATGCGAACGCGGCGCAAGCGAACGCTGTCGGCTTCTCCGCCCAAGACGGGCCACAGCTCCTCGTCGGCGTCCAGCGCGGCTTGCGTTTCGGCGAACCGCCGCGTGGGCAACCAGCACAGTGCCAAGCGGTGCTGAAAGTGGGCCGTGTCCACATTGGCGGTTTTGTGCAAACGCGAGTGCGCTCGAACCACTTCAGTGGCCAGCGCAATCGCCTCGACCATGCGGCCCTGACCCAGCAGCGCAATCGAATGCGCCGTCATGGCGTTCACCACACGTGTGGTCACCTCGCCGTCGAGGGCACGCTGGTCGAGCACCACTTGTCGGGCCACCAACTCGGCCTGAGCGGGCCGACCCACACCGCTCAGTGCATCGGCATACCAACGTTCCACTTGCGCCAGCAGCGTGTGGGGGCGCTGCGTGCCAAATGCGCTGCGTGCGCGTTGCAGCGCGGGCTCGGCTGCTTCCAGCGCTTGCTCATAGCGACCAAAGTGTTTGTAGGTGTTGGACAGAAATCCCATGGTTTCCAGCGTCTGCTCGTGCGTCAAGCCCAGGTGCAGCTCGCTCACGGCGATGGCTTCGTGCAGCGGCGCAAAACTGCCTGCCTCGTCTTGGCGTTTGGCCATGACATACGAGCTTGCACGCAGCGCTTGAATCAACAAATCGGCCTGTGTAGGCATCATGGCGCGCAGGTCTTGCACAAGCGGCGCGGCGATGCGTTCGGCGTCGTCGTAGCGGCTGGCTTGGTTGTGCGCCTCTAGCAGCAACATGCGGCCATGCAGCGTCAGCGGGTGACGCGCGCCGAAGAAGTCCATGCAGCGCGGCAGCGCGGTTTCTAATGCGCGCGCGCCTACCTGGCACTGGCCCAACTGGCTACAACTGCGCGCAATCAACACGCCCAGCTCGCCAGCCACACCAGGGCTGGCCGTCAGAGCGGCTTCAATGCGCGCCACGGCCGATGTGAGCAAGTCCAGCGCCGTCACCGTGCCGCCCATGCCTTCGCGTGGTGTGGCCTCGGTGAAGATGGACGCGATGAACTGCTTCACTTCTTCGGCACGCTTTTGCGCGACCCGCGCGAGCGCCGCTTGCTCGTCGGCCAGCGCCGCTTGCTCGTCAGCCAGCGCGGTTTTCTCGCGCGCCAAGCGCGCTTGCCACAAGGCCAATAAGGTGCCCACCGCCAAGGCCAGCAGCACCGCCACTTGCGCGTAAGCGCCGCCCAACAAGGCCAAGGCTACGCCAGCCGTCACAGCGCAGCCTGCACGGTGACGGCCCACAAACTTGCGCAGCCGGTACACAACCGAGTCGGCGCGCGCCAGCACCGGGTGACCGCTGCGGTGGCGCGCCAAGTCGTCGCGCATGGCGCTCACCGTGGGGTAGCGCTCGACTGCCTCTGACTTCATGGCGCGCAGAGTGATGGTGTCGAGGTCGCCGCTCAGGCGTCGGCGCAAGCGCTTGTCGCTTACCACGTGGCTGGGCCGAATCAGCGGTGCATCGGCGGTCGGTGTCAACGCCCCCAAGCGTCGGCGCTTCAAGGCTGGGCCGGGCAGATGGCCGCTCAACAATTCATAGAGCAGCACACCCAAGGCGTAAACGTCGGTGGCGGTGGTGACGGCGTCGCCGCGCAGTTGTTCGGGCGCGGCGTATTCGGGTGTGAGTGCGGGGCCCCACTCGCGCGTGAGGTCGGTGGCGTCCACCGGCGAGCTTTCCGCGCTTTCGTCGGCCAAGAGCTTGGCAATGCAAAAGTCCAGCAGCTTCACCACGCCCTCTGGCGTGACCATGATGTTGCTGGGCTTGATGTCGCGGTGGATTACCAGGTGGCTGTGCGCATGCGCCACGGCGGCCAGTGCGTCGTCAAACAAGGCCAGCTTTTGCTCCACGCTCAAGGCCTTGCTGGCGCAGTGTTTGTCCAGTCGCTCGCCGCGCACCAGCTCAAGCACCAAATACGGTTGGCCGCCGTCGGTCAGCCCGGCGTCTAGCAGGCGCGCAATGTGCGGGTGGTTCAAGCGCGCCAGGATGTTGCCTTCGCGCGAAAAGCGTTCGGCCCCACCCTGGCCCAGCAACGACAAATGCAGCAGCTTGATGGCCACCTTGCCCTCAAAGCGCCCGTCATCGCGACGCGCCCGCCACACCGTGCCGGTGCCGCCTTGGCCAAGTGGTGCTTCCAAGGTGTAGGCACCCAAGCGCATGCCCGCCAGTGAGGGTGCCTCATGCAGAGCGCCCTGTGTCAAGGGCTGCTTCAAAAAGCGCGCACCGCGTGCCGATTGCGCGCCCGCCAACAGCGCTCCCAGCTCATCGGCAAGGGCTGCGTCTTGCAAACGCAGGGCGGTCAGCCGCGCGGCTCTGGCGTCTTCGGGCAGATCGAGCAGAACGTCAAGCCGAGGGCTGAGCACCGCCCAGCGCTCAGGGTTGGGCACTTTCTTCACGAGGTCAGCGGCTTTTGCGAAGGCTTGTGCGGAGGCTTGTGCGGCGGCTTGTACGACGGCTTGTGCATTGGCTTCAATTGGGGCTCAGCGCGCGAAACAAAATCAGCCGCGCTTTTTCCCATTGACGTTGCACGGTGCGTTCAGACACGCCTTGCAGCGCGGCGATCTCGGGCATGCTGAAGCCGCAGAAAAACTTCAAGTCCACCACGTGGGCCAAGTCGGCGTCGAGCAAGGCCAGCTCATCCAGCGCCTCGCTCACGTTGGTCAGCTGTTCGGGTTGCTCGATTTGGTCGGCCACCTCGGTGTCGAGCGCCGTGATGTCGAGCCCGCCGCCGCGCTTTAGCGCGTTGCGGGCGCGCACGCGGTCGATCACCAAACCGCGCATGGCCCGCGCAGCGTAGGCCATGAAGTGGCCTTGGTTGGGAAAGGCCAAGGCGTCGCGCTGCGATATCTCCATGTAGGCCTCATGCAGCAAGGTCGTGGGGCCAATCAACACGCCCGCCACGTTGGGGCCGTAACGCCCCGCCTCGCGCCGCGCCATGCGGTGCAACTCGCTGTACAGCGACGAGAACAGCTCCGACCGCGCAGCCGCGTCACCCACTTTGGCGCGCGCGACCAGAGGGCCTAAATCTGCGGACAACGCGGTCATGTGTGGATTCCTTCAATCATGTTTTCGGTGGGCCTCGAAGCCGAGCCCAGCGCTTTTTTGCAGCCCGGCGAAGGTTGGCAGAACTCGGGCGTTCGAGCCATTGCCAAACTAGGGGTGCGTTTGTTGGAGCTGCAGGCCAACAATCCAATGGCTCATCGGTCTCGACACAGTCAACTCCCAAAGGAAACGCCATGACCATCCAACTCGTTTGCACTCCGCGCGCATTGCCTGCGCACCTCCAAGTGGCCGCCGCTGAACGCGCGGTGGCGCTGAACCCGGCCAACCATCCGGGCCCGGCTTTGCTGTCGCGTGCGCTGGGCCTGAACCCTGGCAAAGAACGCATCGCGGTGATGATCGGCAAACGCTGGCCCAGTGGCGGCGTGAAGCTGAAGGTGGGCTTTTTGGACAGCCCCGCGCCAGCGTTGCGGGCGCGCATCTTGTCGCACATGAATGCCTGGGGCAAGACGGCCAACGTGCAGTTCACTGAGTCCAAATCCAGCCCGCAGGTGCGCATTGCGCGAGCGTCGAACCCGCCTGACATGAGCGGCTACTGGTCTTACTTGGGCACCGACATTTTGAGCATCCCGGCAGGTCAACCGACGATGAATTTGGAAGCCTTCACCATGGACACGCCGGAGAGCGAATTCATTCGCGTGGTGCGCCATGAAACCGGCCACACCTTGGGCTTTCCGCATGAGCACATGCGTTTGGAATTGGTGCAAAAAATTGACGCCGCCAAAGCCATCGCCTTCTTCGGCCGAACCCAAGGCTGGACACCCGACGAAGTGCGCGCCCAAGTGCTGACGCCGCTTGAGCAAGCGTCGATCTTGAGCAACAAGGCCGATGCCAAATCCATCATGTGCTACCAAATTCCGGGGACCATCACCAAAGACGGCAAGCCCATCGTCGGCGGCAAAAACATCGACAAAAGCGACTACGCGTTTGCGGCTGCTATTTATCCAAAACCACAGCCACAACCAAAACCAAAACCAAAAGCGGTCTGACCGCGACTCAACAAACCCACGGCCGTTTCACTCCACCGGCAAGGCCGACGGCGGCTTCACTTCTTCGAGGCAAATCATCGAGCGCACGTTGTCTACGCCCACCACTTGGGTGAGGCGGTCGGTCAAAAACTGGCTGAAGCTCTTCAGGTCACGCGCCACCACTTTCAGCAAGTAATCGTTGTCGCCCGACACCGTGTGGCATTCCAAAACTTGGGCGAACGCGCGAATCTCGGCCTCAATTTGGCGCACCCGGCCAAACTGACCGCCGTCGATGTTCAGGCTCACAAACGCCATCACTCCCAGGCCCAAGGCTTCGGGCAGCACCTCGGCGCGGTAGCCGCGGATGACGCCGCTGTCTTCCAATGCGCGCACGCGCCGAAAACACTGCGGTGCCGACAAGTGCACGCGCGCCGACAGCTCCACATTGGTGGCCCGGCCGTCGGCTTGCAGCTCAGTCAAGATCTTGCGGTCTATGGCATCAAGTGTCACGGTTTTCACTGAATATTCCTAAGTTATGAAAGATTCGTGCATACCTTAGCCGAATGGCACAACATTTGGAACGCATATTTCGGCGTTTCCGGCGCAAAGTGGCCGTTCGTTATGACAACGCCAAGGAAACAGCATGAACACCACCACTTTGAACCCAGCCGTCGCACAAGAAAACCGTTTTGGCGCGCACAACTACCACCCGCTGCCCGTGGTGCTGGCTCGCGGCGAGGGCGTTTATTTGTTTGACACCGCGGGGCGGCGCTACCTCGACATGATGTCGGCTTACTCGGCGGTGAGCTTTGGCCACGGCCACCCTGCTTTGATTCGCGCGCTCACCGAGCAAGCGCAACGCTTGGCGGTGTGCAGTCGCGCCTTTCACACCGACCAACTTGGGCCGTTCTTAGCCAAGCTGTGCGAGGTCACCGGCATGCACAGCGCCTTGCCCATGAACACCGGCGCGGAAGCGGTGGAAACGGCCGTTAAAGCCGCCCGCAAATGGGCCTACAAGGTCAAAGGCGTGCCCTCTGGTCAGGCCCACATCTTGGTGGCCGCAGGCAACTTTGCGGGGCGCACCACCACCATCATCGGCTTCTCCAGCGAAGCCCAATACCGCGACGGCTTCGGCCCCTTCACGCCCGGTTTCAGCAGCGTGCCCTTCGGCGATGCCGCCGCGTTGGAAGCGGCCATCACCCCGCACACCGCCGCGTTTTTGGTGGAACCAGTGCAAGGCGAAGCCGGCATCATCGTGCCGCCTGCGGGCTACCTCAAAGCGGTGCGCGACATCTGCACCCGCCACAACGTGCTGATGATTGCCGACGAGGTGCAAAGTGGCCTGGGCCGCACCGGCAAAACCTTGGCCTGCGACCACGAGGGCGTGCGCCCCGACGGCCTGACTTTGGGCAAAGCACTGGGCGGCGGCCTGCTCCCCGTCAGCGCCTTCTTGGCCCGCGCCGATGTGATGGCCCAATTCACCCCCGGCGACCACGGCAGCACCTTCGGCGGCAACCCCTTGGCCGCCGCCGTGGGCTTGGCAGCGCTCAACATGTTGGAGACTGAAAACCTTGCCGACTTGGCCCTGGCGCAAGGCGATTATTTGATGACTGAACTGCGCCGCATGAACCACCCCGCCGTGGTCGAAGTGCGCGGCAAAGGCTTGCTCATCGGCATCGAGATCGACCCCGCCGTGGCCTCAGCCCGCACCGTTTGTGAGGCCTTGATCCATGAGGGCGTGCTCACCAAAGACACCCACCACACCGTCGTCCGCCTGGCCCCGCCGTTGACGATTTCACGGGCGCAAATTGATGTGGCGGTGGCGGCGTTGAGGAAGGTGTTGGACGGCTTGATGAACCGCAGCAAGACGATGGATCGAAGCTTGACCGCCAGCTTGCAAGCCTAGGCTGGCCCGCTGATTTGCAAACTCATTTCAGCGGCGTGAGCGCTCGGCCTTATTGTCAAAAAAGCGGTCAAAAAAGCGGTCAAAAAAGCGGTCAAACCAGCGGTCAAACCAGCGGTCAAACCAGCGGTCGCAATGAGCTTCCGTCAAGCTTGAAGCGCCACCACGCCCTGCTCAATCGCCCCAAACACGCTCGCCCCGTCCAAGCCTTTCATGTCGATGCGTATCGTGTCGCCGTAGCGCATGAATTCGGTTTTGGGCTCGCCGCCCTCAATCGTTTCAATCGCGCGTTTTTCGGCAATGCAGGAGTAGCCGCGCGTCCAATCTTTGTTGCTCACGGTGCCGCTGCCGATGATGCTGCCGGCGCGGGCATTGCGGGTTTTGCACAGGTGGGCGATGAGTTGGCCAAAGTGAAAGGTCATCTCGGGTCCGGCGTCGCACAAGCCCACGCGCTTGCCGTTCCACACGCTTTCTAAATTCAAATGCACGCGCCCGCCTTGCCACGCGGTGCCCAGCTCGTCCGGCGTCACGGCCACGGGGCTGAAGGCGGTGGCGGGTTTGCTTTGAAAAAAGCCAAAGCCTTTGGCCAGCTCGGCGGGTATCAAATTGCGCAGGCTCACGTCGTTGGCCAGCATCAACAATCGGATGCCCTCCAGCGCGTCGTCGGGCGTGGCACCCATGGGCACATCGGCGGTAATGACAGCGACTTCGGCTTCAAAGTCGATGCCCATTTTTTCGCTGGGCACGGGGATGTCATCGCGCGGACCAAGAAAGTCGTCGCTGCCGCCTTGGTACATCAAGGGGTCGGTGTAAAAGCTCTCAGGCACCTCGGCATTGCGGGCTTTGCGCACCAACTCCACATGGTTGATGAAGGCCGAGCCATCGGCCCATTGGTAGGCGCGTGGGAGCGGGGCCATGCACATGGAAGGGTCGAAGGCGAAGGCGTGACGCGGCCTGCTGGCGGTCGTGCTTTGGTTCAGCGATTGGTACAAGTCTTGAAGCTGGGGCGATAAAAAATTCCAGTCGTCCAGCACCTGTTGCAGCCGCGAGGCAATGCCCACGGCGTAGTGGGCCGTGCTCAAATCACGCGACACCACCACCAGTTGACCATCGCGTGAACCGTCTTTGTAGCTTGCTAGTTTCATGGCTTATTTGGGCAAAGGTCAGTTGAAATGAATGACGCGACGCGGGCGTCAGCCGAGAGCACAGTGTCGTCATTGTCGATGCTGGTAGGCACCTCCGCGCTTGCACGTGTTGTGCTTGTTGCGCCCGCCGTGCCTATTGATCCAGCGGCGAGTTTGCAAGGCCGCCCGCCGCGCAGAATTTTGTGGGCGTTGATCGCGGCGGCGCTGGCATTGCACTTGTTTCTTTTGGATGGCTTGGGCAGCGGCGCTCAGGCGGACCGGGTGGTGATGGCACCGGCGCTGGAGGTTCGCAGCCTGCCTGCTGTGCTGCCCGTGCCAAGGCTTGCGGTTGAGCCTGCGCCCGCAGTGAACGCTGAATTGAACGTCGAAGTCGCGACCCAGCCCCCGCCCGTTCTGAAGCCACCGCTTGCGCAGTCTTCAACGCGAACGCCC
The DNA here is from genome assembly GCA_025358485.1 of Burkholderiales bacterium. Taxonomy (GTDB): domain Bacteria; phylum Pseudomonadota; class Gammaproteobacteria; order Burkholderiales; family Burkholderiaceae_C; genus JANYJJ01. Next base: position 4,885 of record JANYJJ010000183.1, on the reverse strand, counting down.
GTGGCAACAAATCGAGCTACCGCGCCTTCCGAGGTTTCGCCGGCCGCATCGAAGGCAACCGAAACGGTCAGCGTGAATTTGGCGGCCCAAGCCTCCTTGCCGGTGCCCGTGCCCGTGCCCGTGCCAATACCAGCACCAGCTCCATCAATGACACCAACCGCGCAGCCCACCGCAGGCGATGTGCCCGTCTACCGCACGCAACTTCCGCCGTCCATGCGCTTGCAATACGCGCTGCGGCGCGGTGCGGCCTCGGGCAGCGCCGAGTTGACTTGGCGCGTCGCTGACGGTGCGTATCACTTGAGTTTGGAGGCGCGTTTGTCGGATCGGGTTCTGTTCACCCAAATCAGCCGAGGCCGCATCGACGAAGCGGGTGTGTCGCCGCTGCGCTTCACCAACCAGCGTGCTCGCGGCGTTGTGCACGCCGCCAACTTCCAACGTGACAAGGGCGTCGTCACCTTCTCAGGCCCCAGCACCGAATACCCGCTGCTGCCCGGCACGCAAGACCGCTTGAGTTTGCTGCTGCAACTGTCGGCGGTGGCCGCTGCCGAGCCCGAACGCGCAGCCCCTGGCGGCCAAGTGGTTTTGTACGTCGTCACCGCGCACGGAAGAGCCGATGTGTGGACGCTGCGTTTTGTTGATTTCGAAGTGGTCGAAACATCAGCAGGCCCCGCGCGAGCCGCTAAATTCAGCCGCGACGCGCGTTGGCTCTACGACACCCAAGTGGATGTGTGGCTGGACCCGGCGCGTCACCACTTGCCTGTCAAAGCGCGTTGGGGCAGCTCGCCGGACGGCGACGCCTTGGAGTTACAGCTCCAAAGTGTGCAAAGTTTGCAAGCGCTGTGAATTGCTGCCCGCGCTGCGGTAACCCTGTTCAACCAAAGCCGCTTGAAATCTGCGCCAATGAACTCATGTCGGTGGGCATAGGAGTCCTTCATGCAAATGCTCTACAACTCAGACAGTTTTGCCGTGGTGCAGTTTGAAGTGCCTACGCAAAAGCCATTGGCCAGCGGCGACGCCAGCTTGACGCGCGGCGGGTTTGAGATCGTTGACAAGTTCGCGCGCAAAGAAATCTTCATCGAAGGCGCGATGGCCGAAAGCTTCAAGCAAGGCGTGGACGCGTTGATCTTGACCGAGCCGTCTGAGGAGGAAATGGACGAGTACATCGACCGCTTCTCGTCACTGATGCAGCAGCCCGTGATCTTGCACTGACGCGCGGGCACTGAACTTCCGGCACTGAACCGAGCGGACTGAACCACATGCACTGAACCGCATGCACTGAACCGAGCGAGCTGACGCGCGCTTACTGAATTTCAAACGGCTGTCATCCAGCCACCTCACCACACGTTATTGCTGTTGACTGTGATTGACTGCGATGTTGGCGTTCTGAATTGAACGCTTGAAACATCGCAGAACTTGCCAGCCTTCTTGGTTGCACCGCAGCGCGGTCTGCGCCAAGATGGCGTCGCCCAAGACGTTGCTTACGTGGTTTCCTTCGTGAGGTGTGCGCATGAAACAAAGTCCATCAGACGCCCTGTTGCTGTTGTCGCCTGGCTTGAAAGAGTCGCCGGTGCTCGACCGCATGTGCTCGCAATTTGTGCTCAGCCTCACGGTGCGCCAAGCGGGCCGCTTCAATGTGCGGCGCGACTGGAACAGCTTGCTCGCGCTCACCGGCCGCCACTTGGTATGGCCTGCGTCCATTCTCACCCGCGTGCGCGCCTTTTTGAATGTGCGCTGCAAAGCCAATGAACACTGGCGCGGCCACGAGGCCTTGAGCGACGAAGCCTTCATGGAACGCCACGGCGGCTGGCGTGGCCCTTACGAAGAAGGCACGCTGTTTTTCTACGTTGATGAATACATCAAAGACGCCCCCAAAGACATGATCGCGGTGCTGGCCGCCACAGCCGATTGGCTGGACGACAGTTTGAAAAAAGAATCGACCTTGGTCGAGAAAAACATCGCCTCATTGGGCGGCTTGTTGCAGTTGAACGGTGCCGAGCGTGCGTTGTTGTTGTACGGCACCTTGGCGCGCTACCAGCGCGACCTGCGCGGCCTGTTGGTCGAGTTCAAAGTGTCGAACGCGCAAGAGGCTTATGCGGCGATTGCGGCGGTGGCCGGTGTGAATGCGGCCGAGGTGGCCGAGGCCTTGCGTGCGGGTTCGCGCCTGGAACGCATCGGCATGGTCGAAAACCTGATTTCCGAGCACAACATCACCGACTTGTCTGACCTCATGAAGGTCAGCGAGCAAATGCCGCCGGTGTTGATGCGGCACTACGAAGCCACTGCCGATTTGATGGCCGTGTTCACGCGGCCTGCCAAATTGACCGAGCTGCTGCCGAGTGATTTTGAATTTGTGTCGGCTGACCAAAAGGTCATGACCACCTTGCTGCGCAATGCCGTGACCAGAAAAGAGTTGGGCGTGAACATCTTGCTTTACGGCCCGCCCGGCACCGGCAAGACCGAGCTCGCGAAAGTGGCCGCGCAAGCCGCAGGTTTGGAGTTGTACGAGGTGGAATACGCCGACCGCGAAGGCAATTCACTGAATGGCCGTGACCGTTATCGCTCGTTGCAAATCAGCCAGGTGTTCCTCAAGGGCAGCCGCCCAGTGGCGCTGTTGTTTGACGAAGTCGAAGACGTGTTTCCGCCCATCAGTACCGATGCTGCGCAGCTGATGGCGCGCATGGACACCAGCGACGGCGCGGGCAGCGGTGGTGTCAGCGCTAGCGTCAACGGCAAGGCTTGGGTCAATCAAATTTTGGAAACCAACCCCGTGCCGGTGATTTGGGTGACCAACCGCATTGAGCAAATTGACCCGGCGTTTCGGCGTCGGTTCCAGTACCACCTGGAGCTGAAAAGCCCGCCACCCGGCGCACGCGAAGCGCTGGTGGTGCGCGCCTTGCGCGACGTGAAAGTCAGCGAAGGCTTTGCCGCGAAGTTGGCCGAGCGCAAAGGCCTGACGCCCGCGCAAGTGCGCACGGCGGTGAAGTTTGCACGCTTGGCTGTCGATGAAGACATCGCCGTGGCAACTGACGCAGCAAACCAAGTTGAAGCCCTGATCGAGCGCCAAATCGGCAATGCCGACAAAGCGCTGGGCACCACCGGCAAAGAGCGTGGCGCACGCCGCGTTGTCACGAAATACGACCTGAGCTTGGTCAACACCGAGTCGCGTTTCGAAGTGCCCAAAATCGTCGAGGCGCTGCGCCGTAAAGGCTTTGGCACGCTGTGTTTTTACGGCCCGCCCGGCACGGGGAAAACCGCTTTGGGAGAGCACATTGCACAAAGCTTGGGGCAGCCTTTGATGGTGCGCCAAGCGTCTGACATCGTGAGCAAGTTCGTGGGCGAAACCGAACAAAACTTGGCCAAGATGTTCGACGAAGCGCAGGCTGAGAAGGCGGTGTTGCTACTTGACGAAGCCGACAGTTATTTGCGCAGCCGCCGCATGGCCGAGCGCAGCTACGAAATCAGCGAAGTCAATGAAATGTTGCAGTGCATGGAGCGCTTCACCGGCGTGTTCATTTGCACCACCAACCTGTTCGATGAGTTGGACGAAGCCGCACTGCGCCGCTTCACTTTCAAAATTCGTTTCAAAGGTTTGACCGCTGAGCAACGCGAACGCATGTTCGTGGCCGAGGCCTTGGACGGCAAAGCAGACGTGATCACCGACGAGCAACGCCAGCGTTTGCGCTTGCTTGACTTGCTGGCCCCGGGCGACTTTGCGGCCGTCAAACGGCAAACCGAAGTGCTCGATGAGGTGTTTGAGCCCGACGAGTTTTTGTCGCAGTTGGAAGCGGAACACCGTGTCAAACCCGAAGTGCGCCAGCAGCGCGGCATGGGGTTTGTGAAGCCTTGATTTGAGGCTGTGCTTTTGTGTTTGCCAAGAACGCAAACGAAATCCCGTTCGGACTGAGGTGGCTTGTCCGACCCTCCTGAGGTGGTTTTCCGATCATCCTGAGGTATCGAAGGAAGGAAGGAAGTCCTGCGCTGGCCTTCGATACCTCAGTCCGAACGGGGAAGGGGGCGGCGTCAAAAGGAAAGCCCGAGACTTGAGTTTCCTACAATGCCTGTATGAGTACGAACTTGCACACTGCCCATACCCGCGCCTACACCCGCGGTCAACAATTGCCCGCCATCCTGAAGCAGCGCATTGCGATTTTGGACGGTGCCATGGGCACCATGATTCAACGCTACAAGCTGACTGAGGCCGACTACCGTGGCGAGCGTTTCAAAGATCACACCAGTGACGTGAAAGGCAACAACGAGCTGCTGCAATTCACCCGGCCCGATGTCATTTCGCAGATCCACGAGCAGTACCTGGCTGCCGGTGCCGACATCATCGAGACCAACACTTTCGGCGCCACCAGCGTTGCACAGGAAGACTACAAGCTGGCCCACGTGGCACGCGAAATGAACCTGGTGGCAGCGCAGTTGGCGCGCACGGCTTGCGACAAATACAGCACGCCCGACAAGCCGCGCTTTGCTGCGGGCGCGCTCGGCCCCACGCCGCGCACCGCCAGCATCAGCCCCGACGTGAACGACCCTGCGGCGCGCAACGTCAGCTTCGATGAATTGAAAGACGCCTACTTCGAGCAAGCTGGCGCGTTGCTGGAAGGCGGCTGCGATTTGTTCCTCGTCGAAACCATCTTCGACACGCTGAATGCCAAAGCCGCCATCTTCGCGCTCGACGAGTTGATGGAAGCCACCGGCCAGCGTTTGCCCGTCATCATTTCCGGCACCGTGACCGACGCATCGGGCCGCATTTTGTCGGGCCAGACCGTGAGCGCGTTTTGGCACAGCGTGCGCCACGCGCGCCCCTTGGCCATCGGCCTGAACTGCGCCTTGGGGGCCACCCTGATGCGCCCTTACATCGAAGAATTGGCCAAGGTCGCAG
>JANYJJ010000160.1 GCA_025358485.1 Burkholderiales bacterium | reverse complement strand
GAAGACCGCCTCGTAGAGGGCGACGTCGACCACCTGCCCGCGGCCCTTGGGCGCATCCGCGCTCACGCTGGCATGGCGATGTTGCAAGGCCATCAAGATGCCGATCACGCCGTGCAACGAGGCCAAGGTGTCGCCAATGCTCACGCCCACACGCACTGGCACACGGCCTGGCTCGGCCGTGAGGTGGCGCAGGCCGCCCATGGCCTCGGCCACCACGCCAAAACCGGGGCGGTCTTTGTACGGGCCCGTTTGGCCGTAGCCGCTGATGCGCAACATGATGAGGCCGGGGTTGGTGGCGCTCAAGTGCTCATACCCAAGCTGCCAGTCTTCCATCACGCCGGGCTTGAAGTTTTCGATCAGCACGTCGGCCTCGGCGATCAGGGCGCGAACGGTGTCGCGCGAAGCCGGGTCTTTCAAATCGAGTGCCACGCTTTGCTTGTTGCGCGATTGCACTTGCCACCACACGCTGGTGCCGCCCTGCAGCAAGCGCCATTGGCGCAGCGGGTCGCCGGTGAGGGGCGGCTCGATCTTGATGACCTCGGCACCAAAGTCGGCCAAAGTTTTAGCGGCAAACGGGCCTGCGATCAGTTGGCCCAGCTCGACGACCTTGATGCCTTTGAGCGGGCCTTGATTCAAGGCGCTCACCAGAATGCCCAGTTCCCCGTCATCACCACCCACACACCGAGCACGCCGTTGGTCACCGCGTGCGCAACGATGGGCACCCACAACTTGCCGGTGCGCACATACAACCAGGCATAGGCCAATCCGGCCACGATGGCCGCCAACCACAGGGTGTGCGCCAGCACAAACACAAAGGTCGACAGCACCACCGCCTTGAGTCCAACGCGCTGCGGCACCACCGCTTCAAACTGCGGGTTCTCGACCCAGCGCATCAGGAAAGACCGCCAAAACAGTTCTTCCATCACCGGCACCAACAGCGCCGCGCCCACCCAGCGCACGATCAGCAGCGGCCATTGCAACTGGCCACTGGCATCGACGGGAATGAAGGTGGCGCTGGCCTCGCCCAAGCGCATCCACGGCGCGTTCAGATTGATCCACAACGCAAACACCACCACGCCCACCACAACGGCCAAGGCAAACTCTTTGAAGTCGGGCAGCAACTGGCCAGACAGCTCGCCGTAGTCGCGCCAAAACCAAACCAACAGCGCGCCGACAACCAGCACGGTGACGCCGTAAACCCATTTGGGGTCGATGCCCCAAGAGCCATCGGCGGGCATCACGCCACGCAGCGCCAGCAGCGCCATGAAGGCAGCGAAGGGGAGGATGCGGGCCAATGCGGCACGGCTGAAAGGCAAGGTCATGTTGAAAGCTCCTTGCAACAGATTGTCATGGAGCGCGGGCTGATTTCAATGGCCGTTTTGCACGCTCAAGTGTCGGGCCACCAGTTTCAAACCACGCGCTGTTCCAGCAAGTAATTCGCCCCGTCGTACTGACCCAGCACATCGGTCAGGTAAGGCAGCACCGACGCCAACTCGTCGTGCAAGGTGTAGGGCGGGTTCAAGATGAACACGCCGCTGCCGGCCAGCCCGAAGCCTTGCGAGTCGGGCACTTGCACCGTCAAGCGCGCATGCAACCAGCCCTTCGGTGCCAGGCCTTCCAGGCGGCGCGGCAAGGTGGCGGCTTCGACCTTTTGCACCTGCGGATACCAAACCATGTAGACGCCTTCGGCAAAGCGCAGCAACGCTTCGCGCAGCGCGGCAATCACGCGGCCGTAGTCGCCGTGGCCTTCGTAGCTTGGGTCCATCAACACCAAACCGCGACGGCTGCTGGGCGGCACTTGGCCTTTCAAGCCTTCGAAGCCGTCGGTGTCGTAAACCTCGGCACCGCGTGTTTCGCCCAAGTAAGCGGCCAAAATTTTGTGGTCGGTGGGGTGCAGCTCAAACATGCGCAACTGGTCTTGGCCGCGCAGCAGCATCTTGGCGAATGCTGGTGAGCCGGGGTATTGCTCCATCTGGCCTTCGGGGTTGAACTGCTTCACCAAGTTGACGTAGTCGGCCACGACCGGTGGCAAATCGTCACGGCTCCACAAGCGCGAAATACCTTGCTCGAACTCGCCTTTTTTCTGTGCGTAACGGCCTTCCAGTGAATAGCCGCCCGCACCGGCGTGGGTGTCAATCATGCGGTAAGGCTTGTCCTTTTGGTTCATGTAGCGCAGCACCATGGTGAGCACCGTGTGCTTCAGCACATCGGCGTGGTTGCCTGCATGAAAGGCATGGCGGTAGGCAAGCATGGTGGGTACATCCGAAGGCAGAGAACAGCCTGCAACTGTAATTGGCTACCCTTGTGGACTTTCATTGACTCTTTGCCGCGCACATGACCTCCTTGTTTGAACCCACCCAGATCGGCGACATCGCGGTGGCCAACCGCATCGTCATGGCCCCGCTCACGCGCAACCGTGCCGTGGCGCACCAAGTACCGTCTGACTTGGCGTTGACGTATTACGTGCAACGCGCCAGCGCCGGGCTCATCGTGGCCGAGGCCACACAGATCAGCCGCGAAGCCCAGGGCTACTTGGACACGCCTGGCACCTACACGCCCGAGCAAGTGGCGGCGTGGCGCAAGATCACCGACGCCGTGCATGCCGCAGGCGGAAAGATGGTGTTGCAGTTGTGGCACGTGGGCCGCATCTCGCATGTGTCGTTGCAAGAAGGCGGCATCGCGCCGGTGTCCAGCACGGCCAAAGTGGCAGTGGCCAAAACTTTCACAAGCGACGGCTTTGTCGATGTGTCGCCACCGCGCGCATTGCGCCTGGACGAGCTGCCACGCATCGTGGCCGACTACCGACATGCCGCGCGCTGCGCCGTGCAAGCAGGCTTCGACGGCGTAGAAGTTCACGCCGCCAACGGCTACTTGATCGATCAGTTCTTGCGCGACAGCATCAACGACCGCACCGATGCTTATGGCGGCTCGATCGCCAACCGCACGCGCTTGTTGGTGGAGGTGATGACGGCCGTGGCGCAAGAAGTGGGTGCGGGCCGAACGGGCGTGCGCTTGAGCCCCATCACACCGGTCAATGATGCGCAGCAAGACAGCCACGCGCAGGCGCTGTTCAATTCAGCGGTGGAACAACTTGCGCCGCTGAAGCTGGCGTTTTTGCATGTGATTGAAGGGCAAACGGGTGGTGCAAGAGACATTGCTGCGTTCGACTACGCCACGCTGCGCAGCCGATACATGGCGGGCAACCCCAAGGGCTGCTGGATGGTCAACAACGGCTACACGCGCCAAATGGCGCTGGACGCCGTCGCCAGCGGCGCTGCCGATGTGGTGGCCTTTGGCCGCCCCTTCATCAGCAACCCCGACTTGGTGGCGCGGCTGAAAGCCGACTTGCCGCTCGCCAAAATGAACCCGAAAACGCTTTACGGCGGCGGGGCCGAGGGCTACACAGACTACGCCGTGCATTCAGCCCCAAACGCTGCCTGAAAAATCAGGCGGGAATGCGCAACATCTGGCCCGGATAAATCTTGTCGGGGCTGCTGAGCATCGGGCGGTTGGCTTCGAAAATCGCCGGGTACTCGCTGGCGTCGCCGTAATAAGTTTTGGCGATGGCCGACAGCGTGTCGCCGCGCTCCACGGTGTGGTACTGCGACTCGTCGGCAGGTGCGTCCACCGTGATGAGTTCATTCACTTGGCCCACGCCGTGAACGTTGCCGCAGCACAGCAAGATCTTTTCTTTGGTCTCTTGGTCGGGCACCACGCCCGAGACCATGACGCTGCCACTGGCCCCGTCAAACTCGACCGACAGCGCGCTGGTGTCCAAATTCTGCGAGCCGATGTAGGTCGTGATGGCCGCTGCAGCCGACTGATTGGCCGCTGCCGCGCTGGCCTGAAGCGCTGCGTCGTCTGGCGCGGCTTGGGCTTGAGTTGCTGCGGCTTCTGCCTCCTTGTGACCCAACAATTTTTGACCGGCTTCTTTGAAGAAACTGACGAGACCCATGGTGTGCTCCTGGAGGTTGGGGGAATAATTTTTCGAACAGCAACGCCGTTCGTGTTGTAGCAAATGCACTCTAGCAGCGCCGCATGACGATCTGGCTTTCTTCAGCCTCGCTGTTTGGCCATGCGCGCTCGAAACAGTTCGGTGATGCCCACTTCGCGTGGCCCCGGCAACACCTCAAACGCCTCACCGGCTTTGATGCTGCCGGGCACGCGCACTGCCAGGTAAAAGCCGCACCACGCATTGGACGCCATCAACTGGCTGGCGTGTTTGAAACCCATGGCGGCGTTGAATTTGAAACAGGGGTAACGGGGTTCACTCACGGCCAATTGGCAGTTGGGAAAGCGCAGCACATCACCGATAAAAACGTCGCTCTCCAACAGCCCCGACAGCGTCAAGTTTTCACCCATGAAGCCCGCTGGCAAGGCCTCGTCCCACAGCGACGCTTTGGCCTGCGCGCGCACGGTTTGCCAGAAACCGTAGTGCTCGCTGGGGTAGGCGTAAACCGCTTTGCTCAAGCCCCCGTGCACCGTCAAATCGGCCTGTTCATCGCCCGCCAAACCGATGGGGTTGACCGCCACGCAGCTTGCCACCGCGCGCTTGCCAATGGCCGTCATCACAGCGCGGCCGTTGATGTCCACGCGGCGGGCCAGGCCCACATTCACGCTGTTGACGGCGCAGCTCACAGCTCGGCCTTCAAGTAGTGCGCGCCCGCAACAGGGTTGAAGTAGTAGGGCGGAATTTCAGTGAAGCCGAGGGTGGCGTACAAACTGCCCGCGGCTTCCATGTCGTCCAAGGTATCCAGCAGCATGACGGAGTAGCCGCCGCGCTTGGCTTCGTCAAACAGCGCCTGCGCCAGCAAACGGCCCAAGCCCAAGCTGCGGAAGTCAGGGCGCACATAAAGACGCTTCATCTCGCAGGCGTTGGCGTAATCGACATCGCCGATTTGCCGAAACGCACCGCAGCCCGCCAACGCTAGACCCACAAAGGCCAGCAGCAAATGACCGTGCGGTGCGGCGTAATCACCCGGCAATTCGAGCAACTCGGCATCGAAATTTTGGAAGCGCAAGTCGATATTCAGGCTGGCCGCGTAGTCGCGAAAAATTTCCCGGGCCTGATCCAAAAGACAGGCGGTGTCAGCCACAACCAATCGAATGACGGGAGCTTCGGTGTTGCCTTGCGTGTGCATTCCATGACTGTGCGAGTGAATAACAAACCAGTCTAGCCGCCCAATTTCACCAGCCACCAAACGCTGACTGCACAAAGTGCGAACACGGCGAGCGCTGCTGCGCGGCTGCCCAGCGTGTCGGTTGAAGCCGGAGTAGAGGCAGGCAAAAGTTTGTCACCTGACACCATGGCGCTGAGCAAATCGCGCTCCTTCTTGAAGACGTAAATCGCTATGGCCATCACGTGCAGAGCAGCCAAGCTGACGATGAGCCACTGACCGTAATTTTTGTGCCACTTTGTGAGCAGCAGGCTGGTCGATCCGCTGACGAATTTGATGAGCGGGCCGGTGCTGGCAATTTCGTCGTCGGCAAACAAGCCCGTGCCGACCTGCAAAGCCAAGATGCCCAAAATGGCAAACACCGAGAGTGCGCCGACGGGGCTGTGGCCGACGTCGAGCGACGCCGTTGCGCTGGGGTCAAGGTCAGGGCCGGGGTCTTTGCGCAGGTAACGCAGCAACGTGGTGGGCGAAAAAACAAAGCTCGCAAACCGCGACCAATGGCCGCCCACCAAGCCCCAAACAATTCGAAACAGCAGCAAGCTCAGAGTCAAATAGCCCAAGCGAAAGTGCCACACCAAGGCATTGCCGCCGACGTGGGCCGTGACGACCGAGCAGATCACGCACAGTGCCAGGGTCCAGTGAAAGATGCGGGTGGGCAGATCCCAAACGCGCACAGGTTGAGTGGTCGGCTTCATCAAGCATGCCTCGCCCAAAAAACAATGGCCGAACGATAACGCTTGAGGCGCGAATATCAGACTGGCTCGTGATGGCATGAGCACGCAGAGCTGTCTGCTGATTACACTGGATCGAGAGTCAAGTGAAATTCCCGAACCAACCCGCCAGGAGTCGCCTCATGAAAAGATTTTTCCTCGTTGCCGCCGCCGCACTCAGCGTGACTGTCGCCTTGCCTGCTGCTGCGCAATTCCAAAAGCCAGAAGACGCCATCAAATACCGCAAAGCGGCGTTTTCGGTGATGGCCACGCACTTCGGCCGCTTGGGCGCCATGGCCAATGGGCGCATTCCGTTTGATGCCAAAGTGGCCGCTGAAAACGCTGACATCGCATTGGCAATGTCCAAGCTGCCTTATGCCGCCTTTCCCGAAGGCTCAGACAAGGGCGACACCAAGGCCAAGGCCGAAATTTGGACTGAAGGCGACAAGTTCCGCGCCAGCGCCGCCAAGATGCAAGAAGAAATGGTCAAGCTCAACGCGGCCGCCAAAACGGGCAGCGTAGACAACTTGAAGGCCGCCTTTGGCCCCACAGGCGCGGCGTGCAAAGGCTGTCACGACGCTTACCGCAAAGAGTGACGCTGGTTTCCTTCGAAGGCATGAAGCCCGCCATGGCGGGCTTTTTCATGGGCGAGGTGCCGCTTCCCTCGTGGTTGTTTCCGGCGGTGCTGCTTCCTGCGGTGCTGCGTCTATTACCATCGCGCTCCAGCTCGATTCGCTGACCGCAGGCATGCTGGCCGGTTGGCTTTTTGCTCACGCGATGAGCACCCCACTCGCGCCCCAAGAATGCATTCACGTCCTGTTTTCTCACCATCCTTTTTGCTGATCGCGCTCGCGCTGGGTGCCGCAACAGCCAGCGCGGCCGACGAAGCCAATGTGGGCGGCACGTTCAGCGCCCCCGGCTACAACCCTGCCACGCCGACACGATCAGGCAACAGCGCGGGTGCAGCCGGACAAAACAATCAAGGCAATAACGCGGCCCGCGTGCCAAACACCGGCGTCGGCCCGGACGGGATGCGTGGCAGTCCGCAGCCGCAGCAGCGCGAGGGTCAGCGCGACGGCGTGCGCGAGC
>JANYJJ010000139.1 GCA_025358485.1 Burkholderiales bacterium | reverse complement strand
GGCCGCGCGCGGCGCCAGCACGTAGGTGTAAACGACGCTGGCCGACACGTGCCCGTTGACGAAGCTGAGGCTCGTCGATTTTCCGGAGTCGTAGACGCTGAAGTTCTCCAGCGTCGGCACCTGCGGGGTCTGTACCGCCTTGGGCCCGGTGCCATGCCCGGCCAAACCGACGTGGTGCTCAAGCCGCAAGACCAGCCCGTGCTCAGTGCCAACGTGTTGCTCGACAACCAAGGCGCGCGCTCCAGCGGCACCACGCGAGCCAGCGTGAATGCTGCGGTACGCAGCCCGGCAGGTGGGGCTGACGAGCTGTTGGTGACCGCGCAAACCGCAGGCGCGGGCAACGATCATTTCTCGTTGAATTACAGCTTGCCGGTGGGTTTTGATGGCTGGCGTTTGGCGGCCAACGCGTCCAGCTTGCACTACCGTTTGTTGGGTGAATTTGCAGCCGCGCAGGCGGAAGGTTCGGCCCGCACTTTGGGCATGCAAGTGCGCTACCCACTGCGCCGCAGCGTGAGTTTGAGCTTGGGGCTGGAAAGCCGCGATTACCGCAACGACGCCAATTCGGCGGTTGCATCTGACAAGCACATAACCACCGCCAACGCCACGCTGAGTGGCGACGTTGCCGACAGCCTCGGTCGTGGCGGTTTGACCGTTTGGAGTACGAGCTTGAGTGCAGGCAAGGTCGATTTGTCGGCCAACCCCGCCTATGAAGCTGCCGACGCCGCAGGGCCACGCAGTGCGGGGCGTTATGCGCGTTTCAGTTGGAGTTTGGCGCGCTTGCAAAACATCAGAGAACGCCATTCGCTGTGGCTCAGCGTGAACGGCCAAAGCGCGTCTACCAACCTGGATTCATCCGAAAAATTCAGCCTCGGTGGTGCCAACGGCGTGCGCGCTTATCCCGGTTTGGAAGGCAGTGGCGACAGCGGCTGGCTGGCCACCGTGGAATGGCGCTACACGCCGCAGCCGGGTTTGCAAATGCTGGCGTTCTACGACCACGGTCAAGCCCTTGTGAACCGAAATTCTTATGTGGGCGCAGCAGCATCGAGCGACATCACGCTCAAAGGCGCGGGGCTCGGTTTGAACTGGAACCCGAGCGCCAACTTCGGTGTTCGCGCGCAAGTGGCGCGTCGCATCGGTGTGAACCCCTTGGCAAATATCAACACGGGCCGCGACTCCGACGGCAGCTTGACGCTGCTGCGTCCGTGGTTGGCTTTGTCGGCGCAGTTTTGACGTGCAGGTCTTTCCACGCCCTTGAGTTGCGCAACACCTCTCGAATCCCCGGTCAACGATCCCCGGTCAACAGCTGCTCGCATCACAACGCGGCGGTCAGCTCGCAGCGCCGAATTCAAGTTTTCGCGCCATTTGCCGAATCGGGGGTGAGATGAACATCGTTTACAGCCTCAAATGGAGCCAGCACCAAGGCCGCAGCGTGCCTGTGGGCGAGGCCACGCGCGCATGTGGCAAGTCCGGGGGAAGGTGCGGCGGCACGGGTGGATTGATTGCGGCGGCGTTGCTCAGCGTGGGTTCAAGCGCGTGGTCACAAGTGGGACCCAACGCCCTGCCCAAAGGCGCGCAAGTCAGTGCCGGTCAAGCCAGCGTCATTCAAAGCAGCAACCGACTCGACATTCAACAGACCACCGCCAAAGCCATCATCAACTGGCAAAGCTTTGACATCGGGGCCAACGCGCAAGTGCGCTTCAACCAGCCCGATGCGAGCTCTGTGGCACTGAACCGCGTTGTCGGCACAGACGCCAGCACCATCCAAGGCCGCCTCAGCGCCAACGGCCAAGTCTTTTTGTTGAACCCGAACGGCGTGCTGTTCGGCAGCACCGCCAAGGTGGACGTCGGCGGCTTGGTCGCGAGCACTTTGAACCTCAGCGACACCGATTTTTGGGGCAACGTCACCGGCCGCTATCGCTTCTACGGCTCAGGGCAAGCCAGCATCACCAACCAAGGCGAACTCATCGCCAACGCGGGCGGCTACATCGCCTTGCTGGCACCGGAAGTAAGAAACGAAGGCCTGATCAGTGCTGCGCTCGGCACGGTGGCTTTGGCCGCCGGCAACGCCATCACGCTGCAAACGCAGGGTCAGATGGGTGTGGCTGTAGACGAGGGCGCGCTGCAGGCACTCATCGACAACAAGCAAGCCATTCAAGCCGACGACGGGCGCGTCATCCTCACCGCGCGCAGCAGCAGCGCATTGAAGAACGCCGCCATCCGCAACGACGGCACCATCGAGGCACGGGGCGTCAGCAATGTGGGCGGCGTGATTCGATTGGAAGCCGATGCGGTGATCCTGGACGGCACGCTGCGCGCTGACGGCAACATCAGCGGAGGCGACATCAGCATCCGTGCGCCGCGCATCGGCCAAAGCCAGCTCATCTCGGCACAAGGCCGCAGCGGCGCGGGCGGCAACGTCAGCTTGGCGGCAGAGCAGATCATCCAAAGCGTGGGCGCAGAAATCAACGTGAGCAGCCAGCAAGGGCAGGGCGGCAACATTGATGTGCGTGCGCTGGACGGTCAACGCACGGGCAAGGTCTTCAGCTCAGGCCAATTCAATGCCAAAGGCGAACGCGGCGGCAGAGTGCTCATCACCGGCGACAGGGTTGACTTTTACGCTGCCACGGCAGACGCCAGTGGCAAACAAAGCGGCGGCGAGGTGCTGATCGGCGGCGACTTCCAAGGCCGCAACCCCGATGTTCCGAACGCCCAAAACACCAACATCAACGGCCACACCACACTGCGCGCAGACGCCACCGAAAAAGGGGATGGTGGCAAGGTGGTGGTGTGGTCTGACCAGCGCACTTTGTTTGCGGGAAGCGCATCGGCACAAGGCGGCCCACAGGGCGGTGACGGCGGTGCGATTGAGGTGTCGGGCCAGCAAAGTTTGGGCTTTGCGGGCACGGCACAGGCCAGCGCCGCGAAAGGCCGTGCGGGCACGTTGCTGCTAGACCCGAAAAACATCACGATAGAGATCACGCCGCCCGCCGATGTGTCGGCGCTGTTGCCCAACCCGATCGCGGCAGCGGGCGAAACCCACGGCACGCTCGTGACCGTGCTTCCCAATGACAACGTGGTGGTGACCGCGCCGTACGATTCGTTTTCGGGGTTGGCCGCCACAGGTGCTGTGTACCTTTACAACGGTGCCACCGGCGCATTGCTGTCCACCTTGCGTGGTTCGCTGGCAAACGACCGTGTGGGCATCACCGGCATCACGCCATTGACGAATGGCAACTTCGTGGTGGCCAGCAAGTTCTGGGCTAACGGCGGCGGGTCGGGCAACGCGGGTGCCGTGACGTGGGTCAACGGCACCACAGGTTTGAATGCGGCGGTAAGCACTGGCAACAGTCTGGTGGGTTTTCAAAGCAATGACTACGTTGGCGGCACTTCAGTGACGGCGCTGGCCAACGGCAACTATGTGGTGGCCAGCAGCAGTTGGCGTGCGCCGATCGTTGGCGGCTCGGGCGCGGTGACTTGGGGCAACGGCACAGGGGGTACCACCAACGGCGGCACCGGTACGCTGACCGCAGGTGTGGTCAGCTCTGCCAACAGTTTGATCGGCAGTACTGCCTCAGACGGCATCGGCGCGACTGGCATCACCGCGCTGAGCAACGGCAACTACGTGGTGCGCAGCGCGACTTGGGACAACGGCGCCATCGTGGATGCCGGGGCCGTGACTTGGGGAAATGGTGCCATCGGCGGCACGCGAACCGTGGGCGTCATCGGCGCTGCGAACAGTTTGGTGGGCACGACGGCCGCAGACGGCGTGGGTGGCACTGGTATCACTGCATTGAACAATGGCAACTACGTGGTTCGCAGCGCCTTGTGGGACACCGTGGCGCCGGCGACCGTGCTGGCCGATGTGGGGGCAGTGACGTGGGGCAGCGGCGCTGGAGGCACGGTGGGCCCTATCACCACGAGCAACAGCGTGATCGGCGGGCGTGCCAGTGACCAAGTCGGCTTGGGTGGTCTGACTGCGCTGACCAATGGCAACTACGTCATTCAAACTCCTTCGTGGACCTCGACCGCAGGCTTGCTCAACGTCGGCGCAGCCACCTGGGTCAATGGCAGCACCGGACAGATGTTTGGCGGCGGCTTGGGCTTGGTCAGTGCAGCCAACAGTTTGGTGGGCACCCGAGCTAACGATCGAATCAGCCTGAACGGTGTGATTGCCTTGACCAATGGCAACTATGTGGTCAGCAGCAGCTCATGGAGCAACGGCGGCACCACCACTGCCGGCGCCGCCACCTGGGGCAACGGTGCCACGGGCAGCGTTGTTGGCCAGCTGAGTGCTGCCAACAGTTTTGTAGGCACCACCTTC
>JANYJJ010000106.1 GCA_025358485.1 Burkholderiales bacterium | reverse complement strand
GATTTCGAGCAACGCCTGAAAGCAGTGCTCAAACAACTGTTCGACAACACGCACGCCATTCTCTTCATCGACGAGATCCATACACTAATCGGCGCCGGTGCAGCGTCGGGCGGCACGCTCGACGCTTCAAATCTGCTGAAGCCCGCGCTGTCGACAGGCCAGTTGAAGTGCATAGGCGCGACGACTTATCAGGAATACCGCGGCATCTTCGAAAAAGACCACGCGCTCTCGCGCCGTTTCCAGAAGGTCGATGTGGTAGAGCCGAGCATTTCGGAGACCGTGTCGATCCTGCGCGGATTGAAAACGCGCTTTGAGGAGCACCATGGCATCAAATACGCATCGTCCGCGTTGACGTCGGCGGCGGAACTGGCGGCGCGCTACATTAACGACCGCCATCTGCCGGACAAAGCGATCGATGTCATCGACGAAGCGGGCGCTGCGCAACGCATCCTGCCCAAATCGAAGCAGAAAAAAGTCATTACCAAACACGAGATCGAGGAAATCGTCGCCAAGATCGCTCGCGTGCCGGCGCAAAGCGTCAATTCCGACGATCGTTCGCAATTGAAAAACCTTGATCGCAACCTGAAGGCGGTGGTGTTCGGCCAGGACAAAGCCATTGATGCGCTCGCTGCGGCAATCAAAATGTCGCGCAGCGGGCTCGGCAACCCGCAGAAGCCGACCGGCTCGTTCCTGTTTTCGGGCCCGACCGGCGTCGGCAAGACCGAAGTCGCGCGCCAGCTCGCTTATATCATGGGCGTTGAACTGATCCGCTTCGACATGTCCGAATACATGGAGCGCCACGCGGTGTCGCGGTTGATTGGCGCCCCTCCGGGATACGTCGGGTTCGATCAGGGCGGGTTGCTGACCGAAGCCGTCACCAAGAAGCCGCATTGCGTTCTGCTGCTCGATGAGATCGAAAAAGCTCACCCTGATGTTTTCAACGTGCTGCTCCAGGTCATGGACCACGGCACCTTGACCGACAACAATGGGCGCAAGGCCGACTTCCGCAACGTCATCATTGTGATGACGACCAACGCGGGTGCCGAGACCATGAACAAGTCGTCCATTGGCTTCCTGAACTCGCGCGAGCAGGGCGATGAAATGGCGGACATCAAGCGCTTGTTCACGCCTGAATTCCGCAACCGCTTGGACGCCATCGTGAGCTTTCGGCCGCTCGATCCCGCCATCATCCTGCGCGTTGTCGACAAGTTCTTGCTGCAATTGGAAAGCCAGTTGGCCGAGAAGAAGGTCGAAGCCACGTTCACCGACGCGCTGCGCCAACACTTGGCGAAAGAGGGTTTCGACCCACTGATGGGTGCGCGCCCGATGCAGCGCTTGATTCAAGACACCATCCGCCGCGCCTTGGCCGACGAGTTGCTGTTTGGGCGTTTGGTGGACGGTGGTCGCTTGACCGTGGATGTCGATGCCGAAGGCAAGACCGTGCTCGACATTCAGCCGTTGAAGAAGACGGACAAGCCCAACAAGGCGGAGCCTGCCACGGCTTGAGTTCACAGCCTCAACGCACATGAAAAAGGAGCTTCAGGGCTCCTTTTTTTATTCGCTCGCTCGGCTGCGCAGAGATGCCGCCGGGTCTTGCAGGTAGTAACGCCGCAGCAGGTCATACAACGCGCTCTGTGTCTGCTGCAACTCCACCGCTTGCACAAAAAACGCCTCTGAAGCGACGGCGAAAAACTCTTGCAACGACTCTGCGCCGTAAGGGTCGAGCAGGGTGTTTGCTCCGCATTCAACATCGCGCGTGAAGCCTTCAAATTCAAGCGTCAAGTCCTGCAACCAACGCTGATGCGTCGCTCGCAGTTCGGGTGTTGACAACTGCGATTGCAAGGCGTGGCTGTCCATGTCCAGCACATGCGCAAATTCGTGAATGACCACGTTGTAGGCCCAAGCAGCCGTCTCGCCTGCCTCGGCCACGTCGGGCCACGTCAGCATCACCGGGCCGCCTTGCATGGCCTCGCCGCTGAGTGGTTCGTCGTATTCATGCACCACGCCGTCTTCGTCGATCTCAACACGCTGGGCCAGCACTTCATCGGCGTGGATCACGATGCCTTTGAAAGCACGGTAACGCGCCAGCCCTAAATTCAAAATTGGCAAACAAGCTTGCAGCGCAACGGCCATTGCCACTTCGTCATTGATCTGCATGCCTTGCGCGCCGCTGAATTCTTTGTCGTTCAGAAACAAAGTGCTCAGCCGACGCAGACGCACCAGTTCATCGTCCGTGCGAAGCGCGATAAACGGACAGCGCTGCACGCTGAGTTGCCACAAGTCGTCGGGGATGGCGCGTCTGCTCACCACAGCGTTGTCGCGCCGCAGTTGCCATGCTCGCCGCCAGCGCGACCAGGTTGTCCAGCCAGCGGGCTTGGCTTCAGTCGCCAAGCGTGCTGGCCTTGATGGCCTGGATGATCTTGGCTTGGTTCTGCCCCAATTCAGCGTCGGCCGGTGCTAGTCGCGTCAGTCCACCACGGTGCCAGCGCAGCACTTGGGCGCGGGGCGCTTTCCGCGGGCTGTCCAGGTCCCAATCGCTCAGCACCCATCGGCTGTAGCCCGGGGCCATGACCTCGGTGGCGGGTTGGTGGGTGTGGCCATGAATCAGGGTTGGTGTGCCTGCCTCACGCATCCAGCGCACAGCGCATGCGGTGTCGATGTCGACCCAGTCGCCGCGCGCTTGCTGAAGCTTGAGTTCTTCGCTCTCGCGTCGCATGCGTTGGCCCAAGCTGCGGCGCTCGCCCAGAGGTTTGGCCAAAAATTCTTGTTGCCAAGCGTCGCTGCGCACCAGCTTACGGAAGGCTTGATAAGGCAAGTCGGCCAAACACAAAGCGTCACCATGCGCCAACAACACCCGCTCGCCAAAAGCGTGCAACACCGTGGGGTCGGGCAAGGCCATCACGCCGCAAGTTTTCAACATCTGCGCGCCGACCAAAAAATCGCGGTTGCCGTGCATGAATGCCACCGTGCGGTGCGCTGTTGCGTGGGTCAAGATGTTCACGCACTGCGCCTCAAATTCGCCGTAGCGCGCGTCGTCTCCGACCCACAATTCAAACAAGTCGCCCAGAATGAACACTGCATCGGCATCGGTGTTCTGAATGTGACTTTCAAACGCCGCCAAGGTTTTGGGCGTGTCGCTTGACAAATGCAGGTCGCTGATGAAGTCGATGGCCGCCCAACTGGGTGGTGCCGTCATCTCCCAAAAAAGCTGCGGAGACGGCGCGGTGTTCTGGGTCAAATCGCTTTCCATCAGCCTGAGGCGAGGTTCAGATCAGCACTGCTTTCTGTATCACCACGTCTTCCAGCGGTACGTCGTCGTGAAAACCTTTGCGGCCTGTTTTCACTTGCTCGATTTTGTCCACCACGTCGCTGCCAGCC
This sequence comes from Burkholderiales bacterium, assembly GCA_025358485.1. GTDB lineage: Bacteria > Pseudomonadota > Gammaproteobacteria > Burkholderiales > Burkholderiaceae_C > JANYJJ01. The sequence goes on along the minus strand of JANYJJ010000106.1, from coordinate 22,483 downwards.
ACCACGGTGCCGAACACGGCGTAACCCCAGCCGCTGGAGTTTTGCGCCGTGTGGTCAAGGAAGCCGTTGTCACCCGCGTTGATGAAGAACTGTGCCGTGGCCGAATGCGGATCAGACGTGCGCGCCATGGCCAAGGTGTAGCGCTTGTTCTTCAAGCCGTTGGTGGCTTCGTTTTGAATCGCTGCTTTCACTGGCTTTTGCTTCATGCCCGCTTCAAAGCCACCGCCTTGAATCATGAAGCCCTTGATGACGCGGTGAAACACCGTGCCGTCAAAGTGACCGGCACTCACGTAGTCAATGAAGTTTTGCGCCGACACAGGCGCTTTGGCCGCATCGAGTTCAATGTGAATGTTGCCGTGGTTGGTTTGCAGTTCAACTTTTTGATTCATGTCATTTCTCCAGGGTGGCTTGCTTGATGATGATGGGCTCGACCGGTACGTTCTCGTAAGGGCCCTTGTTGTCCGTGCGGGCATTGCGAATTTTCTCGACCACGTCCATGCCAGATGTGACTTTGCCGAACACGGCATAGCCCGTGCCTTCGCGTGTGCCGTTCAAGAAATCGTTGTCCTTCACGTTGATGAAAAACTGCGCCGTGGCCGAGTTGGGCACGCCAGTGCGAGCCATCGCAACAGTGCCCTTGACGTTGGGCAAGCCATTCATGCTTTCCAGCACGATGGGAGCGCGCGTTGATTTTTCTTTCAGGTCGGGCAGCATGCCGCCGCCTTGGATCATGAAGTTGGGGATGACGCGATGAAACACCGTGCCGTCGTAGTGGCCCGCTTTCACATAAGTCACAAAATTCTCGACAGATTTCGGCGCTTTGGCGGCATCGAGTTCAATGACGATGTCGCCCGCGCTGGTGACCAACTTCACCTTTTGAGCGAAGGCGGGCGCGACACCCATCAGGGCCAGCGCAACGGCGGCGCAAGCGAAGCGGCGGCCAATGTGGCTTTGAGTAGATAAAAAGTGACTCATCTGAAAAGCTCCAATAAAGAGTGGGAAGTTCAAGGCGTGGGGGCGTTGGATGTTGAATCGTTCAATGTGGCACGGGCCGCAGCACTTGCCAAAGGCCCCGAAACCAACAAGATGCCGAGGCGAGAAAAACGAAGTGCGAGCATGTCGTGACAAAGCGTGGGGCGGGTGCGGTTCAAGCCATTTGGAGCGGCCGTGGTGCTCATCGCGCAGTGCGCAGAGTGCCACCGCTATACTGATTTCATTGTACGGTGCAGTGCTTGAAACTGCCTCTGCGCAACAACGTCGCAAGACTTCAAAATGCGCCGCGAAACGTCGCCAGCCGCCCTGGGTCACGCGCTCACCACTCAACCCAAGTGCCCATTCGTCGCATCATTCCTTCTGTCCACCAGATTTCATGGCACTGAGTATTTTCAACACCTTGTCACGCAGCACAGAGGTGTTCATCCCAATCGAGGCCAGGCGTGTGCGCATGTACGTGTGCGGCATGACCTTGTACGACCTGTGCCACATGGGCCACGCGCGGTTTTTGATCGCCTTCGACGTGGTTTATCGGTGGCTGTTGGCCAGCGGTTTTGATGTCACTTACGTGCGCAACATCACCGACATCGACGACAAGATCATCAAGCGCGCATTGGAGCGCAACCTGTCCATTCGCCAATTGGTGGACGACATGACGGTGGCCTTGCACCAAGACCTGCGTGCGCTGGGAATTGCGTCGCCCACACACGAGCCGCGCGCCACCGACTATGTGCCGCAAATGCTGTCTATCATCGGCGCGCTAGAGACCAAGGGCTTGGCCTACCAAGCCTCCAACGGCGACGTGAACTTTGCGGTGCGCAAATTCCCGGGCTACGGCAAGTTGTCGGGCAAATCCATAGACCAATTGCGCGCCGGTGAGCGCGTGGCTGTGGCTGTGGCTGCTGCTGACGGCAAGAACGACCCACTCGACTTTGTGCTGTGGAAAGCTGCCAAAGAATCTGAGCCCGAAGACGCCAAGTGGGACAGCGCCTACGGCCGTGGGCGCCCGGGTTGGCACATCGAATGCTCGGCCATGAGCTGCGCTATTTTGGGTGAACACTTCGATATCCACGGCGGCGGCATTGACCTGCAATTCCCGCACCACGAAAACGAAATTGCGCAAAGCCAAGGTGCCACCGGCGGGCCATTTGTGAACTACTGGCTGCACAACGGGCACCTGAATGTCGACAACGAAAAGATGTCGAAGTCGGTGGGCAACTTCTTCACCATTCGCGACGTGTTGGCGCAGCACGACGGCGAGACGCTTCGCTTCTTCATGCTGCGCACGCACTACCGCAGCCCGTTCAACTTCAGCGTAGCCAATTTGAACGACGCGCGCAGCGCACTGCGCAGGCTCTACACCGCGCTTGACGGCGTCGCAGTTCCGGACGGTGAAGTCGATTGGAGTCACGCGCCCGCTGCGGCATTCAAATTGGCCATGGATGACGACTTCAACACTTCAGGCGCTGTGACGGTGCTGTTTGAATTGGCCAGTGAAGTGAACCGCACGCAATCGGCGGTGGCAGCCACTTTGCTCAAGCGTTTGGGGGCCGTGCTGGGCATACTTCAGCAAGCGCCGCGCGCTTATCTGCAATCCGGGAACGCTTTGGACGAAGCCAGCATTCAGCAAAAAATTGAGCAGCGCAAAGCCGCCAAACAGGCGCGCGACTTTGCTTTGTCTGACCGCATTCGCGACGAGTTGTTGGCGGCCGGCATTGTTTTGCAAGACTCGGCCGCTGGCACCACATGGATGAAAGCATGACGGTCGGCATCACCTTGAAAACCCCGGGTTACTGGGAAGAGGCCTGCAAGCATCTCGCCAAGCGCGACAGGGTGCTTCGAAAGCTGATTCCCAAGCTGGGCGAAGGCCGCCTGGAAAGCCGTGGCGATGCATTCACCACGCTTGCACGCTCAATTGTTGGGCAGCAAATTTCCGTCAAAGCTGCTCAGTCGGTGTGGCACCGGTTTGTGGATTTGATGCCTGGCGATGCTCACCTCGTTTTGCCTGACGGCGTGTTGGCACTGGGCGTGGATGCCATGCGCTCGGCCGGTTTGTCAGGCCGCAAAGTGGAATACCTCAGCGACTTGGCGTCGCATTTTCAAGCCGGCAAAGTGCATGTGCCGCAGTGGCAAACGATGGACGATGAAGCCATCATCGACCAGCTGGTGGCGATCCGCGGTATTGGCCGCTGGACGGCTGAGATGTTCTTGATTTTTCATTTGATGCGCCCCAATGTCATGCCGCTGGACGACGTGGGCCTCATCAAAGGCATCAGCGTGAATTACTTCAGCGGCGAGCCCGTGTCGCGTGCCGAAGCGCGCGAAGTGGGCGATGCGTGGGCCCCGTTTCGCTCGGTGGCCACTTGGTATTTGTGGCGCAGCCTCGACACGGCGGCGGTCATTTCTTGAAGGTTGAAACCCCATGAGCAAACGACACTTTTTGGAGTTCGAGCAGCCTGTGGCCGAGCTCGAAACCAAGATCGACGAGCTGCGCTACGTGCAAAACGAATCGGCGGTTGATATCTCGGAAGAGATCGACCGATTGGGCAAAAAAAGCGTTCAACTGACCAAAGACATCTATGCCAGCTTGTCGCCGTGGCAGGTCACACAAATTTCGCGACACCCACAGCGTCCCTACACGCTGGACTACGTGAACGAGTGCTTCACCGACTTCCAAGAATTGCACGGCGATCGTCACTTTGCCGACGACTTGTCGATGGTTGGCGGCATGGCCCGCTTCAACGGCCAAGCCTGCATGGTGATAGGTCACCAGAAAGGCCGCGACACCAAAGAGCGCGGCTTGCGCAACTTCGGCATGTCGCGCCCAGAGGGCTATCGCAAGGCCTTGCGTTTGATGAAGTTGGCCGAAAAATTCAGCCTGCCGGTGTTCACCTTTGTGGACACGCCGGGCGCTTATCCCGGCATAGGCGCTGAAGAACGCGGTCAGTCTGAAGCCATCGGCCGCAACATCTTTGAGATGGCGCAATTGGAAGTACCCATCATCTGCACCATCATCGGTGAAGGCGGCTCGGGTGGGGCTTTGGCCATCAGCGTCGGCGACCAAATGCTGATGTTGCAGTACTCAATTTACTCGGTCATTTCGCCCGAAGGTTGTGCTTCGATTCTGTGGAAAACATCCGAGCGCGCGGCAGACGCCGCCGAGGCCTTGGGCATCACCGCGCACCGTTTGAAGTCGCTTGGCTTGGTCGACAAAATTGTGAATGAACCTGTGGGCGGCGCTCACCGCGACCCCAAGCAAATGGCCGCGTTTTTGAAACGCGCCTTGGGCGACGCGCTGCGCCAAGTCAGCGACTTGAAGCCCAAAGAATTGCTGCAACGCCGCTATGAGCGGTTGCAGTCTTACGGGCGGTTCAACGACACAACAGACCGTTAAATATCTGGGAAAAAGCATGGCTAAGCGATGCGTCGCCGTGGCGTACAGCGGCGGTCGCGACTCCACCGCCTTGCTCCATGCGACGGCGGTGCAGATGGCGGCCAGCGAAGTGCAGGTGGTGGCGCTGCATGTGCATCACGGCTTGAGCCCACACGCCGACAGTTGGCTGCAGCACGGCGCTGATCAATGCGCGCGCTTAACCGCCTCAGGGCTTGCAGTGCGCTTTGTGGCGCGTCGTTTGACCTCCCAGCCCGCGGCAGGTGCCAGCATTGAAGCCTGGGCTCGCCAAGCGCGCTACCAAGCCCTGCACTCGATGGCAATCGAAGAGGGTGCCGACATCGTTTTGCTGGCGCACCACCGCCGCGACCAAGCCGAAACTTTGCTGCTGCAAGCCTTACGTGGTGCAGGCACGGCAGGCTTGTCTGGCATGCCCATGCAAGTGCTGCGCAGCGGCATGACTTGGGCGCGGCCTTGGTTGCAACTGCCGCGTTCGGCCATTGAGCATTACGTTGAAGTTCACGGCCTGACACACATCGAAGACGACAGCAATGCCGACACCCGCTTCGCCCGCAACCGCTTGCGTTTGGAGGTTTGGCCTGCTTTGACGCACGCTTTCCCGCAAGCTGAATCCGCCTTCGCCGATTCGGCCACCTGGGCTCAGGAAGCGACGGCTTGTTTGCGTGAATTAGCGGCCCTCGATTTGGCGGTGATCGCCAATGCAGAAGGACTCAACATCGCTGCGTGGTTGACCTTGTCCGAAGCGCGTCGCAGCAATGCTTTGCGTGCGTGGCTGACCGCGCAAACTGATCAAACCGGCCGTGCGCCAAACGCTTCGTTGGTGAGACGCTTGATGGACGAGTTGCCGCGTGCCGCGATTGGCACTTGGGAGCTGGCGCGTGGCGCGCTCAAACGCTATCGCGGCCTGCTGTCATTTCATAGTGAGGCGAAGTCTGAGGCGCTTCAGCTTGACCCCGAAACCACGCTGAGCATCGCGCGCGCTGGCACCTACAAGCTGCCAGGATGGCACGGCAACTTGATGGCCACCCGCGTGAAACAAGACGGTGTGGCGCTGGCTTGGTTGGGCCATGTGGAACTGCGCGCAAGGCAGGGCGCTGAGCAATTTCAAGCGGGCATGCTGCGCCCGCCGCGCAGTTTGAAAAAGCAATTTCAAGCCGCTGGTGTGGCGGCATGGCTGCGCGATGGGCCGCTGCTGTTCAGTGGCGGACAACTCGTGTTTGTGCCCGGTTTGGGGCTAGACGCACGCGTCATCGCATTGCCGGGCCAGCCGCAAGTGACGCTGCGCTGGGAACCCACGCAAAACCCCTGATCGCGCCCGCTAAAATATCAGGTTTACGCTGATCAGAAAGTGGCGCCAGTTCTCGCGGTGCATCGGCACGTTTTCAGACTTTTTTTCAGACCCTTTCCAGACCTTATGGCTCTCATCGTTCACAAGTACGGCGGCACCTCCATGGGTTCGCCCGAGCGCATTCGCAACGTCGCCAAGCGGGTGGCCAAATGGGCGCGCGCAGGCCATCAAATGGTTGTTGTCCCATCGGCCATGAGCGGCGAAACCAACCGGCTTTTGGGCTTGGCGAAAGAGCTGTCACCCGAGTTGAGCACGCCCGATTTGCTGCGTGAACTTGATGCCATTGCCGCCACCGGCGAGCAAGTCTCCAGCGGCTTGTTGGCCATCGCGCTGCAAGCCGAAGGCATGGCCTCGGTCAGCTACGCCGGCTGGCAAGTGGCCATCGCCACCGACAGCGCCCACACCAAAGCGCGCATTCAAAGCATTGACGACGTTCGGGTGCGCGCCGACTTGGCCGTAGGCAAAGTGGTGGTCATCACCGGCTTCCAGGGGGTTGATGAAAACGGCAACATCACTACGCTGGGGCGTGGCGGCTCTGACACCTCGGCCGTGGCCGTAGCGGCTGCGCTCAAAGCCCACGAGTGCTTGATTTACACCGACGTGGACGGCGTCTACACCACCGACCCGCGCATCGTGCCCGAGGCGCGGCGCCTAAGCACCATCAGCTTTGAAGAGATGTTGGAGCTGGCCAGTTTGGGAGCCAAAGTGTTGCAAATTCGCTCAGTCGAATTTGCGGGCAAATACCGCGTGCCGCTGCGCGTGCTCAGCAGCTTCACACCGTGGGACATCAACATCGTTGAAGAAGCCACATCAGGCACTTTGATCACTTTTGAGGAAGACGAAAAAATGGAACAAGCCGTTGTGTCAGGCATTGCCTTCAACCGTGACGAAGCCAAAATCAGCTTGCTGGGCGTGCCCGACAAACCCGGGATCGCCTTCCAAATTTTGGGCCCCGTGGCCGACGCCAACATCGACGTCGACGTCATCATTCAAAACGTTTCGCACGGCGGCAAAACTGACTTTTCATTCACCGTTCACCGCAACGACTACGCGCGCACGGTAGCGTTGTTAAAGGCGCAGGTCATGCCGAAAACCGGTGATGCACAACTGACCGGCGACACCAAAATTTGCAAAGTCAGCATCGTCGGCATCGGAATGCGCAGCCACGTTGGCGTGGCCAGCCGCATGTTCAGCACGCTCAGTGACGAGGGCATCAACATCCAAATGATCACCACCAGCGAAATCAAAACCAGTGTCGTGATTGACGAGAAATACATGGAGTTGGCGGTGCGTGCTTTGCACAAAGCCTTTGACCTGGAGCAACCCGCCGCGGCGTGAACACCACAGCGCAAGCCGACACCTCAGCGCGGCAAATCACCGCAAGAACAGCGGTTAGAATCTAAGGTGTTGTACGGAGCTGTGACCGAGTGGCCGAAGGTGCTCCCCTGCTAAGGGAGTAAGTGGGCAAAACCTGCTTCGAGGGTTCGAATCCCTCCGGCTCCGCCAAAGAGTGAGCAAACACGGGCCCAAGCGGCCCGTTTTTGTTTTCTACCTACATCTCAACCTACGTTGACAAATCAACAGCCCGAAACCTGAGGCGTGTTGCGTGGCCGACGCTGCGCTTGCAGATGTTTCAGCAACAGCAAATTAAACGATGCACGGCATCGTCAAAAAGGATTTTTCGCTGAGAGCACGCGACCGTGCGATGACTTTGCGAGACGCGATCATTTCTCCCTTTTGACGCCTTGCGCTCGGCTCAAATTGCACCGAGACAAGCTCGTCGGGCCTCATGGCAGCGCTTTATTGCTCCAGCCCGAAGAAGTCTCAAGCCGCATAGCGCACGCGGCGGTCTTGGAAGTAGGCAATCACGCGCTCAGGCGTGCGCTCCAACATATGCATGTGCTCATTCGCCGCCTCGCGTAACTTGGTCTTCGTGCGCACTGGCCTTTCAACCACGCTTGTACGGGCTTGTACGGGCTTGCACGGCTTCGGGGCTTTGATCGTAGGCGCGTTTGATGGGCTTCTGCGGTGTGCAGCCCCAGCGCGTGAGGTACTTGCCCACGCTGCGCACGTGCAGTTTGATGCCGTACTCTTGTTCGATGAGTTGGCCCACGGCTGCGCGGCTCCACAGGAAGAATTCCATCTTCAATTGCTCGGGGCGTTTGTCGATGATGGTGCGTTGGATGGTGGCCTCCTGAACAGCACTGAGGGTGCGCCCCGTGCCTGCGCTGCGGCCACGGCCAGCGGGCCGAATGGCGGCCCAGCCACCTGACTCAAACAGGTCAACGCAGACCCGAACGGCGGGGTAGCTCAAGCCAGTCATGTCAACAATTTGCATGACCCCGATGCCTTTCTTATGCAACCTCACGACTTGCTTGCGCCTCTCGTGAAGTTGCTCCAGTTTTAGCCTTCGAGCGTCGTCTTTGTCCATGGCCTATGGAATGCAGACCTGCACGAAAGTTCATATTTGTCTGGGCCGGATCGATAGATATCAAGTCTGACTCCCCAAGTCTGCGCGCTTCGGTGCTGGTCTTGCAGCGTCAGCAAGCCGTGACTCAGTCACTCAACACACACCGCAGCCCTACTGAAAATTCGCCAGCATCTTCTCCAACGCCATCGTGAACGGCGTTTGCATCATTGGCAGCGTCAGCAGCACGCCGACCAGGCCCACTCCCAGCGTGATGGGGAAGCCAATCGCAAAGATGTTCATTTGTGATGCGACGCGCGAAATGATGCCGAGCACGAGGTTGGTGAACAGCAGCATGGCCACCACGGGCAGGGCAATCCACAGGCCCAAAGCGAAGATTTCCGCACCCCAGACTTGGGGCTGCAAGGCGCGGACAAAGCTCAATGGCTCGGGGCTGACAGGGAAGGCTTTGAAGCTTTGCACCAGGGCCGCGATGATGAGCAAATGGCCATTGGCAACGATGAACATCCAGCTGATGGTGGTGCCCAAAAAACGGCTGACAGCGGTGGTTTGGCCGCCGCTGCTGGGGTCAAAAAAACCAGCGAAGTTCAAGCCCATTTGCAGACCAATCACTTCACCCGCGAGTTCGACCGCAGTGAATACTATGCGCGCCGCAAAGCCCATCGACAAGCCTATGAGCACCTGCTGGGCCAGCATCATGAAGGCGGTGGGTGAGTCCAGCGGCACCACCGGCATGGCGGGTAGTGAGGCTTGCGCGCACAGCGTGATGAGGAAAGCCAGAGCCACGCGCACACGCGCTGGCACGCTGCGCTGCGCCAACACCGGCATGGCACCAAATAAGGCCAGCATGCGGATGAAGGGCCACAGCAAAGGGCTGACCCATGCAAGCACTTGGGCTTCGGTGAAGGTCAGCATGAAAGGTCTAGCCGACCACCGTGGGGATGGCCAAGAGCATGCGTTGGAGATACTCAACGAGCGTGTTCAACATCCACGGGCCAGCAATGGTCAGCACTGCCACCGCGGCGATGATTTTGGGCACGAAGGACAAGGTGGATTCGTTGATTTGCGTGGCGGCTTGGAAGATGCTGACCAGCAAGCCCACCACCAGCACGGTGAGCAGCACGGGGGCAGACACCATCAGGAGCAAGTAGAGGCCTTGTTGGCCGTAGGTGAAGACGAGTTGTGAATCCATGTCAGCGTGGTGAGGTCAGTTTTATCGTCCCGTTCAGCCCGAGGTGTCGAGGGCGTGCGTGGCACTTCGACAGGCTCAGTGCGAACGGAATTGGGTTGGTGTTTTGTGGTGAGCCCAGCCTGCCTTCGATACCTCAGGACGAACGGGGGCCGTCTGGGTTTCTCAGCTACTGCACAAAGCTCGCCGCCAACGACCCCAAGAGCAGGTTCCAACCGTCGGCCAGCACAAACAGCATCAGCTTGAAAGGCAAGGCCACCAGCACGGGGCTGAGCATCATCATGCCCAGGCTCATCAGCACGCTGGCCACGATCATGTCGATGACGAGGAAGGGAATGAAGATCAAGAAGCCGATCTGAAATGCGCTTTTCAACTCACTCGTGACAAACGCAGGCACCAGCACTTTGAAGGGCACGTCATTCGATTTGACGTTGGCATCGATCTTGGCCAATTTGGCAAACAGCGCCACATCGGATTGACGGGTTTGTTTCAGCATGAAAGCGCGCATGGGCACCTCACCGCGCTTCAAGGCTTCTTCAAATGCGATCTTGTTTTCTGAGAATGGCTGGTAGGCCTCGGCGTAAACCTTGTCGAGCGTGGGCCCCATGACGAAGAAGGTCAAAAACAAGCTCAGGCCTATGACCACCTGGTTGGGCGGCGCGGCTTGTGTGCCCAAGGCTTGGCGCAGCAAACCCAAAACAATCACGATGCGGGTGAAGCCCGTCATCAGCAACAACACCGCTGGCAAAAAGCTCAGCGCAGTGAAAAACAACAGCGTTTGTATGGGCACCGAATAGCTGGCGCTGCCTGCGCCTTGCCCCACCAACAAAGGCAGGGTGCTGGGTGTGGTGCTGCCAACAGCTTGCGCTAAAGCGGCGCTGGAAAAAACCGACAACAACGATACGGCGGTGATCACTTTGGCGCTGCGCACCAGCACCAAAAAAAAGCGCTTCGACAAGGCACGAAATTTCACGACGCGTCCTTGTTGCCGCTGCTGCTTTGTTTGACGCGGCTCAGCAGCTGGGCAAAGCCTGCTGGCACGGCCGGGTTGGTTGGCGCACCTGCGTTTTCAGCTTGCGGTGCCATGGTGTGCAAGGTGGTGATGCTTTGCGGCGTGACGCCCAAAACCAACCAGCGCTTGTCAGCACCACTGCCCACTTCGACGGTCACCAAGCGTTGGCTGGCCGACAGCGGCATGACTGCCACGCTGCGCATCGGCCCACCGCTGGCGGCACCGCCCAACGGTGTTCGTTTGAGCAGCCACAAGGCCAATGGGATCAGGGCCAAGATGGCGATGAACCACAAGAAAGAAGAAAAACCGGGAGTCATGCTGGTGTTGCGCGATGTGAGTTCAAGCGCGACTCAAACGCCGCATGCGCTCACTGGGTGTGACGATGTCGGTCAGGCGTATGCCGAATTTTTCGTTCACCACCACCACCTCGCCTTGCGCAATCAGGTAGCCGTTGACCAGCACGTCCATGGGCTCACCGGCCAGCGCTTCCAGTTCCACCACCGAGCCTTGGGCCAACTGCAAGATGTGCTTGATGGGAATGCGCGTTCGCCCCAATTCCACGGTGAGCTGCACCGGGATGTCCAAGATCATGTTGATGTCATTGCCCGCCGTGCTGGCCACCGTGGGTGAGAAGTTTTGAAACGACGCTGGCGCCACTTGATCAACCTGTGTGCGCACTTCAGACGCCGTTTCCGGCTTCGATTCAGCCAGCGCGGCGGCCCATTCGTCGGCCATCGCGTCTGTTTCGGCCGCTTGTTGAACGTTCGAGCTTGCGGTGTTTTCAGCTGACATTGTTTTCTCCTAGCCAACCCTGGTTTTGGTTGGTCAACAGTTGGTCTACCTTGAGCGCGTAGCGTCCGTTCGAGATGCCGTAGTGGCATTCCAGAACCGGCACGCCTGAGACTTTCACTTCGATGGATGGGTGCAAATCCAGCTCAATGAAGTCACCCACCTGGAACGACAAAAGCTGTTCAACCGTGGCCGGGGCTTGGGCCATTTCGGCCACCAGCTCCACCTCGGCGGCTTGGATTTGTTGGGTCAGTAAATTCACCCACCGGCGGTCGGGTTCGCTGGCGTCGCCTTGCACGGTGGAATACAAAATATCGCGTATGGGCTCCAGCGTGGAGTAAGGGATGCAAAAGTGAATCGTGCCGCTGATGTCACCAATTTCCAGCGTGAAACTGGTGGTGACCACCACCTCGCTGGGCGAGGCGATGTTGGCAAATTGGGGCTGCATTTCTGAGCGTTGGTACTCCAGCTCCAGCGGGTACACGCCCAACCATGCCTTTTTGTATTCGCTGGTGATGAGATCGACCACACGCAAAATAATGCGGTGCTCGGTCATCGAAAAATCACGGCCCTCGATGCGCGTTTGGTACTTGCCCGAGCCGCCAAACAGCGAGTCGATCACGGCAAATATCAAGGTCGGGTCGCAGACGATGAGCCCAGAGCCGCGCAGTGGGCGCACCGACACCAAATTGAAGTTGGTGGGCACCACGATTTCGCGCAGAAACGCGCTGTACTTTTGAACCTTTGTCGCCCCAATGGCCACCTCGGGGCTCTTGCGTATGAAGTTGAACATCCCGATGCGGATGTTGCGCGCAAAGCGTTCGTTGATGATCTCCATCGTGGGCATGCGCCCGCGAACTATGCGTTCCTGGTCGGCCAGGTTGTAGTTGCGCGTTGCCGATTTATCAACCGACTCGCGCTCAAGCGTTTGGCTTTCTCCAGTGATGCCTTGAAGCAGCGCATCCACTTCATCTTGCGACAGGATTTGCTGGCTCATGGCCGGCGTCCTGAAGCAAAGCGTCCGACGGTGACCGTCAACAATGTCATTGGATGATGAAGTTCGAAAAGTGAACGCGTTGAATTGGGTTGGGCGGCAATGCCTTTTTCTTGGCCTTGCTTTTCGCGGGCGGTTTGGCTTCGGCTTTGTTGTCTTTGACTTGCTCGCCTTCAGCTTCAGCCTCAGGGTCTGCGACTTCCAAACCAATGGCGCGCGCGGCTTCGCGTTGAACCTCGGCGGCCAGCTGCTCTTTGCCAGCGCGTTCTAGCAACTCACGCGATGTTTTGTGGGCCAGCAGCATCAACACGCCGTTGCGCAATGCGGGCATGTAGGCCTTCATTTGTTCGGCAATCTTGGCGTCTTCCACTTCCAGCGTGATGCCAATTTGGGCGTAGCGGTCTGACTCCTTGTCGGCCAGGTTCACCACAAATGGGTCCAGTGGCAAGAAGGTGGGCGGGTGTTTCAAGTCGGCTTTGGAGGTGCTTTTCGCCGCGTGCGCCTTCGCAGGTGCGCCGTCTTCACTGTCAGCTTCCGCTTCAGCTTCTGCAGCGGCTTTCTTCTTCATGTAGATCAGGCCGCCCGCGCCCGCGCCCAGCAACACCGCCAGCGCAATCAGCACGATGATGATCAGCTTTTTCTTGCCCTTTTTGCCGGGCGCGGCAGCGTCGGCAGGGGTGGCAGCAGCAGCGGACATCGTCTCTCCTTCAGGTGCGAAATAGGTCAACAACGCGGCCCGCAAAGGTGCGCTGATGTGAACGAAATTATGAAAACGAAGGGCTTTTTCTCAAGCCGCGATAAGCGGTGGGTTCGCCCGTCAGTAAGCGCTGGTGAGCACTCACGGGGCCCAGGTTCGGCCGGATGTGTGACCACGGTTTGCGATCAGGCGGAGTTCAAGCGAACAGATCAACGCCACCGACTGTGAGTTGCGCGCGCGGCTGTGCTGCTTGCGCGGCGGGGATGGCTGCGCTGGAATCCACCACAGTGCGCCGTGTGGTGTCTTGACGGTTTTCATCTGAGGTTTGCGCTTGGCTCTGGCCTTTCGCGTGTTGCGACACGCCGCCGCCAGCCAAGGTGAAACCCGCGTCGAGCAGAGCGCTGGCCAGTTCCGGCATGCTGGCTTCAATGGCGGCGCGCGTGGCGGCCACGTCGGCCCCGAAATCGACGCGCGCTTGGCTGCCGTCCATGACGATTTGGATGGAAACCGGGCCCATGTCGGCGGGGTTCAAGTGCAGCTCTGCGGTTTGCACACCGTCGCGCGCCAACAGGCTGACTTGCACGCCCAAGGCATCGCGGAACTCGGGCGCGTTCACCGGCGTAGGCAGGCTCAGGCTGAGTGTGTTGGCGTCGCCGGTGCCGGTGCCGGTGCTGCCGCTGGCGGCAGCCATGCTGCTGGCCATCAGCGCCGAAAAGTCGGTGTTGTTTGTGGTCGCTGTGCTTGCAGTTGCCGTTGTGGTTGCGGGTGTTGTTGCCGCTGTGCTGATATTTGCCATTGCGGTGGACGGCGATGTCGTCAGCAAATCGGTTTGCGCGCGCGCGGCGGCCCTGACCTCAGGGGCCTGAAGCGCTTCGCGCTGGTCATGCAGACCACGCAGGCCACGCGCATCAGGCTGCTGAGCATCGCGCGCCGATGGGCTAGCGTGTTCAGAGGCAGCGCGGTCTTGTCCAAACCCAGAGCGGCTGATGTCTTTTGCCGCGCGCTGGTCGGCAGCGCTGCGCGGGGCGTGGCCTTCCTTGTCGGAATCTGCTTCTTCGCGCAGAGCCTTTGTGTTGTTGTCGGCCGCCGCTTGCACGGTCGGTTGCCCATCGGTTTGCGTTGCCAGTTGGCTTGCAAGTTCAGAATCATTGGTACTCATTTCACCGGCCTGCCGCGCGCCTGCCGCGGCATTTGGTTGAACCGGTATGGGGTTCAACGCGGCCACCCAGGCGGCCATGTCGGCACTCAAAGCGGCGGTCGCATCACCAGACTTTTTGCTGGCTTCGTCGGCATTCGATGACGCGCTGTCACTGGCCGCTTTGTGCGGCTCTATGTGCGGCCCTGTGTGTGGTTGTATGCGCGGCTCGGTTTGCGGTTTCACTTCAGACGCGGGAACTTTGACGAGCGCGCGGGTTGCCAGTGCACGGGCTGCCGTTTTGGCATTGCTGCGCGCGTTGGCTTCGGCTCGGCTGGCTTCGTTGGTAGGCTCGTTGCTGGGCTCATTGCTGGGCTGGTCACTCAACCCGACGCGCGCGGTTTTATCAGGCGGCGTCGGCTTGGCTTGAACCGGTGGCGGCGCTTGGCGCGCAGAAGCTTCGGCCTTGGCCATGAGCTGCGCGAAGCGTTTGCCCTGTTCTTCGATCGCGGGTGCTTGCACCTGCGGCATGGGGCTGCCCATCTTGCTGTTGTTCAGCGTCATCAGGCTGCTGTTCAAAGTGCTCATCATGGTGCTGGGCTGCTTTCTTCTAAAAAACAAGACTGAGGTGTGGGGCTGATGCGCTGTGTGGTGTGTCAGATCGCAGCAGACGTGTCGGTTTGGCTGCGATTCCAGGCCGCGCGTGCGGCAAATTCATCGCTGGTTTTTTGGTCTTTGCGGGCCTGCGCAACGCGGTCTTCCGCAACGCGACGCTCTATCAATTTACGCACCGTGGCCACCCGCAGTTCTTGCGCCACCAAGGCGCTTCGCACCTGGCCCACCTGTTGCGCTGCTTGTTTGGTGACTTGCTGCTGCTGCTCGACCGCCAAGGTCAAGCGCTGCATGAAGCCTCGGTAGCACTGCACCAGAGTCATGGTGCTGGCGGTTTGAAATTGCTGAGTCCAGCGGGTTTCGTAGTCGCGCCGGTAGTTCACCAACTGCTCAGTTTGGGCCTGTGCGGTGTTGTGCACAGCGCTTACTCGCGACAGTTCGGCCTGCACGTTGTCGCGCTCAGACTCGCTTTGTGCCAACAAGGTGAGCAGGGGTTGCATCGGGGTCATGTTGGGCCTTCTTGTTTTTTTGATTCGGTTCAATTCAACACCGCACTGAGCTGCTCGATGCTGGCGTCCAGCAGCGCGCGCTCGTTCATGCCTTGCTGTAGAAATTCAGCCATCGGCGCGTGCAGTTGCACGGCTTGGTCAAGGTCGCGGTCATGCCCCGGGGCGTAAGCCCCAATCTGTATCAAGTCGCGCGCTTTGCTGTGGCGTGAGTGCAGTTGCCGGAAGCGCCGCGCGGCTTGCACGTGTTCGGTTGAGGCCACGCTGGTCATCACGCGCGAGATAGACCGCTCTACATCAATGGCCGGGAAGTGGCCCGCTTCGGCCAGTTCGCGCGACAGCACGATGTGGCCGTCCAAGATGCCACGTGCCGCGTCAGCAATTGGGTCTTGCGGATCGTCGCCTTCGGTCAGCACGGTGTAAAACGCGGTGATGGAACCGCCGCCCGCCGCGCCGTTGCCGCTGCGTTCCACCAACTGTGGAAGTTTCGCGAAACAGCTGGGCGGATAGCCGCGTGTGGCCGGTGGCTCGCCTATGGCCAAGGCAATCTCGCGCTGCGCCATCGCGTAGCGGGTGAGGGAATCCATCAGCAACAGCACGTTCATGCCGCGGTCGCGAAAGTGTTCGGCAATTGCGGTGGCGTAGTGCGCGCCTTGCATGCGGGTGAGCGGCGGCGAGTCGGCCGGTGCGGCCACCACCACCGATCGGGCCAAGCCCTCAGCGCCCAAAATATCTTCAATGAATTCTTTGACCTCGCGGCCGCGCTCGCCGATCAAACCGACCACCACCACATCGGCCGCGGTGTAGCGCGCCATCATGCCCAGCAGCACCGATTTGCCCACGCCTGTGCCTGCGAAAAGACCCAAGCGTTGACCGCGCCCGACGGTGAGCATGGCGTTGATTGCGCGCACACCCGTGTCGAGCGGCGCGCGCACCGGGTCACGGTCCATGGCGTTGATGGGGCGGCGCGTGAGGGGTTCGTTGTGTGTGTTGTCTAACGGGCCGCGGCGGTCCATCGGCATGCCGTGCGGGTCGATCACGCGGCCCAACAAGCCGTCGCCCACAGGCAGGTGCAAGGTGCGGTCCAGGCTGCGACGCCAGGGGTGTTGCAACGCTCCCAACATCAGCGGCACCACAGGCATGACGCGCGGCACCACGCGGGCCCCGCTGGCCAAGCCGTGAATTTCACCGGTCGGCATGAGGTAGGCGCGGTCGCCTGAGAAGCCCACCACTTCGGCGAGCAGCGGCGTGCGCGAACTTCGATTCGATTCGCTTTGGATCTCGCACACCGACCCCACCGGCAAACGGATGCCTGCGGCTTCCAACACCAAGCCCGCGACGCGCACCAAGATGCCCTGTGTTTCCAGCGGCTGCGCTTCGGCGGCAAAGCTTTGCAGGTCTTGCAAATAGCGTTGCCAGTCTTCGGTGCGCGCAGTGGTTGCAGCTCCGGTTGCGGTGGCGGTTGCGGCCGCGCTTGGATTCATGGTTTGACGTCGTCAACGGTTGGCTGGACGGCGTCTGACAGCTCAACTTCAGCTTGAGCCTCTGAAAGCGCGCCTGGTTTGGTTGCAGATGTCGGCGTGGCGCGTCCGTGCTGTGACCACTTCTCTTCGATGCCCAACGCCGCCGCCGCGCGCAGCCAGCGCGCCTCGATGCTGGCGTCCACCAAGCCAATGTCCGATTCCACAAGGCAGCCGCCACGCGACACCGCAGCATCGCTCAGCAAGCGCGCACCGGCTGTGCGCAATGCCTCTGCCGCACCAGCGGCCACGAGCGCGTGGTCGTCGGGGTGCACGCGCAGCGTGGTGTGACGCGCGCCTTGCAGCAGCGCGTCGATTGCTTCAGTGGCCACGGTGGAGATCAGATCAGGCTGGCTCTGCAATTCGCAGCGCACCACGTGCTTGGCCAAGTGCGTTGCCGTCACTGCCACGGCGCGCGCCATGGCTTGCTGCAAATCGTCGAACTGGTGGCCCATGGCTTGCACCAAGCTGCCCACTTGGGCGGTCACTTGCATGGCAAAGCTCTGCTTGAAGCTTTCCATCGCAGCCAAGCCGTCGCGGTAGCCGTCTTGATAGCCTAATTGGCGCGCCGCTTTGCCGCTGCTTGCCACTGCCGCAGCCAAGTCTGCGGCGCTGATGGCCACCGCCGCAGTCGGCGCTGGAGGTGCCGCAGTGTTTTGCATTGGTCGACGCCTGTCCACGCCCGCCATGTACGGCGACGGCGCAGGTGGGGTCGCCGCGGCACGCAAATCAGCGGAGCTGGCCGAAGGCGCAAATGCCGATCCGCCTTCTAAATTTTTGGGCATCCAACTTGAGAAGCTGCCCATCTCTTCGCGCGGGATGAAGCGGCTGTGAACCGAGGCCGCTTTGGTGTCCGCGTCCAACGGTGGTTGGTGCAATTTAGACGTAGTCATCGCTGCCGCCTGCGGTGGCCAAAGTAATCTGCCCTTCGTCTACCAAACGGCGCACGACTTTGAGAATTTCTTTCTGTTCGGTTTCGACCTCTGACACCCGCACCGGTCCACGCGTGTCCAGGTCTTCGCGCAGCGTTTCGGCCGCACGCGTGGACATGTTCTTGAAAATCTTTTCGCGCAGTTCGGGCTTGGCCCCTTTAAGGGCAATGACCAAAGATTCCGACTGCACTTCTTTGAGCAGTGACTGGATGCCTTTGTCGTCCACGCCTTCCAAATCGTCGAAGGTGAACATGTTGTCCAAGATCTTCTGCGCCAGGTCGTTGTCGGCTTCGCGGATGTAGTCGAGCGTGGCGGTTTCTATGCTGCTGCCCAGCATGTTGATCATCTCGGCAGCGGTTTTCACACCACCCAGCGTTGACTTGCGCGAATGCTCACTACCGGCCAGCACGCGCGCCATCACTTCGTTCAAATCTTTCAGCGCCGATGGTTGTATGCCGTCCAGCGTGGCAATGCGCACCAGCACTTCATTGCGCTGGCGTTCCACAAAATTCTTCAGCACTTCAGAGGCGTGGTCGGGGTCGAGGTGGACCAAGATGGCTGCCACGATTTGAGGGTGTTCCATGCGCAGCAGCTCGGCCACTGACACTGCGTCCATCCACTTCAAACTTTCAATGCCAGCGGTTTCGCCGCTTTGCAAAATGCGGTCAATCAGGATGTTGGCTTTGTCGTCACCCAGCGCACGTCGCAGGACGCTTTTCACGTACTCGTCAGAGTCATTGACCAACATGCTTTGCTCGCCCGCCTGCGTGTTGAATTGATCCAACACACTGGTCACACGGTCGCGCGTGACGTTCTTCAATTTTGAGATGGTTTCGCCCAGCTTTTGGACTTCCTTGGGCTTGAGGTGTTTGAACACCTCGGCCGCATCTTCTTCGCCGATGGACATCAGCAAAATCGCCGCGTTCTCTACCCCTTCGGCTTCGTTGGGTGTGCTCATGGGGCGGTTTGCAATTCAAATGACACGGGCTGACTTTCAGGCGATTTAGATTTGATTTGCATTGCTGCCGCTGACCCAGCCGCTGACGATGTTGGCGGCGGCTGTTGGGTTTTGTTTGGCCATTTGGCGGGCTTGTTCCAGGCTTTGGTTGTACTGCGGTGAGGGCAGGGCCTTCAGGTCTTTGCCGTCCAGGGCGGGCAGCACTTCGGCGTCGTCCACCACGGCGTTCATCTGCTGGCCAGGCGCTGGCGCAGGCGGTGGCGCAAAGGCCACTTTCAACGCTGGGCGCACCATGCCAAAAAACACAATCAACGCCACCAAGGCCAAGCCCACAGGCACGGCGGCGGTGCGCAAGATATCGATCACTTCGGGCTGACGCCACAGCGGCGGGCTGGTTTCTTTGCTTGGCAGTGCGACCTTGAACGGCGCGTTGATCACTTTCACCGAGTCGCCGCGTTCCTTGTTGAAGCCTATGCTTTCTTGCACCAGCGCGGTCAGTTTGTCGAGCTCCTCAGACGACAGCGGCGTGGTGCTGGATTTGCCTTTGGCGTCGGTCGCGCTGCGGTGGTTCACCACCACCGCAGCGTTCAAGCGCTTCACGGTACCGGTGCCATTGCGAGTGACGCGCACGGTCTTGTCAACTTCGTAGTTCGTCACCGCATCGCGGCGCGTGGCGGCGTTTGCATTGCCGCCCGTTTGCGCTGTTTGCAGCGGCGCCACCGTGCCGGTGACCGGTGCGTTTGCAGGCAGCGGCGGCTGGTTGGACGTGGCACCCGGCACGCCGCTGGGCAATGCCGCGCCACCGCCGGTTTGCTCAGAGCTTTGCGTGCTGCGCAGCGTGCTGTTGGTGTCTTTGCCTTGGTTGGGTTTGAACTCTTCCGTGGTGGCTTCGGTCTGCGAAAAATCAACTTCGGCCGTCACATTGGCGCGCAAGTTTTCACGGCCCACCACCGGCTCCAGCAACTCCATGATGCGTTTGCTGTAGCCCGCTTCCATCTGAGCCACATATTGCAATTGCTGCGCGTCCAAACCGCTGGCCTGATTGCCTTCGCCGTTGCTCGACAGCAAGGTGCCGCTTTGATCCAACACGCTCACCGCTTTGGGGTTGAGCTCGGGCACGCTGCTGGACACCAAATGGATGATGCCGGCGATTTGCGAGCGGTCCAGGTTGCGGCCTGGGTGCAGCGTCAACATCACCGAGGCGCTGGGTTTTTGCTGTTCGCGAAAGAAGCCGTTTTGGTTGGGCAGCGCCAAGTGCACACGCGCGCCCTGCACCGCGGCCATGGCAGTGATCGAACGTGTCAGCTCGCCTTCCAAGCCGCGTTGAAACGTCAAGCGTTCTTGAAACTGGGTTTGGCCGAAGCGCGCGCCGTCCATCAACTCAAAGCCCACCACCGAGCCTTTGGGCAACCCGGCTGAGGCTAACTTCAAGCGCACATCGTGTACTTTCGAGGCGGGCACCAAGATGGCCGCGCCGCCGTCTGCATGCTTGTAAGGCACGTTCATTTGCGACAACTGGGCAATGATTGCGCCGCCGTCTTTGTCAGACAGATTGGCGTACAGCACCTTGTAGTCGCCTTGGCTGCTCCACAGCGTCATGGCCAGCACCACGCCGGCCAGCGCCGCAACGCCGACACTGAGGGCGACTTTGCTGCGAACGGGCAGGGCCACCATGCGCGCACTGAGTGTGGGCGCGGTTTGTACATTGGAAGGGGAATTCACAACAACTGCGTTGCTCATGGATCAGTGGATGCTCAAGCGCCTCGGGATGGCACTACGTTGGCGTTGATTATTTGAAGACTTGAGGGTCAGCGATGACCCGAACAAGCGGCAGATGCGCGGTCAGTTCCCTGCTTGGTTTGCAAGGCTCGCGCATACGATTTGCTCAAGTTTTATAGCGCTGTGCCGAGCCTTGGTAACGCGCGGAAATTGCAAGGAGCTCACGATGAACGTCACCCTCAAACCCTTCGACTTCAACCAGGCGGTAGCCCGCGCTGGCCTCACGCCCCAGGGCTTGCCTTTGCCAAAAGGCGGCGGTGAGGTCGAAGGCGCAGGCTTCCAGCAGGCGCTGACTCAAGCGCTGAAAGCTGTCAGCAGCGCACAAAACCAGTCGAGTGCCATGCAGCGCGAAGTGGCGCTTGACAACCCGACCGTGAGCATTGAAGAAACCATGGTCGCGATGCAGAAGTCGCAGATCGGTTTCCAAGCCACGCTGACCGTGCGAAATCGCATGGTTCAGGCTTATTCGGACATCATGGGGATGCAAGTCTAGAAATTGTTGGCCCCCACGTCGCTAGCGCTCCTGCCCCCCAAGGGGGAGCCCACCAGTCGGCCGGGAGACCCGTCCACGGTGGTGGCTTGATATCGGCTTTGCTGCGCTGGGCGGTCTATGTGCTTGGGGCGCCGCTTGTCCTTAAACTCACTCGAACATCAGAACAGAGAGTTGCTCATCATGAAAATCATGGTTCTTAACGGCCCGAATCTCAACTTGCTTGGCCAACGTGAGCCGGGTGTGTACGGGATCGCTACTTTGGCCGATGTGGAGGCCATGTGCGTGGCCGTAGGTACGCGCTTGGGCCACTCGGTTGAGTGCTTGCAAAGCAATCATGAAGGCGTGCTGATTGACCAAATTCATGCGGCCGGGCGGCATCATGCCGCTGGCGACTTGCTGGGTGTGGTGCTGAACGCGGGGGCGTTCACGCACACGTCTTTGGCGCTGCATGACGCCATCAAAGGCTGCTCACCGTTGCCGGTGATTGAGGTTCACATCTCTAACGTGCATGCGCGCGAAAGTTATCGGCACCACTCGTGGATTTCGCCCGCCGCCGCCGGCATCGTGGTGGGCTTTGGGGTGGACGGCTATGTCTTGGCCATTGAGGGTTTGGTGCGCAAGCTCAGCGCAAAGTAAGCCTTCTGCTTCGGCGTTACATCCCTGAATAGTTCGGCCCACCGCCGCCCTCAGGCGTCACCCACACGATGTTTTGCGTCGGGTCTTTGATGTCGCAAGTTTTGCAGTGCACGCAGTTTTGCGCGTTGATTTGCAGGCGGTCTGAGTTGTCAGGGTTCTTCACGTATTCGTAAACACCCGCCGGGCAGTAGCGTGACTCGGGCCCAGCGTACTGCGCCAAATTGATACCCACGGGCACGCTGGCGTCGCGCAGCGTCAGGTGCGCGGGTTGGTTTTCTTCGTGGTTGGTGTTGGACACAAACACCGAGCTCAAGCGGTCAAAACTGATGACGCCGTCGGGTTTGGGGTAGATGATTTGCGGGCAATCTTTGGCCAGCTTCAAACTGTTGTGGTCGGCCGTGGTGCGGCGCAGCGTCCACGGCGCCGTTTTGATGCCCAAACGCGGCAGCAGCCATTGCTCGACAAACGTCATCAGGCTGCCAACGTAAAAGCCTTTTTTGAACCACAGTTTGAAGTTGCGGGCTTGATGCAACTCGGCGTGCAGCCAGCTTTTCTCAAATGCTGCCGGGTAGGCGTTCAGGTCGTCGTGTTGACGGCCTGCCACCACCGCTTCAAACGCGGCCTCGGCCACCAACATGCCGGTTTTGACAGCAGCGTGGCTGCCTTTGATGCGCGACGCATTCATGGTGCCGGCCTCGCAGCCGATGAAAGCGCCGCCCGGAAACACCATTTTGGGCATGCTCGCCAGCCCGCCGTTGTTGATGGCGCGCGCGCCATAACTGATGCGCTTGCCGCCCTCAATGTGGGCCAACACCGTCGGGTGTTTTTTCCAGCGCTGCATTTCTTCAAACGGGCTGAGCCAGGGGTTTTTGTAGTCCAGGCCCATCACAAAACCCAGCGTGACTTTGTTGTCTTCCAGGTGGTACAAAAAGCCGCCGCCGTAAGTGGCGCTGTCCATGGGCCAGCCGAGTGAATGCACCACATGGCCGGGCTTGGCTTTGGCAGGGTCGATTTCCCACAGTTCCTTGATGCCCAGCGCGTAGGTTTGCG
>JANYJJ010000075.1 GCA_025358485.1 Burkholderiales bacterium | reverse complement strand
GACCACATAAGGCAAGCCCGCAATTTCGGGCGTCGCCAGCATCACCATGTCGCCGCCTATGCGCAGCTCGCCAAGCTGCAAAATGCCGTCGCGATTGATGTCAACCGCCGACAGCAAAGACGCATCAAGCTTGCTCCAGGTGCCCACCCACGCGGGCAGTTTGTCAAACGGCAGGCCGACCAACGATGTGAGCACCTCGTACTTGACGAACACCGCCAAGGCCGGTGCGGTGAGGTAGAGCAACAAAATAAAGAACAGCGACCACGCCACCGATTCGCGCGCCGCGCGCACCGACGGCGTGGTGTAGCAGCGCGCCAAGATGTGCGGCAAACCTGCGGTGCCCAACATCAAACAAAACACCAAGGCCAGAAAGTTAGCGCGTGAATCGCTGTAGGCGGCGCGCTCAGTGGCGCTGCCTTTGGGATCGCCCGCAAACGGCTGCGCATGCGGCGGCATGCCGCCCAAAGGTTTAGCCCGTGCCTCATTCAGCGCAGCCGCTTTGGTCCACAGTTCTCGCGCCGCCCCTTCATTTTTTGGCAGCACCGCAACCGCTCTTTCTGCGGCTTGAATCTGAGCCAAAGGCGCGTTGACAAGACGAAGTTGCGCCGCGTTTTTTTCAGCCGCGTCGCGCTGCGTCGCCATTGCCTGCGGCACGTCACGCAGCCGCGCGCGGTAATCGTCGGCCAAGGCCTGAAAGGCGCGTGCGACCTCTTGTTCTTTGGGGTCGGCCAACAGAAGCAACTCGCGCTGGGTGACCTTTTCAAGTTGATAGCCGTAGGCCACTTGCGGCACCGGCACGCCGGTTTGCTTGACCGACAGCCACACTGCCGGCACCAAATAAGCAATCACCAAAATGATGTACTGCGCCACCTGAGTCCACGTCACAGCACGCATGCCGCCAAGGAAAGAACACACCAGCACGCCGCCCAGGCCCAAAAAGATGCCCACGACAAAATCAACCCCCGTCAAGCGCGCAGTGATGAGGCCGACGCCGTACAACTGGGCCACCAGATAGACGAATGAGCACAAGATGGCGGCGACCACCCCGATCAGTCGGGGCAGGTGGCCGCCGTAGCGAGCCGCCAAAAAATCGGGGATGGTGAACTCGCCAAACTTGCGCAGATACGGTGCCAAAAAAAGCGCCACCAAGCAGTAGCCCCCAGTCCAGCCCATCACAAAGGCCAAGCCGCCGTAGCCCTGCAAATACAAGGTGCCCGCCAAACCGATGAAGGACGCGGCCGACATCCAATCGGCACCTGTCGCCATGCCGTTGTACATGGCGGGCACGCGCCGCCCGGCAACGTAGTACTCAGCCGCGTCAGTGGTGCGGCTGAAGATGCCAATGGCCGCGTAAAGCGCCACGGTGGACAGCAAAAAAATCACTCCTATCCAGAGCTTGGGCAGGCCCATGCGCTCCAACATGCCCAACGCCAACACGAAGGCAATAAAGCCTGCGGTGTAGATCAGGTAGATGCGGTCTAGCTTGTGCTTGAAGGCGCGCCCACTGAATGCGCTGGCGCGGCGCTCAGTCACCCTTTGATCCCTGCGCGTTGTCCAACCGGTTCATGGCGTGCGCGTAGAAAGCAATCAAACCCAAGTAAACCAACAACACACCCTGCGCCGCCGCCCAAAATCCAAAGGGCCAGCCGAAGAATTGAAACTGCAAATCGCGGGCAAAAAAGATCAGCGCGAAGGTCAGCACCAGCCACACGCACAACAGCATGAGCGTGAGGCTGACGGTGCGCTGCCAGTAGCGGCGCTGTGCAGCGTCGAGGGCCTCGGCGCTCGGCTCAGGCACCCAACACCTCACCCGCCGCACCGCGATTGGCCAAGGCATCGGCACGCTCGTTGCCTGGGTCGCCAGCGTGGCCTTTGACCCAACGCCAATCGACCTGGTGCAGCGCGCGCAGGGCGTCCAAGCGCTGCCACAGGTCGGCGTTTTTCACCGGCTTTTTATCGGCCGTTTTCCAGCCGCGCTGCTTCCAGCCGTGTATCCATTCGGTGATGCCTTTGCGCACATATTCACTGTCGGTGTACAGGGTGATGTCGCAACTGCGTTTCAGCGACACCAGCGCCTCGATCACGGCGGTGAGCTCCATGCGGTTGTTGGTGGTCAGCGCCTCGCCGCCGCACAAGTCTTTCTCATGGCCACCGGCTTGCAACCAAGCGCCCCACCCGCCGCGACCGGGATTGCCTTTGCAAGCACCGTCGGTGTAGATGACCACGGTCGGCTTGGCGATGAGAGCAGCAGGTTTGACTTCGGAAGCTGTGTTCATTGGGCGTCTGTAGATTCAGAGTGATGTCGCGATGCGACGGCCGGTGACGCGACGGCATTCGCGCGCTGTCGCTGCTTGCGAACCAAGCCAACCAATCGCATGCCGCGCACGCGCTTGACTGCCGTCAGCGAATAGACCGCCCCGAAGCGAGGCCACCAGCGCTCACCCGCGTGCTCGATCCACCCGAACCGACCCAGCCATTTTTCAGACCGAAACGGCGGGCGGTAGCAACCAAAGCGACCGTTTTCGACTTCAAAACTCAGCAAGTGCAACCAGTCGCGCAGCCGACGGGGCCCGAGGAATTCACCTGACCGCGGAAGTATCAAATCAGCTCCGTTGCCCGCCGCGAAACGCTCACCTAAGTGGCCCAAAGCTTGTCGCACCCCCCAGGCGCTGGACGGGTTGAAACCAAGAATCACCACGCGCCCTTCGGGCCTGAGCACGCGCTCAACTTCGCGCAGCGCCAAGTGCGGGTCGCGCGCCAGCTCCAAGGCGTGCGGCAGAACCACCAGGTCGAGGCTGACGTTGTCGAAGGGCAAGGCGTCGAAATCGCAGTGGATGGCGACTGCGGCGGTGGTGGCATCGCCCTCCGAAGCATCGGTGCTGCCGTCCAAAGCCATCCACCGGTCTGGCATGCGGTTGGCGCGCAATGCCAGC
Organism: Burkholderiales bacterium; assembly: GCA_025358485.1. Taxonomy (GTDB): domain Bacteria; phylum Pseudomonadota; class Gammaproteobacteria; order Burkholderiales; family Burkholderiaceae_C; genus JANYJJ01. The sequence continues at coordinate 14,339 of JANYJJ010000075.1, read as the reverse complement.
AATTGCGGCATGCCCAGTTGCACCGCATGAAAGCCAAACACGTCGGCCACGGCCAAGTCGATGTGTTTTTGCTCCCAGGCCAGCAAGTAAGCACCGGCGGGGGTCTGCAACCATTCGCTCAAACCCATGCGGTTGTCCTGCGCGTTGCGCACACGAGGTGACAGGTAGTTGCACCGATCAAATCACAGACCGCGCACGCGATCACATCACCAATCGCATTCCCTATACTCGCGCCCGACATGCCCATGAATCTGCTTGCGCTCCCTGCGTTCAACGACAACTACATCTGGTTGCTTCACGATGGCCGCGATGCGATTGTGGTAGACCCCGGTGATAGCGCGCCGGTGATGGCGGCGCTGTCAAACTTGAAGCTCAACTTGACTGGCATTCTAGTGACGCACCACCACGGCGACCACGTCGGCGGCGTTGATGCATTGCGCCCTTGGCTGAAGGGCGAGGTGTTTGGCCCCGCGCTAGAAAACATCCCCCAGCCCTGTCGCGCATTGAACGACGGCGACCACATCAACGTAATGGGCGCATCGTTTGAAGTCATTGATGTTCCGGGCCACACGGCCGGACACATCGCTTATTTTTTGGCGTCTTCTGCGGCAGCCGCACCCATTTTGTTTTGCGGCGACACCTTGTTCTCGGGCGGCTGCGGTCGCTTGTTTGAAGGCACGCCTGCGCAGATGCACCGCTCGCTGAGCCGCTTGGCTGCGCTGCCGGGCAACAGCCGCGTTTGCTGCGCTCACGAATACACACTGGCCAACTTGAAATTTGCAAGCGCTGTGGAACCCCACAACGCTGACCTGACGGCTTACACCGCCTGGTGCCAAGCGCAACGCGCTGCGGGTTTGTTCACCTTGCCCAGCTCGGTTGCGCAAGAGATCAAAGTCAACCCCTTTTTGCGCTGCGCCGAACCTGATGTGATTCAGTCAGCCTTGAGTCACGGCGCTGCGAGCCCTTCCCCCACCGATGTTTTTGCCGCGCTGCGGCAATGGAAAAACGACTACCGATGACCTGCCCTGCTCACGCGAAAGTTATTCAACGCCGTCCTTCCGAAGGCACCCGTTCAGCCTTGATCGGTGCCGTGTTTTCGGTACTGATGTTGGCAGGCTGCGCCACCTCGACGCCCTATCCGAACGGTTCATCGGCGTCGTCAACGCCCAAACCAGCTTCACCTGCGCCTGCGGACAGCATCGGCTCGGTGCCGGTCGTCGTTGCTTCGCCTAGCCCTGTCGCGTCATCCGTCGCCTCTGCTGTGGCAAGCGCTGCGTCGTCACCAGCAAGTGGCCCCGAGCTTGTCAGCACACCGCTCGCTGCACCCAATGCTGCTGCACCCGCTGCTGCACCCGCAGATGAGCGTGTCGTGGTGGTGCCGGTTGATCCGCTGCGCGCAGATGCGCCCATCGATTTGGCCGACAAAGCCGCCACGGTCGATCTGTGGTCGCGGGTGCGTTCCGGCTTTCAGATGCCTGACCTTGAGACCGACTTGGTGCGCAATCGCGAGCAGTGGTACGCCTCGCGGCCTGACTATGTGCAGCGCATGACCGAGCGCGGCGGTCGCTACTTGTTTCACATCATTGAAGAAGTGCAGCGACGCGGCATGCCCACCGAATTGGCTCTGCTGCCGTTCATAGAAAGCGCCTTCAACCCGCAGGCCATGTCGTCGGCCAAAGCCTCTGGCATGTGGCAATTCATGCCCATGACGGGCAAGCACTTTTCGCTGAAGCAAAACGTCTTCCGGGACGACCGCCGCGACGTGTTGGCGTCCACCCGCGCTGCGCTCGACTACCTGGGCAAGTTGCACAAAATGTTTGGCGACTGGCACCTCGCGCTGGCGGCCTACAACTGGGGTGAAGGCAGCGTACAGCGCGCCATCAAGCGCAACCAAGCCGAAGGCCTGCCCACCGACTACCTCAGCTTGCGCATGCCAGAAGAAACGCGTTATTACGTGCCCAAACTGCAAGCCGTGAAAAACATCGTGGCCAAGCCAGACGCGTTCGGCATCACCTTGCCTTCGTTGCGCAATCACCCGTATTTCTTGAGCGTTCCCATTGCGCGTGACATCGATGTGGACACAGCCAGCAAGTTGGCCGGCTTGGCGATGGACGAGTTCAAAACCTTGAACCCGCAAATGAACAAGCCAGTCATCTTGGCAGCAGGCACGCCGCAGGTGCTGCTGCCTTACGACAACGCCAATTTGTTTGTGCGCCGATTGGCCACGCACAAAGGACCGCTGGCCACCTGGACGGCTTGGGTGGCACCCAAGACTTTGCATCCGTCGGCCGCCGCCAGAGAAGTCGGCATGAGTGAGAGCAGCCTGCGCGAAATCAACCGCATCCCAGCTCGCATGTTGGTCAAAGCAGGCTCCACCTTGCTGGTGCCGCGCAGCGCGCAACGCATCACGGATGTGTCTGAGCAAATCGCCGACAACGCCACCATGAGCCTGGCGCCCGACGTGCCGCCACTCAAACGCGTGGCCCTGCGCGCGGGCAAGCGCGACACCGTGGCCAGCGTGGCCCGGCGCTACAAAGTCAGCCCCGCGCAGGTGGCTTCATGGAACAAAGTGGCGGCCAGCGCCAAGTTCAAACCGGGTTCGACGGTGGTGGTGTTTGTGCCTCAGAAGCGAGGTGGCAAAGCCTCCACAGCCAAAGGCGGCAAGCGCAGCAAAGCGGTGGCATCTGCGCGCAGCAGCAAGTCGAAGTCGTCGCGCAAGTCGTCGAACAACTCGTCGAACAAGCGGCCCAGCAAGGCGGTGCGCAAGCGACGTTGAGCCGCGACCGAGCCCTCGACCTAACGCCTGTCGCTCAGGGCGTAGGCGATGGTGCCCAGGTCGACGTATTCCAACTCGCTGCCGACCGGCACACCGCGAGCCAAGCGTGTGACGTTCACACCGCGCGCTTTCAAAACTTCTGACACCACATGGGCTGTGGCCTCGCCTTCGGCGGTGAAGTTGGTGGCGATGATGACCTCATCAACACTGCCGTCAGTGGCACGCTGAATCAGCGGCGACAGGCCGATATCCTGCGCGCCGATGCCGTCCAGAGGGCTGATGCGGCCCATCAGCACAAAGTACAAACCGCGGTAGCTGCCGGTGCGCTCCAGCGCGGCTTGGTCTGCGGGTGACTCGACCACGCACAGCAGGCGCATGTCGCGGGTGGAGTCCAAACAAGTTTTGCAAACCGGTGCTTCGGTGAAAGTGTGGCAACGCTGGCAGTGGCCGACGTTGGCCACAGCCGCTTGCAGCGCCAAGCCCAATGTTTGCGCGCCTTCGCGGTCATGTTGCAACAAATGAAAGGCCATGCGCTGGGCCGACTTGACGCCCACGCCGGGCAGGCGTTTGAGTGACTCGACCAGGTTGTCAAGCAAGGATTCAACACCGGCCACTGGCTGCCTTTGCTTTCGTTAGGTGCATTCGTTGGGTGCGTCTGTTGGGTGCGCCTGTTAAGCGCGTGCGTTAAGCGCGTGCATTAAGTTCGTTTGATTCGTTGCCGCGCTTAAAACGGAAACTTCATTCCCGGCGGCATGGGCATGCCGGCCGTGAGTTTGCCCATCTTGGCGCTCGACACTTCTTCGGCGCGGCGCAGGCCGTCGTTGAAGGCAGCGGCCACCAAGTCTTCGAGCATGTCTTTGTCGTCGGCCAACAAACTTGGGTCGATGCTGACGCGCTTCACGTCATGTTTGCAGCTCATGGTGATCTTCACCAAGCCCGAACCCGACTGGCCTTCCACGTCGATGTGCGCCAATTCGTCTTGGGCTTTTTTCAGGTTGTCTTGCATCGCTTGGGCTTGTTTCATCAAGCCGGCGAGTTGGCCTTTCATCATTGACTTTTCTCCAAAAAAATGACGTTCAAAAAACTGAGGGGCATGGTTCGCGCTGAAGTTCAGGCGCAGATCCGTCAATGCGGTTTGATCGAACCAGGCACGATGCGAGCGGTTTTGTACTGTGCCATCAAGGCCAGCACCAGTGGATCGTTGTGGATGATTTGCTCGGCCGCGAACTGACGGCGGTCGCGCTCTGCGGTGGCGCGCTTTGCCGGTGAATCTTGCGCTTCACCAGCCACCACGTCCAAGCTCACGGCATGGCCCATATGCTCGGCCAAGGCGGCTTGCAATTTGTCGCAGTGCACCTGGGCGCGCAGGCTTTCACGGTCCAATCGCAACCGCCACAACTCGGGCTGTGCGCGGTCGTCCACCAAGATGCACTGCGACTGCATCGCCAACTCGCGCACCATCGCGCCGATGCTGCCGCGCTCGGTCATCGCAATGACGGTTTTGTTCCATCGGTCACCGAGTTCGGAAGGCTCAAATACCTGAGTCGGCGCGACAGTGGCACTTGGTCGCGACACCGGCTCAGGGTTGGGTGGACTGGCCACGGAAATATCGGTGACGGACTCAGCCGCATCAAATTCCGAAGGCGCGTCGCCAAAATCTTCTTGGCTTTCGACAGCCCACGGCGGTGGCTCGTCACTCCGCTGCGGCGTTGGCTTGGATGCCTGCACTGGCGGCGCAGCCACCACCGGTTTGGCCCCCGCAGGCGCAGCAACAGCCGCAACAGCTGCAACAAGCGAGACAGCGGCTCGCGGTGTGGCCGCCAACGCGGCTTCAGCGCGTGGCGCAGCGCTGGTGCCCGGGGCACTTGAGCCCGAAGCGGCGCTTGTCACTGCACCGGCAGAGCCAGGCTGCTTGAATGCCAACATGCGCAACAGCACCATCACCAAGCCGCTGTACTCGTCAGGTGCCAAGGCCAGTTCGGCGCGACCGTGCAAAGCCATGCTGTAGAACAACTGCGTCTCGTCGGCAGCCAACAACGGTGCCAAGCGCAACACGGCGGCGCTGTCGGTGTCTGCCGCGTCAATGGCGGAAGGCACGGCTGCTGCCACCGCCATTTGCTGCAACAGTGCCGCCATTTCTTCCAATGTGCCCGACGCCGACAAGCCCAAATTGCGCAAGGCATCGGCCGTGTGCACCAGGGCCGCGCCGTCGCCTGCCACCAGGGCTTCGATCAAGCGCACGGCGTGGCTGCGATCTACAGCGCCGAGCATCTGGCGCACGCCGTCTTCCGACAAGCTGCCGCTGCCGAAAGCGATGGCCTGGTCGGTCAACGACAAGGCATCGCGCATCGACCCGCGCGCCGCGCGCGACAACAGGCGCAAGGCAGCGGCTTCGGCCTCGATTTTTTCGTCGGCCAGCACATTCACCAAATGCGCCTGAACCGTTTGCGGTGCCATCGGCCGCAGGTTGAACTGCAAGCAGCGCGACAACACGGTGGGCGGCACTTTTTGCGGGTCGGTGGTGGCCAACACAAACTTCAAATAATCAGGCGGCTCTTCCAGCGTCTTCAACATCGCGTTGAAAGCGTGGTTGGTGAGCATGTGCACCTCGTCAATCATGTAGACCTTGAAGCGGCCCATCACCGGCTTGTAGACGGCTTGGTCAAGCAGCTGCGAAATCTCGTCCACGCCGCGGTTGGACGCCGCATCGAGTTCCACGTAATCGACGAAGCGGCCGCTGTCGATGTCGCGGCAGGCATTGCACACGCCGCAAGGCGTGGCCGTGATGCCGCCCTGCCCGTCGGCACCGACGCAATTCAGCGACTTGGCCAAGATGCGTGACACCGTGGTTTTGCCCACCCCGCGCGTGCCGGTGAACAAGTAGGCGTGATGCAAACGGCCTTGCGTCAAGGCGTTGCTCAGGGCTTGCACAACGTGCTCTTGGCCCACCAAAGTCTCGAAGTTGCGAGGGCGGTATTTGCGGGCCAAAACAAGGTAACTCATGCGCCAGATTCTACGGGGACGGGCTCACAGACCGTCTCGAAGCCGGCACCAATATCGGTGCCGGATAATCGCCGCACCCTGCGTTCTCGCTGCGACAAAAACATCTCGAATGAACACCACCCACGCCGCTGCTGCCGATACATCGACCCTGAGCTATACGCAGTCGGGCGTGAATTACGACTTGATCGACCCGTTGAAAGTGGCCGCCCAACGCGCCGCTGCGGCCACCGGTGCGCACCTGCTAAAGCACGGTTTCAGCGAGGTGTTGGCGTCGCGCGGCGAGTCGGCTTATGTCGTGGACGTTGGCCCGTTTTACTTGGCCAGCATCGTTGAATGTTTGGGTTCGAAAACCTTGGTGGCCGATGAGATGTTTCGCCTCACCGGCAAGGTCTATTACGACAGCATTGCGCAAGACACGATTGCTATGGCCATCAACGACCTCATCACCGTGGGTGCCACCCCCTTGGTGGTGCAAGCTTATTGGGGCGCGGGTGGGTCGGACTGGTTCAGCGACGCCGAGCGCGCGCAGGCTTTGGTGGCCGGATGGAAGCGCGCCTGCGATGTGTGCGGCGTGGCCTGGGGTGGCGGCGAAACGCCTGCCCTCGCGGGCATCGTGGCAGAAGGACGCATCGATTTGGCCGCGTCGTGCACCGGCCTCATCAACCCGAAAGAGCGTTTGTCGGTGGGCGACAAATTGGCCCCTGGCGACGCCATCGTCATGCTGGCCTCCAGCGGCATCCACGCCAACGGCTTGAGCTTGGCGCGCAAATTGGTTGAGCGTTTGCCGAACGGCTACCTCACTGAAGTGCAACCCGGTCTGACTTACGGCGACGCTTTGTTGGCTCCAACGGTTTTGTACTCGCCCGTGACCGAGGCGCTGTACAAAGCGGGCATCACACCGCACTACTGCGCCAACATCACCGGCCACGGCTGGCGCAAATTGCTGCGTCATCCGGCCGCCCACACCTACCGAATTCACAGCGTGCCTGAAGTCACGCCGGTGTTGAAGTTCATACAACAACACGCCCACCAGGACATGCGCGAGGCTTACAGCACGCTCAACATGGGCGCGGGTTTTGCACTGTTTGTGCGGGCCGAAGACGCGGCAAAAACCGTGGCCGTGGCGCAGGCGCAAGGCGTTCAAGCGCTGATCGCGGGGCATGTTGAAGCTGGCCCCAAACGCTTGCTGATCGAGCCTTTGGGCATCGAGTTTGGCGACGACGCGTTGCAGCTGCGCTGAGGTTGGCAGCGACCCGAGCAACAGGCCTCGCCTACAATCGCCAGTGACGGGCCTCCCCGCATGGGAAAGCGGCCAACCGGGTCAGGTGGGGAACCAAGCAGCCCTAACTGTGGACTCAGTGCCGGGGGTAAGGCTCGTCACCCTTCAGCGAGCAAATCAGTGGGCCTTCAGCGTTCCGTTTGAGGTCGAGGCATTGGCGCGGTTGTGTTGATCGTTGGGTTCGTCGTTGGGTTCATCGCCACCCGGATCACGGTCTTTCACATCCACCACCCGCCCGCCACGCAGCAACACTTGCCTTCCGCTTTCAAGCGCTTCTTGAAACACGCTCAGGTTGGCATTCAAGACTTTGGCGTAACGCTGGGCAATGGCTGACAAAGCATGGTGGAGCGGTTGTAGCTTCAGCAATTGCGCGGCTTCAACTGCCTCATTCGCGGCGCTGGCGGTGGCGCGCAGCAAATCGTTGTCGTTGTCGGCGCCGCGCACTGGAGCCACCTTGGACAGCGGTCGCACCATGTGCAGCACTTCGTCGCCCAAGCCCCAATGGCGTGCCACGGCAGCGCCCATGTCCTCTATCGTCACCCCCAACACCGACATCGCGGCAACGTCTTCGCTGAGGCCGCGCAGATCGGGCTCGCCAGGTGCTGCGTTGGGCGCGCGGACTGACAATGTGAGTTGGCGAATTTGCTCGGCCTCGTCGCCAAAGTGGTAGTGCACCAGCAAGCGGCCCAGGTTTTGCAGCACGGCCACCAAATAAACGACCTCGGCGTCGTAGCCAGCCGGGCGCAAAGCCTGCGCCACATGGCCCGCCCAACGTGCTTGATCCATGCAGCGCTTCAACGCCGTGGCACCCGTTTCAGACAAAGGCCCAGGCCAAGCGCGAAGCGCGGTGGCGGCATGGCGCACGCCGTCCAAACCCATCAAAGCAATGCAGCGGCGGATGGTGAGCACCGGGCCGTTGCCGGGCACTTGCGAGCCTTGCACTTGGGCTGAATTGACCAAGCGCAGCAGCTCAAAGCTCAGCGCCATGTCTTGCAGAATTTCCTCGGCAATCTCGTAACTGTGTTGACCCTCGCGGCGCGACAACTGCGTCACGCGCTCACTGACACCGGGCTTGGCGGGCAAATGGCCAACGGTGTGCAGGCGGTCCAGCAGCAGGGCCAACGGGCCACCGGCGTCTTGCGATTGGGTGGTGAGCCAGCCGTTCAAAGCTTGCAAAAAAGTGCGCGCGCCGAGGTAACGCTGGCGCGGTTGATGCGCCAAGCAGCGATTGGCAATGGCGCGCAGGCCTTCAGAAATTGGATGTGGTGTGGCCCACGGCAGGCGCACGATTTCGCGGCCTTCGGGGGCCACGCGCGCCATGGCTTTGAGCGTGTCGGCCTCGTCCAGCACAGCTTGACCGGTGAGCAAGCGTTGCAGCAACACGCCGCAAGACAACACGTCGCGCACCGCTGCTTCGCGCTGCGTTTTCAGGCCTTGCGCCAATGACGTTGAGGATGTCGAGGACGACGAAGGCGACGGCGACGATGACGTTGGGCCGCTTTGGGCGGGGCCAGCAAAAGCCGAATGTGCAGGGCCACTCAACTCGGCTGGCAGCGGCGCGTTTTGGGCCACGCCCAAACCCACCACACGAACCTGACCTTGATCGCTGACCAGAATGCTGTGCAGTTGCATATCGCGGTGAGCATGACCCGCTTCGTGCGCGTAAGCCAAGCCTTCGAGCACCTGACACATCCACCGAACAGATTCTTCGGGCAAGGCAACCGATGCCGACAGCGTCGCCAGTTTTTCGCCCAAGGTGACGCCCAAGGCGCGGTCTACGGCCACGTATGGCCACTGGGCTTCGATGCCCAGTTCAAGCGCCGCGGTCAAACACGGGTGCTTCAAACGCGCAGCCAAACGGGCTTCCACCAGCCACGCTTGCGCGGCAGCGGCGTCACGTGGCTGCGTGCGCGGAACGGTCAGCATGACCTGTTGCTGCGAGCGCGGATCAAAGGCCAACCAAGCCATGCTGGCCGTGCTTTTGCCCAGCAGTTTTTGCAATTCAAAGCGACCGAACAAGCGCGGCGCGGCGGCTGCCGTTGAAGCCACGGCCGCGCCTTTGGCTGCGCGCGCAGGCACGGCAGCCGCAGCCTTTCGGGCAAACACAGGAAGGTCGGAGGAGTCCATCAGGTCGTCAAAGTCACATGCCAATTTGAAGGCCAAACAGGGCCATGTGAAGCCGAGATCAAACGGTGGAATGCGCCGTAAATCAGACCCGATTCATCGGGCTGAATTGGAATCAGACCCGATTCATCGGGCTGAACGCAAACCAGTCAAGCCAGAACGATGACCTCACCGGTGCCGGTGATGAACGCGCAGTGCACCACGTGCGGCGTTTGCAGACCTTGCACCGCGTCGCGGTAACGCAGCAACTGCGCACAGTGCTCGGGCACGGTGTGCGGAGCTGGGTGCAGCTTGTAGTCCAGCACCCACCATGCGCGGCCATCTGCCGAGCCACTTGGGTCGCTTGGATCGAGCAAGGCCACCAAGCGGTCTATCCGCAGGGCTTGCGGGCCGTCGTCAGTGAGCACAGGAACGCTGACCTCATTGCCAGCCCACAGCACTTCAGGCCCGCTGAAAAAGCGCTGCGCGTTGGGTGAGTTGAGCACTGCGTTGACCAGCCCCGTCAATTCTTCAACCACCGCGTCGCTCAAGCGGAATTCACTTGCCGCCGCGACGCACCAGTCGCGCAAACGCAAACGGGCAGCAACATCAACAACATGCGGCGCGGTCGCCCACTCCATGACGCGGTGAAACGCCAGTCCCAAACGGCTCACGGCGCTGTCGCTTGCGGCTGGGGTTGGGGTTGGGGTTGGGGTTGCGGGTGCATTTGCGGTTCGCGGTGCCGAAGAGACTGCGCGCGAACCCGTCCAGCGCGGCAGCGCCAGCAGCCTTATTTCAGTCGCTGGCTCAGTCGTTGGCTCGACCTCTGGCTCAGTCTCTGGCCCAGCAAACTCCAACAGTTTTTCACCGGCTTGCGCGTCTGCCGCAGAAGCGGGCACCCAGGGCTGGGCCAAGTTCTCGATGCGCTGCCACCACGACAAGCCTTCGGTGGGGCGATGCGGCTCGGTGGCACTGAACACCAGGCACTGCCGCGCGCGCGTCATGGCAACGTACAAGCTGTTGAGTTCTTCGCGCTCGCGTGCCGCAGCTTCCACCGCCAACACATCGCGCAACGAGGGCGGGCACTTTGCCTGCGACTCGGAATAAACGAAAGCACAGCGCGTCGGTGCGTCGTCCTCAACCGGCCACTCGACCAGCACGCTGGCGGTCTCTGCGCGTTGCGCCTCGGGGTCAGCGTCCATCACGAACACGACTTGCGCCTCCAGTCCCTTGGCACCGTGCACCGTCAGCAACTGCACCGCGTTGGGCTGCGACGGCAACGGCAGCTTGAGCGCGCCGCGTTTCAGCGCCCGCACAAAGTTGTAAGGCGTGGCGTAGCGCGCGCCGTCCAGGCTCAGCGATAAGCCCAGCAGCGCATCGATGGCGCTCAACGCCGCGCCGCGCCTCTCGGGCGGCAAGACAGCCGCCGCGCGTTCGCGAAACTCACCTTCGGCCACCACACGGTCTAGCAAGTCATGCGGCGGCAAATGTTGTGCCGCTTGCCGCCACGCTTCAAGCAAGGTTTGCGCGCGCAGCAAAGCTGGGCTGGTGCTGTGGTTGGGCGGCGTGATCGACATCAACGCGATCCACCACGTTGTGCCTGGCACAGCCAACGACACAGCCCGCGCAACCTCGATCAAATCGGCATCGCTGGCACCGAACAGTGGGCTGCGCAGGGCTTGCGCCAAGCTCAAATTTTGGCTGTTTGACGCCAGCACATCCAGCACGGCCACCAAGTCGCGAACCGGCGGCGACTGCATCAGCGGCAAGGCTTCGGCGGCGGCGCGCGGCAGGTGCAAAGCGGCCAGTTCTTGGGCCACCCAACGCAGCGACGCGCGTTTGCGGCTGACGATGTAGATGTCGCCCGGTGGCATGCCCCGCTCCACCACGAGTTCGCGCACCGCCAGCGCCACTTGGCGAGCTTCTTGTTGGCGCAGCGCTTCTTCGGGCAAATGGCGCGGCGTGGTCAGACTGTCGCGCCACACCAGCGCGTCAATCAAATCTCCACCGCTCTCAGATTTGAGGGGACGCAAGGTGCGCGGCAGGCTGTACACGCCCTGCCCCTTGGCGTCGATGACATCGGCCTCTTGAATGCCTGTGGTGTGCGGCCGAAAGCCTTGGAAATGCGCGCTGGTTTGGGCTTGCTCAAACACCGCATTCACCGCCGACAACACCACCGGCGCATTGCGCCGGGTGTGGTCGCATTCCAGCACATGGCCGTGCAAGCCGGTCAACACAAACTCGCGCGCCGCCACAAACACCCGCGGCTCGGCGCGTCTGAAACGGTAAATGCTTTGCTTGGGGTCACCGACGATGAAAACGCCTGGTGGCCGCTGTCCGCTGCTGCCGCCGCCAGCGCCCGCATAGGCCGACAACCACGCATGAAGGGCTTGCCATTGCAGGGGGCTGGTGTCTTGAAACTCATCAACCATCACGTGCCGAATGCGCGAATCCAAGCGTTCTTGCAGCCAGCCCGACAAGTTGCTGTCACGCAGCAAGGCCAAGGCACAGCGCTCGAGGTCGGGCATGTCGGCCAAGCCACGTGCGCGTTTGTAGATTGCAAACTGTTGGATCAACACGCGCGCCAGCCGCAGCATGCGAAGGTGCTCTTCATGCGCTGCTTGTTGGTCACAGGCTTGCTGGATTTGCTTGAGACAAGCAGCGGCCTCGTCGAGCCCCGGCACCTCTAATTTTTTGCGCAGCTCGCCCTTTTGCGTGAACAGCGCGGCCCATGCACATTTGAACGCGACGGCCGCTTCGCCCTGGCCCATGGCTTGCTCCAACAAGGCCCCTTGCTTGCGCGGCACGGCAGCTGTTTGCGCACCCAAGTGCTTGGCGACTGACAACATCAAGCTGCGAATTTCAGGCGCTTGAACGCGGTGATGCGGGTGCGCCAAGCCGACGAATTCACGCCACTGCGCGGCCGCGTCTGGCACGCTGCCTTCCAAGTTGCAAGCGGCGTCGGCCAGCTCGATTTCTATGCGCTTTTGCCACGCAGCGTCGAGCCACTTGCGCAGTTGCGAACGGCCGCGCATCAGCACCTGCGCGTCGAAATCGGTGCGCAGTGATTCGTCCTTCAACACCGCTGCGTGAAAGCGCCGGTACACGGCGGGCAGGTGCTCGGTCAGGTCTTCGATCAGCGTCATGTCGGCTTGCAAGCCTTGCTCGGCCAGCATATCGAGCGGTGCGGCGCGCAGCAGCTGCGAAAACCAGGCGTGAAAGGTGCGTATTTCCACCGTTCGGCCGCCGCTAAGCACGCGCTCTTGCAGGGTGGCCAGCGCAGGCTCGAATTCGCGCGCTTGTGGCTCGCTCATGCCGCGCTGCATCAGCGCTGCTATTCGGTGCTCGGCGGTGCAAGCGGGCGCGGCAAATTCGGCCAGCCAGTCGTTCAAGCGCGCGCGCATTTCACCGGCGGCTTTGCGGGTGAAGGTGATGGCCAAAATGTCTTGCGGCTGGGCACCGTCCAACAGCGCACGCAGCATGCGTGACACCAACATCCAGGTTTTGCCTGCACCCGCACAAGCCTCGACCACGACGCTGCGGCGCGGGTCACAGGCGGTGGCGTAAAAGCTGGCAGCGGTGACCTGGCGGCCATCAGCTTGGTAAGCAGGCTGCTGAGTGGCTTGCGTGCTCATGCGTCCTCCTCCAGCATCAAGTCGTCGGCCGCCCAGTCGTCTTTGCGACACAGGCCGCGCGCCTCGCAAAAATCGCAGGCCTTGCCCTCGCCCAGTGCAGGCAGCGGATGACCTTCGCGCAGGCGTTGCAGCTCACGGCCTATGCCGTTCACCAGCAGCTCGGCGCTGGCCTGCACATCGGGCAAGGTCAGCTCGATGATGTGTTCGCTCTCATCCAAAAACAAATAGGCCGCAGCGATCTCGCCGGGGTCAACGCCACCACCCGCGCCTTGTGCCGCCATCAATGCGGCGTAGTAAGGCAACTGAGTGTCTTCGCCTTGTTTCACAGCCGCGCGCAACACGGTGGACTGGCCGGTTTTGTAGTCAATCAATTGGGTGGCGGAGACGCCTTGAGTAGGCAAGCTGTCAACGCGGTCAATTACGCCGTGCATGGTGATGCCGCCCCATTCAGGTGGCTGCGTGTTGAGCTCGCGTTCACCGTCCAGCCACTGCACACCTTCGTCGTCGCGCTGATGCAGCCATGCCACATAGCGCGGCACAAAGCGCGCGAAGCTGGCTTGGTAGGGCAGGAATTCGGCTTCATCAAAAGACCATTCTTCGGTCAGTTGCGCGGCCGTGTTCAACAAGCGATAGGTCTCATCTTCAACAGACACAGGCTCGGTGCGTGCCGCATGAAAGCGGTGCAGCACCGCATGCAGCCAGTCCCCGTAGTCGCGTTTTTGAAGCGCGGTGTCCAGCTCATCCACCGCTTGTAGGCGCAGCATGCGCAGCGCAAAAAACTGATACGGGCAAACGCGCAAAGCCTCGCAGGCGCTGGCGCTCAGACGTGTGGGCAGCCAGTCGGGCGCTTGCGGCAAGGGACGTGCCACGGGCGCGACGGTGTGGGATTTGAGGTCGCGCGGGTCGACGGCATCGATCAGCGCGTGGCCGTCGCGCGCGGTTTGAAGTGCCCACTGCGCCAGCAAGGGGCTGATGGTCAAGGGGTCGCCGCCGTCGTCAATGCGACGCAAAAAACTCAGCCGTCCCTGGCGGCAAATTTGCGCAAAGGCAGCGGCCTGCGCTGCGCGCTGGGCCTCGCGCGTGGGCACGCCCAGCGCCAATGCTTCGCTGTCGCTGAGCAAGCCGGTGTCAGTCATGGGGGCACCCAAATGCGCGCTGTCAGCACCCGGAAACACCACCGCTGCAAACGGTCGCAACATCGCTTGAGCGAGCGGTGTGATGACCACCGCTGCGTCACCATGACCGGGCGGAATGAACGAGGCCGACTCCAAGCTGGCTTCGACCCATTCGGTGAAGGCTTGCAGGCTCAAGGCGTCGGTCTGGAATCCGCGCGCGTCGTTGGCATCCACAGACGCCAATCCCAGGCGACTGAGCACCTGCTGGCCCGCGTCGTCAGCCAGCAAGCGTTGCCACAACGCGATGTCTTGCAAGGCGCGTTGCAGCGCGTCTGACCATGAGGCCAAGTTGCGGCCAGGGCCATCGCTCAATGGTGCGATGGCTTGCAAAGACTGCGCGAGCAGGTCTTGCGCAGCGGGCTCAAGCG
>JANYJJ010000062.1 GCA_025358485.1 Burkholderiales bacterium | reverse complement strand
GCAGCACATAAGGCTTCACGCCGCACAAATCACTGACTTCACCGATGGTGAAGTAGCGTTTGGCAGGAATGGCGGGAAGCAATTTCTCCATCTAAATCAATGCGGTGCGTGGTTTGATTAAGACTTTACTCGAAGTCTTGTTCGAGCGGCACGTCGCCTTGCACGACGCCCTTGAGTTTGTGACTTGCGTGGAAAGTCACCACATTGCGCGCCTTGATGGGAATGGCCTCACCAGTGCGCGGGTTGCGCCCCGGACGCGACGCTTTGCGGCGGATGTTGAAGTTGCCAAAGCCTGACATCTTCACGTCTTGGCCTTCGACCAAGGTGGCATGAATGATGTCGAAAAACGCTTCGACCATGTCTTTGGATTCGCGCTTGTTCAGGCCCAAACGCTCGAACAACAATTCGGCCAATTCGGCTTTGGTGAGCGTGGGCGTTTCAAGGCAGGGCAGCATCACACGCGCGGGTGTGGACGGGTCGGCGGAGTCGGGTGTTGTCATCGCGTCAACTCCGCAGACGTGCGCCCAAGCGCGTTGACACGCTGACCAGCACTTGGGCCACAACCGCGTCGATGCGCTCGTCGGTGAGCGTGGCGTCATCGTCCAGCAACTCCAGCCGCACGGCCATGCTGCGTTCACCGGCTGCGATGTCAGCGGTGGGCGCTTGCGGCTTGTAGATGTCAAACAGCAAGGCGCTGCGCACCAACGGCGTTGGCGCGGCGTGAACGGCGTCCATCAGGCTTTGGTGGGTGACGGCCTCACTGACGATGAGCGCAATGTCACGCAACACCGACTGCTGTTTGGCGATGGGTGTCAGGTGCGGCACAGGGTGTTGAAGCACCGCCGACAGATCCAACTCGAACAACACCGGTGCGTTGGGCAACTCGTAGCCTTGACGCCACTGCGGGTGCAGCTCGCCAACATAGCCCACAGGCTTGCCGTCGATCTCAATTCGGGCACAACGGCCCGGGTGCAACGCAGGGTGGACAGCCGCCACGAAGCTGACTTTTTGCGGCGACAACAAGGCTTGCACATCGCCCTTCACGTCGAAGAAGTCGACGCCGCGTTCTTTCGCACTCCACTGCAAACCGTCGGCGTTGCCATAAGCCAAACCGGCCACGCGCATGGGCTGATCAATGCCTGCAACGCTGAGCGCGCCGTCAACTACCTTTGAGTCGCGCATGAACACGCGACCGACTTCAAACAAGCGCACGCGCGAGGCTTTGCGCGCCAGGTTGTAGCGCAGCGTGTTGACCAAACTGCCCATCAAGCTGGAGCGCATCACCGACAGCGGGCTGGCTATCGGATTGAGCACGCGGATGGGGTCGGCATTGCCTGCCAACTCTTGCTCCCAGCGCGCTTCCACGAAGCTGAAGTTGATGGTCTCGAAGAAGTCAAGCGCGGCCAGCGCGTGACGCACGCGGTGCGGGCTGCGCGTGGACTCCAGCGGCATGCGCGCGGTGACTGGCGCGATGGGCGGCGTGTTGGGCAGCATGTTGAAGCCCAGCACGCGGATCACTTCTTCGATCAAATCTTCTTCAAGCAGCAAATCAAAACGCCAGCTTGGCGGCGTGACGGTGAGCACACCGGGCGCTTCAGAAAACGGCAGCGCCAGGCGCTGGAATACGCTCGTGCACTGCGCTTGAGTCACCGGCATGCCTATGACTTTTGCGGCGCGCGCCGAGCGCAGCGCCACCGGTTTGCACGCAGGCAGGGCCAGCACTTGGTCGTCAATGGGCCCGGCCGAACCGCCGCAAATGTTCAGCACCAATTGGGTGATGCGCTCAATGTGTTCAACCGTCGTTGCCGGGTCTACGCCGCGCTCAAAACGGTGTCCTGCATCGGTGCTGAAGGCGTAGCGGCGCGACCTGCCCGCCACCGCTTCGGGCCACCAAAACGCAGCCTCGATGAAGATGTTTTGAGTGTCGTCAGACACAGCCGTGGCATCACCGCCCATGATGCCGGCCAGCGACTCGACAGCCTGCGTATCTGCAATCACGCCGACCTGGTCGTCAAGCACCACTGTGCTGCCATTCAACAGCTTGAGCGACTCGCCCGCCCTGCCCCAGCGCACGGTCAAGCCGCCGTGAATTTTGTCGAGGTCAAAGATGTGCGAAGGGCGACCGAACTCGAACATCACGTAGTTGGAAATGTCGACCAAGGCGGTGACGCTGCGTTGGCCGCAACGTGCCAGGCGATCGACCATCCAAGCAGGAGTCACAGCCTTGGGATTCACGCCGCGCACGATGCGACCTGAGAAGCGGCCGCACAAATCGGTGGCGTCAACTTTGACAGGCAAGCTGTCACTGTGGGTGAGCGCAACCCTTGGAAATGCAGGTTGATTCAGCGGCACGCCAGTCAACGCTGAAACCTCACGCGCCACGCCGTACACGCTCAGGCAATGGCCCAAGTTGGGCGTGAGTTTGAGCGTGAACAGCGTGTCGTCCAGCAGCAAGTGGTCGCGTATGTTTTGGCCGACGACCGCAGCATCAGAAAGCACCAACAAACCGCCGTGGTCTTCCGACAATTTCAGCTCGCGCGCCGAGCACAGCATGCCCTGGCTTTCAACGCCGCGCAGCACGCCCAGCTTGATGTGAAACGGCTCACCGCCTTCAGCCGCCGCAGGTAAGACGGCACCGACCATGGCGCAGGGCACCTTGATGCCAACGCGCACATTCGGCGCGCCGCACACGATGCTCAAAGGCGTTGCAGCGCCAACATTGACTTGGCAGACATTGAGCTTGTCGGCGTTGGGGTGACGCTCAACGCTGAGCACTTCGC
Organism: Burkholderiales bacterium; assembly: GCA_025358485.1. Taxonomy (GTDB): domain Bacteria; phylum Pseudomonadota; class Gammaproteobacteria; order Burkholderiales; family Burkholderiaceae_C; genus JANYJJ01. Next base: position 8,004 of record JANYJJ010000062.1, on the reverse strand, counting down.
CCACCACCACGTGAGTGAAAGGCGGCGCAACCGTGCGCGTTTCTTCCACTTCCATGCCCGACATGGTGAGCAGATCGGCCAAGGCGGCGGTGGTCAACGGTGGGTTGCAAAACTCGCGCAACCAGGATTCAGGGAATTGCATGGGGTCGGGCTTCCGAAGGATTGAGCGCAGCGGTGTCAGATGGTTGAACTAACGGCTTGAACTAACGGCTTGAACTGACAGCTTGAACTGCTTCACTTGAACTGAGAGAGGAAGCGCAAATCGCCGTCAAAAAACTGGCGCAGGTCAGACGCGCCGTAGCGCAGCATGGCCAAGCGGTCGGGGCCCATGCCGAACGCAAAACCGATGTAGCGCTCAGGGTCGAGGCCGAAGTTGCGGACCACATTCGGATGCACTTGGCCCGAACCCGCCACCTCCAGCCAGCGGTCTTTCAACGGGCCGCTGCTGAAGGCAATGTCCACCTCGGCCGAAGGCTCGGTGAAGGGGAAAAACGACGGCCGAAAGCGCAGCCTCAAGTCGTTGGTCTCGAAGAAAGTGCGGAAGAAATCGGTGAACACCGCTTTCAAGTCTTTGAAGCTGACGTTCTCGCCTATCCACAAACCTTCGCATTGGTGAAACATGGGTGAGTGCGTGGCGTCGCTGTCAACGCGGTAGGTGCGGCCCGGGGCAATGACGCGGATCTCGGGCATCGCTTCGCCTTTGGCCATACCGGCGGCATGTTTTGCCACATGCGCTTTGGCGTAGCGCACTTGCATGGGTGAGGTGTGCGGACGCAAGTTGAACCACTTGCCGTCAGCGTCTTTCACGTCGACGTAGAAGGTGTCTTGCATCGACCGCGCGGGGTGGTTTTCGGGGTTGTTCAGCGCGGTAAAGCTGTACCAATCGGTCTCGATTTCTGGGCCTTCAGCCACATCGAAACCCATGGAAGCGAAGATGCCTTCAATGCGCTCCAAGGTGATCGACACCGGGTGCAGCGCACCGCTGCCGCGTTGCCTGCCGGGCAGGCTCACGTCGAGCGCCTCGGCCCTCAATTGCGCCTCAAGCTCTGCATCGGCCAGCGCTTGGCGACGCGCGTTCAGCGCTACCTCCACCTGCTGCTTGGCCGCATTGATGAGCGCGCCGCGCGCCTTTTTTTCATCGACAGCCAAGGCGCCCAAGGCCTTGAGTTGCTCGGTGAGCTTGCCCGACTTGCCGAGGTAACGCGCCTTCGCGTTTTCGAGATCGGCAGGGGCGCTGGCCTGCGCAAATTCAGCTTGCGCGTCTTGCACCAATTGATCGAGGTCGTTCATGAGTGAAATGCTTGTTGCCAGCGAATTCAAAAACAAAAAATAAAAAAGGCCGAACGCGATGTCGGCCTTGAGGGGCTTGCCACCAGTCGCTTGTGCGGCCGGTGGAGTTGCCGTGAGTCACAGCTTTGAGGCTGTGAACGGAGTCACGTCGTCAACGCTGCGACTGAATCACGACTTCAAGCGAGTTGGGCCTTCACCTTGTGCACGATGCTTTCAAAAGCAGCAGGGTCGTTCACGGCCATGTCGGCAAGGACCTTGCGGTCTATCTCGATCGACAGCTTCTTCAAGCCCGCCATGAATTTGCTGTATGTCACGCCGTGGCTGCGGCTGCCGGCGTTGATACGTGCGATCCACAGGTGACGGAACACGCGCTTTTTCGTGCGGCGGTCACGGTAAGCATATTGCCCAGCGCGCATCACTGCTTGCTTGGCAATTCGGAACACATTCTTGCGGCGGCCGCGGTAACCCTTGGCGAGTGCGAGAACTTTCTTGTGGCGAGCGCGGGCTGTTACACCACGTTTGACGCGAGGCATGGGTCTTCTCCTTCAGTCAATTACAGGCCGGCCATAGGCAGCATCTGTTTGATGCGGCCCATGTCGGTGTCGTGCACGGCAACAGCGCCACGCAAGTGGCGTTTGTTTTTCGTGGACTTCTTGGTGAGGATGTGGCGCTTGAACGCTTGACCCCGTTTGACGGTGCCACCGGGTCGAACGCGGAATCGCTTTTTCGCGCCGCTTTTGGTCTTCATTTTGGGCATCACTGCTCCTTTTTAATGCTGCTGCAGGCGCCGACAAAAATCTTGCCGTCTTGTAAGCCTGCAACCGCTTCTTGCAACACCCCGGCGACCTGTGCCGTGGCGTTGATGGGGTGCGGAAACCGATCTACGATTTCCGCTTAGGTCCTAAAACCATGATCATTTGTCGGCCTTCCAGCTTGGGCATGTTCTCGACCACCGACACATCGGCCAGTTCGTCGCGAATTCGTTCCAGCAAACGCATGCCGATGTCTTGGTGCGTGATTTCACGGCCGCGGTAACGCAGCGTGACCTTGCCTTTGTCACCGTCTACTTCGATGAAGCGGCGCAAATTGCGCATCTTGATTTGGTAGTCGCCTTCGTCGGTGCCGGGACGGAATTTGACTTCCTTGACCTCGATCACTTTTTGTTTGGACTTCGCGTCTGCTGCCCGCTTTTGTTCTTGGTATTTGAACTTGCCGTAGTCCATCAAGCGGCACACAGGCGGCTCGGCGGCGGCGGCAATTTCAACCAAATCGACATCCAATTCGCCCGCCATGCGCAGGGCTTCCATGGTGCTCACGATGCCCAACGGTTCATTTTCCACACCGTTCAGACGAACTTCCAGCGCCAAGATTTCCCGGTTCAAGCGGTGTTTGCGCTCGGCATTGGGGGTACGGCGGTCAGCAAAAGTAGCGATGGTTCAAACCTTTCAACAAACACCTAGGCAAGCGGCGTTCAAACAGTGGGGTTGGGCGCGACTGTTGCCGACCTGACGCATGACGTCAGTTCTTCAAGCACGAAGGGAAATGTCGGAGCTGATCTTCTGGACGAAGGAATCGACTGACATGACCCCGAGGTCTTGATTGCCCCGGGCGCGCACCGCAACAGCCCCGTTTGCCTTTTCTTTGTCGCCTACGACCAAGATGTACGGGTGCTTTTGCATCGAGTGCTCTCTGATCTTATAGTTTATTTTCTCGTTCCGCAAATCGGTAGCCGCTCTAACTCCTTGTTTTTGCAGCGTTTTTGCCACTTCAGCGGCATATTCGCTCTGCGAGTCGGTGATGCTGGCCACCACCACCTGAACCGGGGCCAGCCAGGCGGGCAACGCACCGGCGTGCTGCTCTATCAAGATGCCGATGAAACGCTCCAAACTGCCGACGATAGCGCGGTGCAACATGACAGGATGGGCGCGGGCGCTGGTCTCAGTCACGTACTCGCCGCCGAGGCGCTCGGCGGTGTTGAAGTCGACCTGCATCGTGCCGCACTGCCACTGTCGGCCCAAGGCGTCTTTCAGCGTGTACTCGATCTTCGGGCCGTAAAAAGCACCGTCGCCAGGCGACACGATGAACTCGACGTTTGAGGCGCGCAGCGACTCCATCACCGCGAATTCGGCCTTGTCCCACAGCGCATCTGAACCCACGCGTTTGTTGGGCCGCGTGGCGACTTTGTAGATGATGTCGGTGAAGCCAAAGTCGGCATAAACCTTTTGCAGCAAGGCCGTGTAGGCAATGCACTCGGCCAAGATTTGGTCTTCGGTGCAGAAGATGTGGCCGTCGTCTTGCGTGAAGCCGCGCACGCGCATGATGCCGTGCAGCGCGCCGCTGGGCTCGTTGCGGTGGCACTGGCCAAACTCGCCGTAGCGCAACGGCAAGTCGCGGTAGCTCTTGATGCCTTGCTTGAAAATCAGCACATGGCCAGGGCAGTTCATCGGCTTCAGCGCGTATTCACGCTTCTCCGATTCGGTGGTGAACATGTTGTCGCGGTAGTTGTCCCAGTGGCCGGTTTTCTCCCACAAATGTTTATCAAGAATTTGCGGGCCTTTCACTTCTTGGTAGCCGTTGTCGGCATACACCGCGCGCATGTACTGCTCAACTTGTTGCCACACCGCCCAGCCTTTTGGGTGCCAAAAAACCAAGCCCGGCGCGCTTTCTTCCATGTGAAACAGATCCAGCTCACGACCTAATTTTCGGTGGTCGCGCTTCTCGGCCTCTTCCAGCATGTGCAAGTGCTGAGCCAAGTCTTCTTTGGTGGCCCAGGCCGTTCCGTACACGCGTTGCAGCATTTCATTGCGATGGTCGCCGCGCCAGTACGCGCCCGCCAGCTTCATCAATTTGAAGTGCTTGAGCTTGCCGGTGCTGGGCACGTGCGGGCCGCGGCACAGGTCTTCAAACGCGCCTTCGCGGTACAGCGACACGTCTTGATCAGCGGGTATGCCGGCAATGATTTCGGCCTTGTAGTGCTCGCCCAAGCTTTTGAAATACGCCACCGCCTCATCGCGCGGCAGCACGCGGCGTTCCACCTTCTCGTCCTTTTTCGCCAGCTCGGTCATCTTGGCTTCGATGGCGGCCAGGTCGTCCAGCGTGAACGGCCGCTTGTAGGAAAAATCGTAGTAAAACCCGTTCTCAATCACGGGGCCGATGGTGACCTGCGCGTCGGGGAAAAGCTCCTTCACGGCATACGCCAACAAGTGCGCTGTCGAGTGGCGGATCACGTCCAACCCGGCTGCGTCTTTCTCCGTGATGATGGCCAGCGACGTGTCGTGATCCATGCGGTAACTGGTGTCGACCACCTGCGCCGCGTCGCCCTGCCCCACGCGCCCTGCCAAGGCCGCTTTCGCCAATCCTGCGCCGATGCTGGCCGCCACTTCAGCCACCGTCACCGGGCCTGCGAATTCGCGTTTGGACCCGTCGGGGAGTTGGATAGAAATCATGATCGAAGCTCCGAAAAACAAAAAGCGCGGAATCAACCGCGCTTTTGAAATTGCAAAAAAAAAGGAAGATGCAGACGCGCGCGGGTCGCTACACCAAAAAGGCGTTGCAAGTAGTTCGCGGTGTCATAACCATGTTGCCTTTCTCGCTCTTTCAAGGTGATGTGATGGGTTGAATTGTAGGCGAGCACATCTGTGCAAGCAGCATTGAAAAAGCCCACCCGGCCAATGAAGGCTGGGTGGGCTGGGACTTTCAAACCGATGCGCTTACTTAAACGCTTACTTCAACGCTTCAGGCGGCGTGTTGTCAGGCAGCGGCGGCGCAAACGAAGCAATGCTTACCTGCGTTTGCGTGTCTGCCGTGCCCAAACTCCACTCAGTCAGGTAAGCCACCAAACCAATGGACGAGGCGCTTGCCGATGCAGACACTTCACCTGCGGGCTGCTCTACCGCCACCGGCTCATCGTCAGAACCACCGCAAGCTGCCAACAAGCTGGCGGCTGCGAGCACAGAAATCATCAAGGTTTTGTTCATGATGTTGTCCTTGTGTTGCTGATCACTTCGAGCCAGGAATTGGCGTGTTCAGGTACGGAAAACCTGGCAGCAAAGTGATCTTGGCCTGATCCACCGCGTCGTGCAGCTTGAATGCCGTGGCACCCAAAGGCACGGCGCTTGGCTTGCAAGCTGCACCAAACTTCAACGCATCGGTGTCGCCGTTGGCCACGCACAAGCCGCCCATCACCGCCACCAACGAAATGTCAACGACGTCGTCTTTCGGACGGCGACCATTCGGGAAGCCAGCGTTGTCAGTGCCGCCTGCGAGGATGTTGCCAACAATGCCCAAACGGTTTTGACCCGCCTCAGGCGTGGCCGCAATCGCGGTGTTCAAACGCAGCATTTCCGAGCCCACCACATTGACCGGTTGGTTCACACCTTTGATGCCGGTGAGGAAGGTCGTCACCAAGTCGTTGCGCGGGAAGTTGGTCGGCGCTGTGTTGGGAATGGCCAGCGCAATTTCTAACAAGGCGGGCAGCGTGGGGTTGGTCACGTAGGTCGCAAACTGACCGTCGTTCTTTGGCTCAGAGCTGTTGAACTTGTCTTTGTCAGGCAAGCCAATCACCACCTCATTCACCAAGGGCATGCCCAGGCGCGAAACCTGTGTCCATGCGCCGCCAGGAACGGCAGTGGTTTGGTAACCGCTCTTTGGGCTGGGGTTCAGCAACTGGCCTTGACGCAGGCTGGCTGTGGTCCACCCACCGATCACCGGGTCGGTTGAACCGGCGGCGGTCAGACAAGTTTTTGGCACTTCAATGGCCAGGGTGGTGACGTTTTTGTCAGCCAAATCACCAGGCCCTGCAGCATTGATGAGGGCCGGGTTGGTGATGACCGACAAGGGCGCATTCACCAAGTCAAAAATGGTGCCCAGGTTGACGGCGAACGGGTCTTGGCGCTGTCCCACAAACAACTTAGCGGGCATGGCGCAGCCAGGAATCGTCACGTCAAAAACGTGCTTGCCGGCATAGGCCGCGTAGTTGGGAATGGTCTTGGGGCCGATGTTGTCTGAGGGCTTGTCGAAGGTCGTTTTGCCGTTGGCGTTGTTGGTGACCGAGCTGCGTGTGCCGGTGCGGCGATCGCCACGCATCACGTCAACCGTGAAGCTTTCATTGACGTTCAGCGCGGCTGCGTTCAAGTCAGTCACACCACCTGCTTGTGTCAGCGGAATGGCCACATTCACGCCACCGATGGGAAGGGTGATGCCTTTCAATGTGTTTTTGAAGCGGAACTGAAACGTCAGGTCTTCCTTGGCGTCGCCGTTGTTGTCGATGTGAATTTCGTACAGCGCATTCGGATCCAGCTTGAAGTAGTTGGGGCCGCCGTAAGCGTCTTGCAAAGGCGCGTAGTTGGCAATCAAAGTGACGTAGGCACCGCGACCAGCTTCGTAGCTGTTGAACATGTAGAAGTCACTGGCATCGACCTTGGGCGCGGTCGTGATGAACGGCGCTTCACGGTGGCTGGACGCCATGGCGTTGCTGGCGCACAGGGCGGTGACAGCGGCGCAAACAGCCGTCGTGACCGTCAAAGCGCGTTTGAATTTGAGCGAGGCAGATCGCATGTTTCATTCCTTCGTGTGGTGTGAACAAACGCCACGCCGAAATGTGCGTGGCGGCTTGAGCGTCTTCATCTCTAAGGCGCGTCACAGTGCTTTACGCACACGGTTGCGGCTTGGATGCACGGAGGGATGAAAAAACTTTTTCGGGCGGCGGCGGCGTGGCAACACCGCGCGCAACATGCATCGAACCGAGTTGCCGCAAAACTCTTTTCGCGGGCAATCAGTTCAAGAACATGTCAAGTCTCGATGCGGTTCGCCCAACGCCGCTCGCTGACCGCTGACCGAGTTGCACTGGAATCTGCCCATCTCACTTGTTCAAGCGACAAATCCAGTTCAAGGCAGCCCATGCCCTCAGACTCGCATGCCGCGCCCACCCAACCAGGCTTGCGCTGGCTTGGAGCCGCCGGTGATTTCTTCGAGGGCATTTTTCGCGTATGCAGGCACGGAAAGCACGCCACAAGCCAGCGCCGCCTGAAACGCTTGCTCAAAAGCCACGTCGCGAGCGTCAATTTGATTCAACGCATGCCGACAACGAGCCAACTCAGTCAAGGTGTACGCGGACCCCACTGGCTCCTGCTCGCTTGCGTAAAGGCTCAATGCTTTTTCGTAGGTCTCCAACGCTTCCAAATGCTTGCCCGCTTGTCGTTGCAAGTCACCCAGTGATTGCAGCGTGTTTGCTTGCCCCAAACCGGCTTGTTCATTTTCAAAGAGCCTCAACGCTTTGTCGTACAAACCACGCGCCTTGTCTGGGTGGCCCAGGCAATGTTCCAGGAAGCCCAGCGATTGCAGCGTGTTCGCCTGCCCCAGACTGTCCTGCTGTTTTTTAAATAAGTCCAGCGCCTTGCCGTACAGATCACGCGCCTCGTCTGGGTGGCCCAGGGAATGTTCCAGGAAGCCCAGCGATTGCAGCGTTGGGAATCGATTCGGCCATCTGCACCTACGGGATAAGTGGTCGGGTTGTTCATCATCAAACGCACCGCGATTGCAGCATGACACGGCTTCTTCAACTGCATTTACGCATGCCGCGCGCCACATCACCTCGCGACAGGTTGGAAGTTTTTTCTACCACCTCGCCCTGCGTGTGGCGCTTTCGAAGTGGCGTGTGCTGCCTTGGCCTTCGAAGTGTTTGAAGTTGAGTTCCAGGGCGGCCAGGGCCAGTGC
>JANYJJ010000042.1 GCA_025358485.1 Burkholderiales bacterium | reverse complement strand
GTGGCCGCTGATTTCGGGCACCAAGCCTTCAGCTTCGTTTACGCGCACGCGCAGCAAATGCGGGCTGCGGCCTTGCGGCAGACTCTGCTGGAATTGGCCGCCGCTGGCGACGACGTGATGCGGCACACCAGAGTCGCGCAGCAGGCCGAGCAGCACGTTGAGCGCTTCGGCCAATGGCATCAAGGTCTCTGCCCATTGCATCAAATCGGCGCGGCGTTTGTGGGGTTCGAATTGCTGCCACGCGTAGTAGGCGGGCAAATCAAATTCACATGTGCCGCCGGGAATGCTGATGCGGCTTCGGATGCTCATGAGCCAGTCGTTGCTGGTGAGTGCTTGGCCCGCTTTGCCAGGCAAGTGGTTCAGGCCGCTGAAGGCGTGGTCAATTTTGGCGACCACGCCGTCGAGTGTTTGCTCTGACACCGAGGGGTTGCCCCGGTAGCTGTTGACGATGGATTTTTGGCGCTCCAGCTCTTTGAGCAAATCGCTTTTCAAATCAGCCCGCGACGCCACGTCCATCACTTCAAACATGGTGACCAGCGCGAAGTGGTGGTCCATGGGCGCGTTGCGGCCCATGAGTTGGCCCAAGCGGTCAAACAAATGTTCAAGCCGCAGCATGGTGCGGATGCTTTCGTTGAACGGATATTCGTAGAGGACCAAGGGGCTTCCTTCGACTTCAAAGACGATGGCCGCAGGGCCGCTCTGTTGAGACATTGAGCGACATTCATCAACCTCGATCAATGCCAGCCGGGCGCGATTGTTCCACAGGGTCTGCGGATGTGGCCGCAGCCTCAGCGGGTCCAGCGCCGCCAGAGTTTGGTCACGTCACGCTCGAGTTGGGCCAAGGTGATGCCGTCGTTGTGGATGACCCCGTCTGCGCAGGCGCGGCGCTTCTCGCGCGAGGCTTGTTGCGCGATGACGGCTTGCACCATCTCGGCGCTCCAACCTGATCGTAGTGTGACGCGTGCAATTTGCGTGGTGTTGCTGCAATCGACCACCAGCACTTTGTTGACGCGTGCGCGCCAACGCGTGGATTCGACCAAAAGCGGCACGTCGAAAACGCGAACTTGCTGGCCCGCAGCTGCTGCGCGACGTTCGGTTTCAATTCCGATCAAGGGATGAAGAATGGCTTCCAAGCGGCGCTTCACCGACGGGTCGGAGAAGGCCAATTCGCGCATGCGCGCGCGGTTCAATCCGCCGTTTTCATCAAGTGCCTCAGCTCCAAATTCAGCTTTCAACGCGGCGATGGCCACGCCGGCTGGCAACGCAATTTCACGCGCAATGGCGTCGCTGTCAATCAGCACGGCACCGAGTTGAATCAGGGTCTGCGCGACGGTGCTTTTGCCGCTGCCGATGCCGCCGGTCAGACCTATGGACAGAGTCGAATCTGAGATCAGGCCCATCCCAGCCAGCCCATGACGCGTGGCGCGCCGATGAACAGCACGGCCAAACCAGCACCTGCCAAAAACGGCCCAAACGGCACGTAGCGGCCTTCGCGCAAAGACGCATTCAACTTCATGGCAACGCCGACCACCGCGCCGATGATGCTGGAAGCCAAGATGACTGGCAGCACCATGCTCACACCCAACCACGCACCCAGCGCGGCCAATAACTTGAAGTCGCCGTAGCCCATGCCTTCTTTGCCGGTGACGAGCTTGAACAACCAGTACACCGACCACAGCGACAGGTAGCCCGCAATGGCGCCCCACACCGATGCGGACAGCGGAATCGTCCAACCCAAAGCCGATGCCAGCAAGCCCGCCCACAGCAAGGGCAGGGTGAGGTTGTCGGGCAGCAAAGTGGTGTCCCAATCGATGCCCGCAAGCGCCACAAGCACGGCCACAAAAGCGCACCACAGGGCCGTCACGGGCTGCGCGCCAAACTTCCAAGCAACTGCGCCAAACAAGGCGGCGGTGATGATTTCAATGGCGGGGTAGCGTGCGGAAATGGGCGCTTTGCAGTTTGAACATTTGCCCTTCAGGTGCAGGTAGCTAAGCACCGGAATGTTCTCGTGCCATGCGATCACGTGGCCGCAATGTGGGCAGCGTGAGGCGGGTTTGCTCAGCGTCAAGTTGGCGTGGGTGTCTTGGCTGTCTTGGGAAATGTCGGTTTTGACGCCCAGCAACTCGGCGCTGTCGTGCTTCCAGTCGCGCTCCAACATCAGAGGCATTCGGTGGATCACCACATTGAGGAAGCTGCCGATGCACAGCCCGAACATGGCCATCATCGGCACTGAAAGCAGGGCTTCCAGCAAGGCCCCCGGCGCGGAAAAACCCAAGGGTCAGACCACCTGGCCGAGCTTGAAGATGGGCAGGTACATCGACACCACAATCCCGCCAATCAAGGTGCCCAAAATCACGATGATGAAGGGCTCCATCAGGGTAGACAAACCCTTTACGGCTTCGTCGACTTCGTCTTCGTAAAACTCGGCCGCTTTGCCCAGCATGGCGTCGAGCGAGCCCGACTCTTCACCGATGGCGCACATCTGCAACACCATGTTGGGAAACACGCCGGTGGTTTGCATGGATGTGGTCAAAGCTGCGCCGGTAGACACATCTTTTTGGATTTGCGCGGTGGCGTCGGCATACACCGCGTTGCCCGATGCGCCGCCCACGGAGTCAAGCGCTTCAACCAAAGGCACGCCCGCCGCGAACATGGTGGACAGCGTTCGCGTCCAGCGCGCCACGGCCGACTTGCGCACCAAATCGCCGAACACCGGGACGCGCAGTAGCAAGCGGTCCATGGCGTGCTGCATTTTTTCGGATCGTTTCCAGGACTCGAAAAAGAAGTAAGCGCCGCCGCCCAAAATGCCAAAGATCAGGTACCAGTATTTGACGAAAAACTCCGACATCGCAATGACCATCAGCGTCGGCGCGGGCAGATCGGCACCGAACGAACTGAAGACGTCTTTGAACGACGGAATCACAAAAATCATGATGATGGCCAGCACCACAAAAGCCACGACCATCACCGCGACCGGATAAATCATGGCGGAGCGGATCTTGTTCTTGATCGCCATGGTTTTTTCTTGATAAACCGCCAAACGGTCGAGCAAGGTTTCCAAAATGCCACCTGCCTCACCGGCCTCGACTAGGTTGCAATACAGCGCGTCGAAGTACAGCGGGTGCTTGCGAAATGCCGACGACAGGCTGGTGCCGGTTTCGACATCCGAGCGAATTTCAGTCAGCAAGCGTGTGAGTTTGGGGTTGGGGCTGCCGCGCGCCACGATGTCGAACGACTGAATCAGCGGCACACCGGCGCGCATCATGGTGGACAACTGGCGCGTGAAGATGGCAATGTCTTTTTGCTTGATCGACTTGCCGCCGCTCATGCGGCGCTTTTTGACCTTGGTGGTCAATATTCCTTGGCGACGCAGGCTGGCGCTGACCATGGCTTCGCCGCCAGCGCGCATTTCGCCGCGCACGACCTTGCCGTTTTTGTCTTTGCCTTCGTACTCGAAGACGATTTCTTTGATGCTTTTTACGGCCGCTGCTGTCGCCATGGATCCTCCGCGGGGGCTACCCTCGCTGGTTTATCGGCCGAATTGTCGCCGCATTGAATGGGTGTTACTTCAGGCAACACTGGCGGACATCATTCACCGCTGTCAGTCGCCTTCATCCCTCACCGCTATCAATCGTTAGTGCAAGACACCACTTCGTCCAACGTGGTCACACCACTGCGCACCTTCACCAAACCCGACTGTCGCAAGTCGCGCACGCCTTCAGACCGAGCCTGTTTCGCAATGTCCACCGCCGTGCCTTCGGCCAAGATGATTCTTTGAATTTCTTCGGTGATGGGCATGACTTGGTAAATGCCCACCCTGCCTTTGTAGCCGTTGTTGCACGACGAGCAACCCACGGCCCGAAAAGGCTTCCAGCTGCCGTCCAGGTCTTCGTCCGCAAAGCCTGCGTTGAGCATGGCTTCGCGCGGGAAGTGGGCCGGCTTTTTGCACAAATCGCACAGCTTGCGGCACAAGCGCTGTGCGGTGATCAGCAGCACGCTTGACGCAATGTTGAACGGTGCCACGCCCATGTTCAGCAGGCGCGTGAGCGTGGTCGGCGCGTCGTTGGTGTGCAAGGTGGACATCACCATGTGACCGGTTTGCGCTGCCTTGATGGCGATGTCGGCGGTTTCCAGGTCGCGAATCTCGCCGACCATGATGACGTCGGGATCTTGACGCAGAAATGACTTCAGCGCCGCCGCAAAAGTCAGCCCTGCTTTGTCATTCACGTTCACCTGGTTCACGCCGGGCAAGTTGATTTCAGCCGGGTCTTCCACCGTCGAAATGTTCACGCCCGGCTGATTCAACAAATTCAAGCAGGTGTATAGCGACACGGTTTTGCCCGAGCCTGTCGGGCCTGTGACCAGCACCATGCCGTAAGGCCGATGGATGCACTTCAGCAGCCGCTCGCGCTCGATTTTTTCGTAGCCCAGGGCTTCGATGCCCAGCTTGGCGCTGGACGGGTCAAGAATACGAATGACTATTTTTTCGCCGAACAAAGTGGGCAAAGTGCTGACGCGAAAGTCGATTGCTTTGCTACCGAATTTCAGCTTCATGCGGCCGTCTTGCGGCACACGGCGCTCGGCAATGTCCAGCCGTGAAATTACCTTGATGCGTGAGGCCAGTTTTTCTTTGATGGCAATCGGCGGCTGGGTGATTTCGCGCAGCTCACCGTCCACCCGAAAGCGCACGCGGTAGTGGTATTCGTAGGGCTCGAAGTGCAGGTCAGAGGCGCGCGCGTTGATGGCGTCGATCAACATTTTTTGCAAAAAGCGCACCACCGGCGCGTCTTCGACTTCAGCAACGGTGTCTGCGCTTTCTTCGCGGGCCGACACGTCGTCGGTGACGTCGAATTCAAACTCGCCACTGCCGCCCAAAGACTCCAGCGTCTCTCCGGCGCTGGCACTGGATTTCTCTAGAAGCTTCGACAGCTTGTCATGCTCGACGATCACCCATTCGGGCGTGAGTTGGGTCGCAAATTTAATGCGTTCCACTGCTTCTTGGTCGGTCGGGTCGGCACCGCCGATGAACAGCCGGTTGCCGCGCTTTCCCAAAACGATGATTTGGTATTGCAACGCCAACTTGGTGTCCACCAAGTTGTGCGGTAGCCGCTGCGCGTCGATTGCGTTGAGATCCAACAGAGGCAAGGCCAGCGCGCTGGACAAGGTGTGCGCCAAGTCGCTGGGCGACACCGCGCCCGCAGCAATCACCGAAGCAATAAAGCTCGACTTGCGCTCCTTGGCGCTTTTGACCAAGTCCTCAGCCGCTTTGGCTGACAGCCTGCCCGCGTGCACCAACACACGTGCCACGCCGGACAGTGCGGATTGCGGGGCGTCAGCCAAGGTGTCGATCATGGGTTTGCTGTCGCACCTAGGCGCGAAGGTGTGAGGCGGTTAGGACTGATCACGATGAAGCTTCTCCTCGGCCAATCAACAAAATTACATCAAAAAACTATCCACGGTAGTTTGACTGCCGTAAATCAAAGCAGTCGCCGCGAAATGCCAACAATTCGCGTGAAATTCCAGCGCGCGAGACCGACATCACGCCTTCAGGACGATCTGTCGACCGCGCGTTCGCACAGATCGAGCAAAGCGTCGCGGTAAGGCGAAGCGCTGAGCAAACTCAAGCTGGCACGGGCTTTTGCCGCTTCCAGACGCGCGGCGTCGCGCGTGGCACCGATGGCACCTGTGCGCCGAACAATCTCGACAATTTCTGCCAAGCGCGCCACTTCGCCGTGCTCGATTGCGTGGCGGATCAAGTCGCGCTCGGCCGCCGTGCCGCGCTCCATGGCCAACAACAAAGGCAGGGTCGGTTTGCCTTCTCGCAGGTCGTCTCCGACGTTCTTGCCCATTTCGGAGGAGGAGCCTTCGTAGTCCAGCAGGTCGTCCACCAACTGAAATGCGGTGCCCAGCGAGCGACCGTAATCGGCGCAAGCTTCTTCGACAGCAAGGTCGCTTTCCGCAAGCACTGCACCCAGACGTGCGCTGGCCTCGAAAAGCTTGGCGGTTTTGTAACGTATCACGCGCAAGTAATCTTCCACGGCGAGGTCCGGGTCGTGCATGTTCATCAACTGCAAAACCTCGCCTTCGGCGATCACATTGGTGGCATCGGCCAGCACTTCCAGAACCCGCATGCGGTTCAGCGACACCATCATTTGGAAGGCGCGCGAGTAGACGAAGTCGCCAACCAACACGCTGGCCGCGTTGCCAAACAAGGCGTTCGCCGTTTCGCGGCCTCGGCGCATGCCCGACTCATCGACCACGTCGTCATGAAGCAAAGTGGCAGTGTGGATGAACTCAACCGTGGCCGCCAGCTCGAAGCGCTCGCGGCCGTTGAAGCCCAACGCGCTGGAAAACAGCAACACCAGCAGCGGCCTGATGCGTTTACCGCCCGCGCCAATGATGTAGTGCGAAATTTGGTCGATCAGCGCCACTTCAGACGCCAAGCGCCGCTGAATCACACCGTCCACCTCGCGCATGTCGGCGGCCATCAGCGACATGGGACTGGTTACGGAGTCAGGCGAAGCGGAGAGGATGGCAGGCACGGCTCGAACGGATCAAAGCGCTGAGTATAAGAAGTAGCGAGTGCGCAGGTTTTGCGCCACGCCCATCGCTGCGGCTCGACACTTGGGACTGGGCGTGCAGTGCGCTCTGCCGTGGTACACTGGCGGGCTCTGTGAAAAACGCAGGGGCCGACAAACTCAGTTTGCCGGTAAAAGAAGAGCGGACAAAACACTGCACGGCATCCCAGGTTCCTCTTCACAGGGCCAGTTTGCAACAGCTCATGCATTCGTTCAAAAATTTTTAAGTCAATTCGAGGGTTCGCCTCCAGTCTGCTGGGGGAGCGTCCGTCGTCAGAAAGGCAAGACATGTACGCGGTCATAAAAACCGGTGGCAAACAATACAAAGTTGCCACGGGCGACAAGCTCAAGATAGAACAATTGGATGCAGAAGTGGGTCAGGTCGTCACGATCGACCAGGTCATGGCGGTAGGCGCTGGTGCCGAGCTGACAGTGGGAACGCCACTGGTGGCGGGTGCTTCCGTGCTGGCCACGGTGCTCTCACACGGCCGTCACGACAAAGTGCGCATTTTCAAAATGCGCCGTCGCAAGCACTACCAAAAACGCCAAGGCCATCGCCAAAACTACACCGAGGTGTTTGTCGGCGAAATCGTCAGCGCCGCTGGCGTTTCGACCAAAGCTGTGATGGCTGTGCCCGTCTCAAAAGCGCCGCAAAAAGGCGGCAAAGACAACATCGAGCTGATTGAAGGCGTCGGCCCGAAGATCGCTCAAGTGCTGGCTGAAAACGGCATCACCACTTTTGCCGTGCTGGCTGACACCAAGCCCGCCGACATGATGGCCATGCTGAAAGCATCTGGCGGCCGTTTCGGCTTGGCCAATGCCGACAGCTGGCCCGAGCAAGCTGCCTTGCTGCGCGATGGCAAGATGGCGGAATTCAAAATCCTCACCGACGTACTCGTCGGTGGCGTGAAGAAATAAGGAGCTATTGATATGGCACAGAAAAAAGGCGGCGGTTCCACACGAAACGGCCGCGACTCTCAACCCAAGATGCTCGGCGTGAAAACGTTTGGCGGTCAAACCATCCCAGCCGGCTCCATCATCGTGCGCCAGCGCGGCACCAAATTTCATCCTGGTACCAATGTGGGCATGGGCAAGGATCACACCCTGTTTGCGTTGATCGACGGCGTTGTGGCCTTCTCGGTCAAAGGGCCGCGCAACCGTTCCACGGTGAGCATCAACGCGATCTGAGCATCTTTGCCCTGCGCTGATGGTTCCAAGCCCCGGTTCGCCGGGGCTTGTCGTTTGTGTCTTCTTATCTCACCATCACCCTGCTCAATCGGGGTCTGAAACACCATGAAATTCGTTGACGAAGCCACCATCGACGTGGTCGCTGGTGCCGGCGGCAACGGCTGCATGAGTTTTCGCCGTGAGAAGTTCATTCCCTTTGGCGGCCCCAATGGCGGCGACGGCGGGCGCGGCGGCAGTGTGTTTGCGGTCGGTGATCGCAACCTGAACACCCTCATCGACTACCGCTACGCGCGCCGCCACGAAGCGCGCCACGGTGAAAACGGTCGCGGCTCTGACCAATACGGTGCCGCCTCTGAAGGCATCGTTTTGCGCATGCCCATGGGCACGATCTTGTCCAACGCTGAGACGGGCGAAGTGGTTGCTGAACTCTTGGTGCCCGACGAGCGCGTGCTGCTGGCCAAAGGCGGCGACGGCGGTTTTGGCAACTTGCATTTCAAGACCAGCACCAACCGCGCACCCCGCCAAAAAACGCCTGGCTGGCCGGGCGAGCAATACAAGTTGAAATTGGAACTGCGCGTGCTGGCCGACGTGGGTTTGCTGGGCATGCCGAACGCGGGCAAATCCACATTGATCGCTGCGATCTCGAATGCGCGGCCCAAAATTGCCGACTACCCGTTCACCACGCTGCACCCGAACCTGGGTGTGGTTCGCGTTGCGCCTGAGCAAAGCTTCGTCGTTGCCGACATTCCCGGGTTGATCGAAGGTGCGTCGGAAGGTGCGGGTTTGGGGCATCTGTTTTTGCGCCATTTGCAGCGCACGCATTTGCTGCTGCATCTTGTGGACTTCGCACCGTTTGATGAAGAGATTGACCCGGTCGCGCAGGCCAAGGCGATTGTCAAAGAGCTCAAGAAATACGACACATCGCTGTTTGAGAAGCCGCGCTGGATCGTGTTGAACAAGCTCGACATGGTGCCGTCAGAAGAACGCGATGCGCGAGTGAAAGATTTCATCAAGCGCTTGAAGTGGAAGGGCCCGGTGTTTCAGATTTCTGCGCTCACGCGCGAGGGCTGCGAGCCGTTGATCCGAGCGATCTACAAACATGTGGCGTCATTGAAGAACGTGATTCCTGAAGACCCGGATCCGCGCTTCGATGCACTGATTGACAACAGCCACACCAACAGCGACGCCAACCGCGCCAAGCCATGAACCTCGCGTTGAAAAACGCTCGGCGCATCGTCGTCAAAGTGGGCTCCAGCCTCGTGACCAACGAAGGCAAGGGCGTCGATGCGCAAGCCGTGGGCAACTGGTGCCGACAAATGGCGGCGCTGGCGGCGGACGGTCGCGAAATCATCATGGTCTCCAGCGGTGCCATCGCCGAAGGCATGAAGCGCTTGGGTTGGACGGTGCGGCCGCAAGAAATCCACGAGCTGCAAGCGGCTGCGGCTGTCGGTCAAATGGGCTTGGCGCAGATTTATGAAACCAAGTTGCGCGAGCACGGCATGGGCAGCGCGCAAGTGCTGCTCACGCACGCCGATTTGGCCGACCGCGAGCGCTACCTCAATGCACGATCGACCTTGCTCACGCTCTTGAAGCACAAAGTGATTCCTGTCATCAACGAAAACGACACGGTGGTCACTGACGAAATCAAATTCGGCGACAACGACACGCTGGGCGCTTTGGTGGCCAACTTGGTGGAGGCCGATGCGCTGGTCATCTTGACCGACCAAGCCGGACTCTACTCAGCCGACCCGCGCGTTGACGCCAGTGCCCGTTTCATAGATGAAGCTTTGGCTGGTTCCGCTGAGTTGGAAAAAATGGCCGGCGGCGCAGGATCCAGCTTGGGGCGCGGCGGCATGATCACCAAGGTGCTTGCGGCCAAGCGCGCTGCCAGCAGCGGTGCCAGCACCGTCATCGCCTGGGGACGCGAGACCGACGTGCTGCTGCGATTGGCGGGCGGCGAAGGCATCGGCACGCTGTTGACTGCGCCCACGCAAAAGTTGGCAGCCCGCAAACAGTGGATGGCCGATCATTTGCAGTTGCGCGGCGTGGTGATCGTTGACGACGGGGCTGCCGCCAAATTGAAAGACCACGGCAAAAGTTTGCTGCCCATCGGCATGGTGGAGGTGCAAGGTGAATTCCATCGCGGCGATGTGATCGCAGTGCGCAACGCAAGTGGCGTGGAATTCGCACGGGGTTTGGCCAACTATTCCAGCAGCCAAGCCCGTTTGATTGCCCGCAAACCATCAGCCGAGTTTGAGCGTTTGCTGGGCTACACCGGTGAGCCGGAAATGATCCACCGCGACAACTTGGTTTTGACTTGATCGCGCGGTGTCAGCCGCCTCGGGTGGATTCGTCGCTGTTCGAATCTGCTGCCGCGGCTGTGCCGCCGCTCGACTCCAGCGGCGCATTCGCTGTGGCGCTGAAGCTGGAGTCGGGCACAAAGGCTGAATTCGAAGCTTCTGAATCGCCGTCGCGCGCGTCCACTCCGGTTTCATGTTTGGCGTCCTCTCTGGCGTCATCCCTAGGGTGAGGCCGCATGCCCGATCGCAAGTAGCGGTTGTGGTGGTTGTTGCGCGGCAGAAAACGGGCCAGTTCCGTCAAGGCCATCTGGTAGACCTCGCGCTTGAACTCGATCACCACATCAAGCGGAATCCAGTATTCGTGCCAACGCCAGGCGTCGAATTCGGGGTGATCGGTGGCGCGCAAATTCATGTCGTTGTCGCTGCCCATGAGCTGCAACAAAAACCAAATCTGTTTTTGGCCACGGTAGTGGCCGCGCGCATCGCGGCGGATGAAATGGTCGGGCACCTCATAGCGCAACCAGTCTCGGGTGCGCGCAATGATGCGCACGTGCTCTGGACTGAGACCTACTTCTTCATGCAGCTCACGAAACATCGCCTGCTCAGGCGTCTCGCCGAAATTGATGCCCCCTTGCGGAAACTGCCAGGAATGGGTGCGGAGCCTTTTGCCCCAAAACACCTGGTTCCTTTGGTTGAGCAGAACGATGCCGACGTTGGGTCTGAACCCTTCACGGTCGAGCATAATCAACCCCAAAATTCTCGTTAAAACGATTATTGCATCGGCTTGCAGAGATTCAAAGCCTTGGGTTTCCCTCAAAGGCTTTTGAACTCGCCGAATTTGAACTCGGTCTCATGAGCTTGATTCACTGCGCCGCGTCAGCTGCCAAGCACCCATCAAATAAGTTGACTGCGGTATGGCGTCAACTTCACCCTTTGCCATTGAGGCCGCACCGCGCATGAAAGCCACTCAGTTTTTCATTTCCACGCTCAAAGAGGCACCTGCTGAAGCCGAAGTCGTGAGTCACAAACTCATGATGCGCGCCGGCATGATCAAGCGCTTGGGTGCGGGCATCTACAGCTACATGCCGATGGGACTGCGCGTGATTCGCAAGGTCGAGGCCATCGTTCGCGAAGAGATGGAACGAGCGGGCGCGGTTGAATTGCTGATGCCGGTGGTGCAGCCCGCCGAGCTGTGGCATGAGACGGGCCGCTTCGAGAAGATGGGCCCTGAGCTGATGCGCGTCAAAGACCGTCACGACCGTGACTACATCATTCAGCCCACCAGCGAAGAAGTCATCACCGACATCGCGCGCCAAGAACTGCGCAGCTACAAGCAACTGCCGAAAAACTTCTTCCATATCCAAACCAAGTTTCGCGATGAGCGACGCCCGCGTTTTGGTGTGATGCGTGGGCGCGAGTTCACGATGAAAGACGCTTACTCGTTTGACCGCGATGTGGCTGCGGCCAGCCTGAGCTACGACAACATGTATGCCGCTTACACGCGCATTTTTGAGCGCATGGGTTTGACCTTTCGCGCCGTCGCGGCCGACACCGGTGCCATCGGTGGATTGCGCTCGCACGAGTTCCAAGTGATCGCCGACACCGGCGAAGATGCCGTTGTCTATTGCCCCAACTCTGACTACGCCGCCAACATCGAATTGGCCGAAGCCGTGCCTTTGTTGGACGCGCGCGCCGCAGCAGCTCAGGCACTGACCAAAACTGCCACGCCTGGCAAAAGTACCTGCGAAGACGTGGCTAAGTTTTTGAACGTGCCCATCGAGCACACGGTGAAATCGCTGGTGCTGGCGACCGAAGAAAAGAACGACGACGGCGAGCTTGTCAAAGTCACGATGTGGCTGCTGTTGGTGCGCGGTGACCACGCGCTGAACGAAGTCAAAGCCAGCAAACTCGCGGGTCTGAAAGACGGTTTTCGCTTTGCGACGGTCAGCGAAATTGAAGACCATTTCGGCAGCAAGCCCGGCTACTTGGGTTTGATGGGTTTGAAGAAGCCTGTGAAGGTGGTGGCCGACAGCACGGTGGCACGCATGGCCGATTTCATCTGCGGTGCCAACGAAGAAGGCTTCCACCACATCGGCGTGAATTGGGGCCGCGACCTGCCTGAACCCGAGATGGTGGCCGACATCCGCAACGCGGTTGAAGGCAATCCGTCACCCGACGGCAAAGGCGTGCTGGCCATCCAACGCGGCATTGAGGTTGGCCATGTGTTTTTGCTGGGCACGCGCTACAGCGAAGACATGAAGGCCACCTACCTCAACGAGCTAGGGAAGCCGCAGCTCATGCAAATGGGTTGCTACGGCATTGGCATCACGCGGATTTTGGGCGCTGCCATTGAGCAGGGCCATGACGCGCGCGGCATTGTGTGGCCCACCGCTTTGGCACCGTTCAGCGTCGTCCTGTGCCCCATCGGTTACGACCGCTCAGCCGACGTGAAAGCCGCCGCCGACCGCATGCACGATGAGCTGCTGGCAGCGGGCGTGGATGTGATGTTGGACGACCGCGGCGAGCGCCCTGGGGCTATGTTTGCCGATTGGGAACTGGTCGGCGTGCCTCACCGCGTGGTCATTTCAGACCGCGGCTTGAAGGAAGGCCAGCTCGAATACCAAGGCCGCCGTGACGCGGCCGCCACGCCAGTGGCAATGACTGAATTGCATGCGTGGTTGAAGGACAAGCTCAGCGCATGACCGGCGAGTTGACGCTACCAGACAGCCTGCTCACAAGGCAGCGGCGCGCGTTGCTGATCGGCGCTGCCGCTGCGGTGCTGCCATGGCCGCAGGCACACGCAGGCACACAAGCCGAAGAACCGCTGATTGATTCGGTTCGCTCTGCGTTGTCGGCCGCCGTGCTCGACAGCGCGCCGCCCAAACCGTCGTTCGACACCACGGACGAGCGCTTGGTCTACTTGCGCTGGCTCGGCGCGATGAGCGACCGCTTGAAGAAAAAGCACACAGAAAATCTCACCCGCATCGACTTCCTGGAAGCCGTTTGGTACGAAAGCAAACGCAAAGGTTTGGAGCCGTCACTCGTGCTGGGGTTGATTCAAGTGGAAAGCGGCTTTCGCAAATACGCCATCAGCAGCGCAGGTGCGCGCGGCTACATGCAGGTGATGCCGTTTTGGGCACGCTTGATCGGTGACGGCGACGCCAGTCGCCTGTTCCACATGCAAACCAATCTGCGTTTTGGCTGCGTGATTCTTCGCCACTATCTCGACATTGAGCGCGGCGACTTGTTCATGACCTTGGGCCGCTACAACGGCAGCCGCGGTCGCGCCGAATATCCGAATTTGGTGTTCGGCGCGCGCAAAGCCTGGGACTACAAAGGCGTTTGATCGCGCTTGATCGCGCCTGATCAGGAACTCAGGCCGGTGCGCCCAGCACGGTTTGAAGTTCACCGGCCTGGTACATCTCAGTCATGATGTCCGAGCCGCCGACGAACTCGCCGTTCACGTAAAGCTGCGGAATGGTGGGCCAGTCTGAATACGCTTTGATTCCTTGACGCACACCGTCGTCTTCGAGCACGTTGACGGTTTTCAAGTCACCGACCTGGCAAGCTTTCAGAATTTGAATGGCGCGACCTGAAAAGCCGCACTGCGGAAACTGCGAGGTGCCTTTCATGAAAAGCACCACGCGGTTGGATTTGACGAGTTCGTCGATGCGTTGTTGAGCGTCGCTCATGATCTGGCCTTTGGCTTGCGTCTAAAAAAAGGGATGGGAATGCCAGAGCTTAAACGAGCGGACGCATCAAAACGCGATGTTCAAAACGAGTAACTCACGCCCAACTGAAGCATCGGCGACACACGCATCTCGCGCAGCACGTCGTCTAAGCTTTGTCCGCCGCCCATCACGCGGCCCAGGTTCACAGCCGAGCCCGGTTTCAGCGCCATCACGCCGACGTCGGCGCTGAAACCCCAGCCTCCTTTGGCTGACATTCCGGTGTAGCCCAAGCCAACGTAAGGTACGGCAGCGGCTTCGACGGGTGCGGGCTCGTTGGACGGCACATAAGCGGTGCGCAAGTCGACGTTGAAATTGCGCGCTGGGTTGGCCAGGTTGAGTAAGGTGAAGGGGTAGGCGCCGCTGCGTTGCCCCAACAGAATGCCGCTGGTGGCGCGAAAGCCACCACTCAAGGCGTCGCTTGATCCACCTGAGGATGCGCCCAAGGATGAATCCGAGGCAGCACCAAGCGAAGCTCGATTGGCCAAGCGATTGCCGAAGTAATAGTCGCCCAACACGCTGAGGCTGCGCACGGTCAAGCCGCCACTCGCAGTGTTGGCGGTGTATGCACTGGCCCACTGATCCGTTGTGGGCGCGGCATTGCCCAAAACGTTTGACGGCGAACCGGTGCCGAGCAAAACACGTCCTTGCCAACGCGGGGCAGTGCTCAAACCTTCGCCTCCAGCGGCGTAGGCGGACGTGGCCGTGACAACGGCAAACAGGACGGTAAGTAGCAGCGGGGCGGTTTTCATGGGTGGCTCCTGATGTAAGCAGGCACTGTGACGGGCTTGATGCTACGCCCGCCGAGCCGTTTTGTGCGCGCTGTCGGGCCACTCAAACCGGTGTGTTCGACGCTTTCGCGACACACTGCACGCTGCTAGATGCGGCCGCCTGTGCAGCGCAGGTGACCCGCCAAATCAGCCCGACCTTGCCTTTGCTTGAACCCACTTTCGGCCAGCAGCGCCTGGACTTTTGCAGATTGATCGTGGCCGTGCTCCAACAGCAGCCAGGATTTTTCGAGCAAGTGAGCGCCTGCTCCCGAGATGATCACGCGCAGCGCATCGAGTCCGTCCGGCCCTGATGTCAGCGCCATCGTCGGCTCATGGCGCAGTGCCGCCAGGTGAGAGTCGTCCGCTTCGATGTAGGGCGGATTGCTCAGTGCCAAGTCGAAGCGCTCGTTGCCCACACCTCGCCACCAGTCACCCAGCACAAAGCGAACGTCCAAGCCCAGCGCCACGGCGTTGTTTTTGGCGACTGCCAAAGCTTCTGCGCTGAAATCGACGGCCGTCACCTCAGCTTGCGGCCAAGCGTGTTTCACTGCCAGCGCGATGGCCCCGCTGCCGCAACCGAGGTCGACGACCCGTGGCGTTTGCTGCGCCGACAACTCAGAACGCAGCACGTCGAGCGCCCACTCCACCAGCACTTCGGTATCGGGCCGTGGCACCAACACATGCGCATTGACCTTCAAGTTCAGGCCGTGAAATTCCTTTTCGCCCAACAGGTAAGCCAAAGGTTCGCCCCCAGCGCGACGCGCTACCAAGCCGACAAACTGCGCTTGCTGATCGGCGCCCAGCGGGCTGTCGTCGTGAGCAATCAACCAGGTTCTGCTGCGCCCTGTGCAAAACGCCATCAGCAAATGCGCGTCCAGATGGTCCACACCGCTGGCGTGTGCGGTCAGCAGCAACTCACGCAGGCTGCTCATACCTTGCTTCTCATGCTTCGCCGCTTTCCAGCGTCGCCAGTTGCTCGGCCGCTTGGGCCGCTTGCAGCGCGGCCGTGACCTCGTTCAAGTCGCCTTCCAAGATAGATTGCAGTTTGTACAGCGTCAGATTGATTCGGTGGTCGGTGAGGCGGCCTTGCGGGAAGTTGTAGGTGCGAATGCGGTCGCTGCGGTCGCCGGTGCCTATCAAACCTTTGCGCGTGGCGGCGTCTTTAGCCGCTCGCTCACTGCGGTCTTTTTCGCGGATGCGCGCCACCAGCACCGACATCGCCTTGGCCTTGTTGCGATGCTGCGATCGGTCGTCTTGGCATTCGGCCACCGTGCCCGTGGGGATGTGCGTGATGCGGATGGCGCTGTCGGTTTTGTTGACGTGCTGACCGCCCGCACCGCTGGCGCGAAAAGTGTCGATGCGCAGATCGGCTGGGTTGAGTTGAATTTCCTCCGTCGCGTCGGGCTCGGGCAGCACCGCCACCGTGCAGGCGCTGGTGTGGATGCGGCCCTGTGTCTCGGTGGTGGGCACGCGCTGCACGCGGTGGCCGCCCGACTCGAACTTCAGGCGCGCGTAAACGTCTTGGCCTTCCACGCGAAACACCACTTCTTTGTAGCCGCCCAAATCGGAGTCGCTTTGCGACATCACCTCGGTGCGCCAGCCGCTGCGCTCGGCATGGCGTAAGTACATGCGCGCCAAATCGGCCGCAAAGAGTGCCGATTCGTCACCGCCAGTGCCCGCGCGAATTTCGATGAAGGCATTGCGCGCGTCGTCAGGGTCGCGAGGCAACAGCGAGGCTTGCAGCTCGGCGTTCAGGCTGTCCATGTCGGCTTGGGCTTGCGCGATTTCTTCTTTCGCCATGTCCGCCATCTCGGGATCGGACAGCATCTCGCGCGCTGCTTCTGCGTCTTGCTCGCGTTGCACAAAACTCTGATATCGCTCGACCACCCACTGCACCTCGGCGTGTTCGCGCGTCAGCTCGCGGTAGCGCTTCATGTCGGCCGCCACGCCGCCGTCGGCAAGGCTGGCGTCTAACTCGGCCAAGCGCATCACGAGGCGGTCGAACTGTTGGCGAAGGGAGTCTTTCATGGCGGGCTGCTCACGGGGCTGAACGATGCAGCGCGAAGGCTGCAAGACGCACGCAGATGTTGCGCGCGAGAAGAGTTCAGTCAGCGTCGCTAAGAGCGGCCACCTGTGGGCCGAGCAGTGCCGCGCAGAAACAGTTTCGACACCGTCTGCGCCAGCTCGTTGCGGTGCTCGCCGTCAGCCGCGTGCAATTCGGCCATCGTGCCGTGCAGCATTTTTTGGGTCAGGCCGCGCGACAAAGCTTCCAGCACGGCATCGACGTCTTCGCCTTTGGCCAACAGCTTGCGAGCCCGCGCCAATTCGGCGGCGCGCCAGCCGTCGGCCTGGGCGTTGAGGGCTTGAATCAAAGGCACCGAGCCGCGCTGATCGAGCCAATGCACAAAGCCTTGAACACCAGTTTCAATGATGGCCTCGGCTTGTTGCACGGCGGCTTGGCGCTTTTCGCCAGCGGTTTGAACCAGCGTGGAAAGGTCGTCCACGGTGTACAAATAAACGTCAGACAAGCGCGCCACTTCGGGCTCTATGTCGCGCGGCACGGCCAAATCGACCATGAAGATGGGGCGGCGTTTGCGGGCCTTCAGCGCGCGTTCCACAGCGCCCAAACCTATCAAAGGCAGGGCGCTGGCGGTGCACGAAATCACCGCATCAAATTCATGCAGGCGCTCGGGCAAATCGGCCAAGCGCATGGCTTCACCGGCAAAGCGCGTGGCCAACGCTTCGCCGCGCTCTAGGGTTCGGTTGGCGATGGTGATGCTGCGCGGGCTTTTGGCCGCAAAGTGCGTGGCCACCAGTTCAATCATTTCGCCTGCGCCCACAAACAGCAGTTTGAGCGTGCTCAGGTCTTCAAACAACTGCGAGGCCAAACGCACCGAGGCGGCGGCCATGCTGATGGAGTGAGAGCCAATTTCGGTTGAGGTGCGCACTTCTTTGGCCACCGCAAACGAGCGCTGAAACATCTGATGCAGTGTGGAACCCAAGGTGCCCGCAGAGTCGGCTTCGCGCACCGCTTGCTTCATTTGGCCGAGGATTTGCGGCTCGCCCAGCACCATGGAATCCAAGCCGCTGGCCACGCGAAACGCATGCCGTGCCGCCGCGCCACCTTGCAGCACGTAGGTGTGGCTTTGCAAGGTGCTGCCGCCCACGCCGCCCACGGCGGCCAGCCATTCCATGGCGGGCGCGACCATGCCCGCATCGGCACCCACGTACAACTCGGTGCGATTGCAGGTAGACACCAGCGCTGCCTCAGAAGCGCGCTCTAATTTTTGGCGAAACGCTTGCAAGGTTGGGGCCAATTGGTCGGGCGCAAACGCAAACTTCGAGCGCAAATCCAAAGGTGCGGTGGTGTGGTTCAGGCCGACGGCGAATACGCTCATCTGCTGATTATAAAATTTCGCAAAGGCCTTCGCAGAGGTTTATCCCGCGCCATTTCAGCAACACCGCCACATCGTGTTGTCAGCGCCTCGCAAGCTACCGAGAACCAAGCCGATGGGATCGTTGGACGCACTGTGGCACTTGACCAATTTGTTTGCTCCGGCACTGGGCGTGGGGTTCATGTCGGCGCTGATGGCCAAGCTGTTTTGGCGACGCGAGTTGAGCGGTCAAGCTTGGCACCGATTGGCGCTGTGGGCCATTTGCGCAGCCACCGCAGCTTGGTTGGGCGGGCTGTTTTTCTTCGGTCGCGACGGCAAGATGACGAGCTACGCGCTGATGGTGTTGGCCTGCGCGCTGAGCCTGTGGTGGGCGGGTTTCCTCGCCAAGCGCGCGTCAAAACGCTGACGGCTCAATCCGCCTCAGTTGCCAACACCATTTCAGCGCGCAGCGAGTGGCCGCGCGACTCGGTGATGGTCACGTCCACAAACTGGCCCGTCAGGCGCGCCGCACCTTTGAAGTTGACGATGCGGTTGCACTCAGTGCGCCCGGCCATCTCGGTGTCGTCTTTGCGCGAGCTGCCTTCCACCAAAACCCGTTGCACTGTGCCCACGCGCGCCGCGCTGATGCGCTTCACGTTGGCGTCGATCACCGATTGCAAATGTTGCAGGCGCTTCAGCTTCGCGTCTTGCGGCGTGTCGTCAGGCAAATTGGCGGCCGGCGTGCCGGGGCGTTTGCTGAAGACGAAGCTGAAACTGAAGTCGAAATCCAGCTCGTGAATCAGCGCCATCATGCGTTGGAAATCGTCTTCAGTTTCACCCGGAAAGCCGACAATGAAGTCGCTCGACAAGCTCAAATCAGGCCGAATGGCGCGCAGCTTTCGCACCGTGCTTTTGTATTCCATCGCGGTGTAGCCGCGCTTCATGGCCATCAAAATTCGGTCGCTGCCGTGCTGCACTGGCAGGTGCAAATGGCTCACCAATTGCGGCACGCGTGCGTACACATCCACCAGCCGCTGCGTGAACTCATTGGGGTGGCTGGTGACGTAGCGTATGCGTGCGATGCCGGGCGTTTGCGCCACGTGCTCAATCAGCAAAGCGAAGTCGGCAATGTCGGCCGTGTGGCCCATGGTGCCTCGGTAGGCGTTCACGTTTTGGCCCAGCAAAGTCACTTCTTTCACGCCCTTGGACGCCAAGTGCGCAATCTCTTTCAGCACATCGTCAAACGGGCGCGACACTTCTTCGCCGCGCGTGTAAGGCACGACGCAGTAGCTGCAATATTTAGAGCATCCTTCCATGATGGACACGAACGCCGTGGCACCTTCCGCGCGCGCAGGCGGCAGGTGGTCGAACTTCTCGATCTCGGGGAAGCTGATGTCAATTTGCGGGCGGCGTTCGCTGGCGCGCTGATTCAACAACTGCGGCAAGCGGTGCAAGGTTTGCGGCCCAAACACCACGTCCACATAAGGTGCGCGTTCGATGATGGCCGCACCTTCTTGGCTGGCCACACAACCGCCCACGCCGATCAACACGCCCTTGGCCTTGAGGTGCTTGACGCGGCCCAAATCACTGAACACTTTTTCTTGCGCTTTTTCGCGCACTGAGCAGGTGTTGAACAAAATCAAGTCGGCCTGTTCGACGTCGGTGGTCGGCTCGTAACCTTGCGCAGCATGCAACACGTCGGCCATCTTGTCCGAGTCGTATTCGTTCATTTGGCAGCCGAAGGTTTTGATGAAAACCTTCTTGCTCGGCGCCGGCTCTAGCGTCTTCACCACATCGCCGCTCATGGCTTGCTCCAGGTCTGCGCGCCGAAGTCGAATTCCCACTTTTCCAACTCCAAGGTCGTGCGCGGCCAAGGCCGCTTAGCGGCCTCGTCGGGCGTCAATATCCACACGTCCTTGACTTGCCCTGAGGCGTCCAAGGTGTAGTGCACCAAAAGCTTCGCACCCACCAAGCTGCCCGACATTTGGAGCATGTTGTTTTGGCCGCGTATGCGCGCGCCGGGTGCCAAACTGCCGGGCACGCCGTTGACGGCAACCTGCGGCACCTCGCCGACGATCAACTCACCGCGCAGCGCATTGGGCGGAAAGTTGCGCTGCACTTGAGCCGTTGCGGGCATGCAGAAAGCAAACGCCAAAACGGCGGCCGCAAAGTTGACTGAGAAGGGGGCGAAGAAATCAGATGCACAGCGGTACATGGTGTCGTCCAGTGGCTGTTAAGAAAATCGGCACTTCGCCTCCACAAGCGAGTCACCGAGCTTCGGGGATTTTTGCTGCCGCTTAAAGAAAGCGACACCAAAATAAATCTTTCAGAAAAAAGGCCTGCAAATCGAGGGTCGGCAACACATTTGGCATGTTGCGCGGCGCACAGCAGACCCGGCGGTCGAGTTTAGCAATCAACGGTGGTGCCAGCGCGCCCGCGAAAGGGTCTCATTTCGCGGCCCGTGCTCCCGCTGAAATGACAGTCACCTCGTCTGACTTTCAATGGGTTCGTTCTCTATTTCCTAAATGTCGACATGGGCGTTTGGCCGCCGATGGCGCTGCCTGAGCGATGCAGGTTGCAGTGATGTTGCCAGCTCGATAAAGCGTCAGTCTGTGCCGCTAAACGGCGAGCCGAATGCGATGTCTTGAATGCAAGAAGGCAGTTTCGCGACTTCGAAGCTTCGAGAGGGCGGATCTGCCGCGGTCCATTTGAAACAGTTGGCCAGTGAGGTGGCCCGCAAGCCCCAACCCGTTGGCACTGAGTTTGTCGAGGTGCACGGCGAACACCATCCGTTCGTGCTGAGGGTTCGAAGGGACGCTTGGCGCGGGCGGCAAAGTGACCGGGGCCAACGCCCTCATACGCGGGTACGCCAAATCGGTCGTCAGCCCTGGTCACCTCGACGCTGCATCGACCTGGG
This sequence comes from Burkholderiales bacterium, assembly GCA_025358485.1. Lineage (GTDB taxonomy): Bacteria > Pseudomonadota > Gammaproteobacteria > Burkholderiales > Burkholderiaceae_C > JANYJJ01. The sequence goes on along the minus strand of JANYJJ010000042.1, from coordinate 331 downwards.
TGGGGCACGAATCCGACGTCGTCAAATGCTGGCCCGTTTGCGGCCCGTTAAACCAGCGACATCAAATCCATCGGGCTGCGCACCGCGCCACCGCCCACTTTCAGCACGTGCGTGTAGATCATCGTCGTCGCCACATCGGCATGGCCCAACAAGTATTGCACTGCACGGCTGTTTTCAGCTTGACGCACTCGTATCTGCCTGTCGAAAAAATCAACCCCAACCCAACCCAACCCAAACCAAACCAAAACAAACCAAACCAAAACAAACCAAACCAAACCAAACCAAACCAAACCAAACCCAAACCGTCCCCCGTCCCCCGTCCCCCGTCCCC
>JANYJJ010000148.1 GCA_025358485.1 Burkholderiales bacterium | reverse complement strand
GCCGGAGGTCACCACCGACGTGGCCGTGGGCCAGATGCGCCAGGTCGAATTCCTGGCCGACGAGGCGGGCGACTGGGCCCTGCATTGCCACAAGAGCCATCACACCATGAACGCCATGGGCCACAACGTGCCCACCATGATGGGTGTCGATCACCGCGGCGTGGCCAAGCAAATCAGCAACCTCATCCCCGACTACATGGTGATGGGCGAACGCGGCATGCACGACATGACGGAAATGGAAATGCCGCTGCCCGACAACACCGCGCCCATGATGACCGGCACCGGCCCGTTCGGTGCAGTCGGCATGGGCGGCATGTTCAGCGTGTTGAAGGTGCGCAAGGATCAAAAAGCCGGTGATTACGCCGACCCCGGTTGGTACAAACAACCGGCTGGCACCACGGCGTTTGAATGGGCAGGGGCCCTGCCCGACCCAGCGCGCTTCAAGGCGCAGGGTGGCGGCTTCATGAAGCCCACGTCAGACGCCAAACCCAAGCCGTCTGCCGAAGTTGAAGTCACGGTACGCAAGCCCGGCGCAGATTCAGCGCAACACAAACACTGACACTGACACTGACAAGGACAGCGCGATCATGAATCTCAACACCTTTTCACTTCTCGGGCTCACGCTCGCAGCCATGCTGGCTAACGCAGGCTCGGCGTCCGCGCACGGCAACCAAGACCACGCTGCCAAACCGTCCATCATCAAAAAGGAGCAGAAGGAATGGGGCATCGCAGGTGACGAAAAATCAGTCAAGCGCACGGTGCAGTTCGTGATGACTGACGCCATGCGCTTCACGCCGGATCGCCTCCAAGTGAAGCAAGGCGAGACGCTGCGCTTGGTGATCAAAAACCAAGGTCAACAATTACACGAATTTGTTCTTGGGACTAAAAAAGAACTCGACGAACACGCCGCGTTGATGGTCAAGTTTCCCGAAATGGAACACTCCGAGCCCTACATGGCGCACGTGCCTGCAGGTAAAACGGGCCAGATCATTTGGACCTTCAACCGGGCTGGCGACTTTGACTTTGCCTGCCTCATAGCGGGGCATTACTCGGCCGGCATGGTGGGCAAAGTGACGGTAGCAAAAGGGGGCAAGCGATGAGCCAAATTTAAACGCAGTGCCTTGTTCAAGACCCACTCAAATCACCTCAACCAACACGAAAGCGCTACATGAAAAGTATCAACAAATCACTCGCGATCATTGGGCTCTTGCTGGCGTCCGCAGTCAGCGCTCAGACAGCCAACAACGCCGCTGCCGTTGCCGCACCCGCAACCGCACCCACCGCCGCCCCCATGACCAGCGCCGAGGTGCGCAAGGTCGACAAAGAGGCAAAAAAAATCACCCTCAAACACGGCGAAATCAAGAACCTCGACATGCCGCCCATGACCATGGTGTTCAAGGTCAAAGACGCAGCCGTTTTGGACAAAGTTCAGGCAGGGGACAAGGTGATGTTCAGCGCTGAGAAAGTTGACGGCGTGTACACCGTGACGTTAATCGAGGCAGCCAAGCCAGACGCCAAGTAAGCCGTTGCGCGACCCGCAGCGCGCTCAATACGTGCGACTCCCCTTGTACTGCGCATGCGACTTGCGCGCCATGGTCGTGCTTTTGGCGATGGCCGCAAATGACACCGCGGCATGCGCGTGGCAGATGGCCAAACCCAAGGCGTCGGCCGCATCAGCGCCCGGCACGCTGGGCAACTTCAGCAAGCGTTTGACCATTTCTTGCACTTGCTCTTTGGCCGCCTTGCCGTGTCCGACGATGGCTTTTTTCATTTGCAGCGCGGTGTATTCAGACACCGGCAAATCGTTGAACACCAAAGCCGTCAGCGCCGCGCCGCGGGCTTGGCCCAGCAGCAAGGTGGACTGCGGGTTGACGTTCACAAAAACGATTTCTATGGCCGCGCAAGTGGGCTCGTAGCGCGCGGTGACTTCACGCACGCCGTCAAAAATAAGCTTCAGCCGTGCGGGCAGTTGGCCTATGTCCACCGCGTCGGTTTTGATGGTGCCGCTGGCCACGTAATGCAGTTGGTTGCCCTCGGACTCAATGACCCCGAAGCCCGTGGTTCGAAGGCCGGGGTCTATGCCCAAAATTCGCATCAAAGCCATTTGCGTTTACAACCCAAAGTACCAGCGCACGGCATGGAAAAACACCGGCGCGGCAAAGCACAGCGGTGCCACGCGGTCGAGCAAGCCCACCGCGCCGGTGACAGACGCTTTGCCGCCCCACGTGCGCACACCCGCATCGCGCTTCAGGGCGCGCATCACGAACTCACCCAAGGTGCCTGCGCCGCCCGCGATGGCACCCATCACCAAGGCCGCCAGTGGCCCAAACGGCGTGGCCCAAAACAAGGCCACACCCAACACGCCAGCGGCGAGCGAGCCTATGCCCCACGCGCGCCATGAGAACGAACGGCTGATGGCACGTGCCACAGGGCGGCGACGCAAACGGCGACTGGCGGTTTCTTGCACCAATTGCGCGGTGGCCACCACCATCACCAAGAAAAACACCAAGAAGGCACCTCGGCCTTGGTAGCCCGGCAGATCCAACAACAGCAAAGCGGGCGCGTGGCTCATGCCGTACACACACACCATCACGCCCCATTGAATTTTGGCGGTGCGTTCCAAAAACCGGTGCGCATCGTTGCCCAAGGCGCTGACCACCGCCATGGCCAAAAACACGTACACCGGCACGAACACGGTGAACAAATCAAACAAGCGGCTGCCGGCCAACACAAACTGAAACGGCAGCACCACAAAAAATGCCAACAGCAGGCTGCGGTGATCGCCGCGCCGCGTGTGGGTGAGCGTGATGAATTCGCGCAGCGCGATGAAAGACAACACGCCGAACAGCAAGGTCGCGACGACTGCGCCTGACGCCCATGCGACCCAGAACAGCACCGCGCCTATCCACACCGAGCGCAGGTCGCGTTTGAAGCGCTCGTGGGTGTCGAGCTGCGCAGGCGTTTGGTCACGCAGCGTGCGACCAAACGCCACCACGGTAATCAGGGTGAGCACCCCAAACAGGCCGACAAAAAGCAAGCCGACCTGTTGGGTGATGCTGATGTGGGTGAGGGCCCTCAAGCCTTCAATCATGGTGCAGTCATCAAAGCGGCGTTCGTCAAAACGGCCTTCCTCAAAGCGGCGTCCATCAAGCAGTGACTGCGGGAGCGTCGCCCGCTTGCACATCTTTCAACGCGATGACAGCAGCGCGCGCGCGCGTCAAAAACTCTCGCTTGTCTTCACCCGGCTTGAGCTGCAAGGGCGCGCCGAAGGTCACCGAACACAGTATCGGCACAGGCACCACTTCGCCTTTGGGCATGACGCGCTGCACGTTGTCTACCCAGGCCGGGATCAACTGCACGCTCGGGAAGGCCTCAGCCAAATGAAACAAGCCTGCTTTGAAGGCAGACGGGGCGCCTTTGTTACCGCGCGTGCCTTCAGGAAAGATCACCAGCGAGTCGCCGCTGCGCAGCGCGTCCATTAGCGGCTCAAGGGGGTCTTCATCGTGCGTGCGCAAGCGGCTCACGTAGACCGCATTGAGGATGTCGGTGGTGATCCAGCGTTTGAGCGGGCTGGCAGTCCAGTAATCGCGCGCCGCGATCAAACGCGTTTGTGCGCGCAGCTCGCGCGGTTGTGCCGCCCAAATGAGCAGGCCGTCGAAATGGCTTTGGTGGTTGGCGAAGTAAATGCGCTGCTCGGCCTTGGGCGGGCAGCCGTACCAATGGCCTTGCGCACCGGTGATGAGACGGGCCAGGGCAACCAGGAAGAGGCCAGCAGCTTCAGGAAGTTTCATGGTTTGCAGGTTAACCGCGAAGACCTTGAACCGGCGTCACCGTGCAAAACCGCAAAGCTGTGCTGGCCTTTTCAGACCTCGGCGCGAATGGAAGTTCTTGGACGCCGAGCGTTTGATTCACAAAGCAGACCTCAATGCCTGAAATGACGCACGCCCGTCAGCACCATGGCAATGCCGCGCTCGTTGGCGGCGTCTATCACTTCATCGTCGCGCATCGAGCCGCCGGGTTGAATCACGCAAGTGGCACCCGCCTCACAAACCACGTCCAGGCCGTCGCGGAAGGGGAAGAAAGCGTCACTGGCCACCACCGATCCGGCCAAGCTGAGCCCGGCGTTTTCAGCCTTGATGCTGGCGATTCGCGCAGAGTCGATGCGGCTCATTTGGCCTGCGCCCACACCCAGGGTCATGCCACCTGCGCAGAACACGATGGCGTTGCTTTTCACGTACTTGGCCACCTTCCAAGAAAACATCAAATCGCTGAGTTGCTCGGCCGTCGGCTGCTTGATGGTGGCGACTTTGAGGTCGCTGAATTGCAGCTCGTGGTTGTCGGCTGACTGGATCAACAAACCCGAACCCACGCGCTTCATGTCTTGCGCGTTGCGACCTGAATGGCTACCCGCGCCTGCGCCTGATGGCAACGCAATCTTCAGCACGCGCGTGTTCGGCTTGGCCGCAAACAGCGCCAAAGCCTCGGGCGTGAAGCTTGGCGCCATCAACACTTCAACAAATTGCTTGGCGACCAAAGCGGCACCGGCCGCGTCGAGCTCGCAGTTGAAAGCAATGATGCCGCCGAAGGCCGAGGTGGGGTCGGTCTTGAAGGCTTTGGCATAGGCCTCGGCGGCGTTTGCGCCCACCGCCACGCCGCAAGGGTTGGCATGTTTGACGATCACACAGGTGGGGGTGGTGAAGCTCTTCACACATTCCCAAGCCGCATCGGCATCGGCAATGTTGTTGTACGAAAGCGCTTTGCCTTGCACTTGCTGGGCCGTGACCAGGGAGCCAGGCGCGGGCTGCATGTCACGGTAGAAAGCAGCAGTCTGGTGCGGGTTTTCGCCGTAACGCAGGTCTTGCAGCTTCACAAAACGAGCGTTGGTCTGCGCCGGGAATTCAGCCTTCGTGCCGTCGGCATTCAGCGACGACAAATAATCGCTGATGGCACCGTCGTACACCGCGATGCGGTTGAAGGCGGCAACTGACAACGAGAACTTGGTTGCTTGTTGCACACCACCATTTTTCAGCTCAAGCAACACACCAGCGTACTGCGCAGCATCGGTCAACACCGCCACGTCTTTCCAATTTTTAGCCGCCGAGCGCACCATGGCGGGGCCGCCGATGTCGATGTTTTCAATCGCGTCTTCCAAGCTGCAATTCGGCTTGGCAACAGTGGCTTCAAACGGGTACAAATTCACCACCAAGAGGTCGATGGTGGTGATGCCGTGTTGCTTCAACGCGGCCATGTGCTCGGGCACATCGCGCCGCGCCAACAAGCCGCCGTGCACCGTGGGGTGCAGCGTTTTCACGCGGCCGTCGAGCATCTCGGGAAAGCCAGTGTGGTCGGCCACCTCGGTGACGGGCAAGCCCGCGTCGGCCAGCAATTTGGCGGTGCCACCGGTGGACAGCAGCTTGCAGCCGAGCGCGTGAAGCCCGCGCGCGAAGTCGAGCACGCCGGTTTTGTCGGAGACGGAGATGAGGGCGGTGAGTTGGCTGAGTTGGGGCGGTTGGGTCATGGAGATGCTCGGCGAAATTGCCATTCTTCACAAACAAAAATTCCGTTCGGCCTGAGGTATCGAAGGCTCGCTTGCGAGCAAGATCCTTCGCTACCTCAGGACGAACGGGGCAAATTCAGCGAGTTGCTGGCCGGTTGGCTAGAGGCGTGTGAGGATGTCGAATCACTTCACCAACTTGTGCTCGACCAACTTGCGGCGCAGCGTGTTGCGGTTGATCCCCAACCAGTCCGCGGCGCGGCTTTGGTTTTGATCGGCATGCTTCATCACCACATCGAGCAGCGGCTTTTCCACCACGCGAAGAATCATTTCGTACATGGCGGCGGGCTCAATACCGCGCAGGTCTTTGAAATAAGTTTCTAGGCTGTCGCGAACGCATTCTTCGATGTGTTTTTTACTTTGACTGGTGCTCATGCGCGTTCTGCAATCTGGTCAACTTCAACGAGCGTTGAAGGCAAAAAATGATGCGTGTCTGCCAACTGGTCAAACCAATCGGTCACTGCGCGCACTTGGGTGTCAACGGTCTCTAACAAATTCATCTCGGCGCGAAATGCCTCACCGCCGGGCAAGGCGCGCACGGCCCAACCGATGTGCTTGCGCGCGGAGCGCACTCCGGCGTGTTCGCCGTACAAACCGTAGTGGTCGTGCAGGTGTTCCAGCAACCAGGCCTTGGCTTGCAGCACTTCGGGTTCAGGCAAATGCTGGCCCGTTTCCAAATAGTGCGCGACCTCGCGAAATATCCACGGGCGGCCCTGCGCGGCGCGGCCAATCATGACGGCGTCGGCACCCGACACGCGCATCACCTCGTGCGCCTTTTCGGGTGACGTGATGTCGCCGTTGGCCACCACGGGAACGGTCAGCGCGGCCTTGACTGCCGCCACGGTGTCGTACTCGGCCTCGCCTTTGTAGCCCTGCTCGCGCGTGCGGCCGTGCACCGCCACCATGGCAACGCCTGCACTTTCAGCGGCTCGCGCAATGCGCACTGCATTGCGTTCAGCGTGGCACCAACCGGTGCGCATTTTCAAAGTCACCGGCACGTTGTGCGGAGCGCACGCGGCCACCACAGCTTCAATGATGTCCAGCGCCAAAGGCTCGTCTTGCATCAAGGCCGAGCCTGCCCATTTGTTGCACACCTTCTTGGCAGGACAGCCCATGTTGATGTCAATGATTTGCGCGCCGCGGTCAATGTTGTAGGCCGCGGCCTCGGCCATCATGTGTGCATCGGTGCCCGCAATTTGTACCGCGATGGGGTTGACTTCGCCTTCGTGGTTGGCACGCCGACTGGTCTTCAGCGTGTTCCACAACTCTTTGCGCGAGGTGATCATTTCGCTGACTGCGTAGCCCGCGCCCAGACGCTTGCACAGTTGCCTGAACGGCCTGTCCGTCACCCCGGCCATCGGCGCAACAAACAGGCGGTTTGCCAGTTCGATGTGGCCGATTTTCATGGGTGATTCTTTTGGAGTTGCCTAAAAAGGAGGCAGAGTATAGCCGTGTGTTTTTGCTGAATTGGATGGGTGTGTTGCCTCTGGCGCATTCGCATAATGCGGGTTATGCAAGCATGGTTTGAAGCAATGATGGCGTCGGTGTTGGCGGCTTTGGCCTTGCCCAGTTTTGGGCTCAGCACTGTTTTTTTAATCTCGTTCGTGTCGGCCACGTTGATACCGCTGGGCTCCGAGCCCGCAGTGTTTGGGTTGGTCAAACTCAACCCCGCCATGTTCTGGCCCGCGGTGTTCGTGGCCACGGCCGGCAATACCTTGGGCGGTGCCGTGACGTGGTGGATGGGCTACGGCGCTGAGCGCGCGGTTGAAAAAATCACGCACAAACGCATCGAAGGACGCGCGCTGGACTGGCTCAAACGCTTCGGCGCCAAAGCCTGTTTGTTGTCGTGGTTGCCGGTGGTGGGCGACCCGCTGTGCGCTGTGGCCGGCTGGTTGAAGTTGCCGTTTTGGCCCTGTGTTTTGTACATGGCCATCGGCAAGTTTTTACGTTACGTGACGATGACGGCTGCTTTGCTTTGGGTGTTTCCCGGAGTCTTCACACCGTGAAAGTCAACGCGCCTGAATGGCTTGCTCCAAGTCATTCAGCGTTTGTTCGAGCTTGTGCATGGCGCGGCCCGAGCGGTTGCGCACCGACGCTTGTGCGCGCTCGTGGCTCACCAAAGTGCGGCCTAAATCGTCCAACACATCTTGCCGAATGGTCACGCCATGACGCGCCAATTGCACGCTCATCACAGCGCGTCGCTCACGCAGCATTTTTCGGGTTTGCTGATACGCGTGCTCTGCCAGCGCGCGGCGCTGGCGGTAGCTGAAGGTGTTGGCCAAAAACATTTCCGGGTCGCGGTGGTCAGGCTCAAACAATACGATGGTGGTGTCGGGGTGGCTGCGCTCGTAGCCCTTCATGCCCAATTCCAGCCGCGAATGAATCATGGTGCGAAAGGTTTGCGACAACACCACAGGCAAGCCGCCATCGGTGAGCTTGGGGATCACAGGTTCACCGCTTGACAACACTCGCCGCTGCGGCGCGCGTGTGCTGTCAAACGGCACCAGCGGGTTCAAGCAAATCAACAAATCCAAACCTTCGTCCAACAGCACCGAGGCGTGCAGCGTTTTCTTCAACGCTCCGTCAACATAGTGGCGGCCGTCAATCTCCACCGGTGGGAACAAACCCGGCAGCGCGGCGCTGGCTTGCACCGCTTTGGAGATGGGCACGTGGTCTAAACCAGGCTGGCCGAATTCGGCCGAATCGCCACTGTCCAAATCGGTGGCCACCAGCACCAGCTTGTGCTTCAACTTGCGAAAATCATTGGTGCGACCCGGTGCGTTGAACTGCTGGCGCAACTGCGTGTCGATCATCGCGTTGGAAAAAATACCATTGGGCAAAGCGCTGCCCAAGCGCTCAAACGCAGCCATGAGTGAGCCGCCTTTGAAGGCGTAGCGCAAGCCAGCTTGGGCCGCCAGCGATGGCAACTTCACCAAGCTTTTTGCGTATTCGCCCCAAGCGGGGCGCACCAACACGGAGGGGTCAAACACCTGCTCGCGCTTGCCGGTGTTTTCAATGAAGGAAGCGCACAGTTCGCGCGGCGTGATTCCGTTGGCCAAGCCCGCCGCGATGAAGCCACCCGCCGACACGCCGATGTAGGCGTGCAGCGCGTTGAACTCCAAGCCGCTGAGCGCTTCGTCGAGCGCGCACAGCGCACCGATTTCGTAGATGGCACCCAGTGGGCCGCCGCCTGCGAGGGCGAGTGCGATGCGAGGTTTTTTAGCGGCTGCTTTGGTCATGTGATGCATGCAAACAAAACCTCAAAAACAAGCGAACAGACTCCCTCCCCTTCGAGAGGTGGGGGTGGGGGTGAAATTGCCACATGCAAAACAAGCTTGCATCGCTGACAAATCCGAACTCAGGGCCACCCTTCCACCCCCATCCCAGCCTTCCCCCTCAAAGGGGCAAAAGGGCAAGAGGGCAATTCAAATCGCCAAAAAGGGCGCCTTAGCGCCCTTTCGATTTGCAGCCTCAACAACTCAAGCCGGTTTGCGTGCAGGTGCACGCTTGGCTGCGGCTTTCGTTGCAACTTTCGTTGCAACTTTCGCTGCAACTTTCGCTGCTGGCTTGGCAACAGCCTTGACCGCTTTGGCCGCTGGCTTGGCAGCCGCTTTCACGGGCGCTGCCTTTGCTGGCGCTGCCTTCGAAGCAGCAGGCGCCTTGCCCATCTTCGCCACTTGCGCGCTCAGGCCGTCAATGCGGGCGATCAACGCGTCCACGTCTTTTGACGAAGGCACGCCCAGCTTGTTCAGCGCTTTGGAAACGCGCTCTTCGAAAATCGATTCCAGCTTGTCCCACTGCTGGCCGGCTTTGGCAGTCACGTCACCGGCCATGTGGGTCATCTTGCTCATTTTTTGAGTCACTTCGCTGATTTTGTCTTCGGCCAAACCTTGGGTTTTCTTTTGCAGGCTGGTGCCTTCTTTGACGAGCGCTTCAAACACTTTGCCGCCTTCTTCTTGGGCCTTGGCAAATGCACCCAAACCGGCCAGCCAAATTTGCTGGGCCGAATCTTTCACCGTGCCAGCCAAGGCGCTGTCGAACACGCCGCCAGCGAAGCTGCTTGCGGCGGCTGCTTTTTTGTCTGCCATTTGTTTGAGTTTCTTGACCATGGTGTTCGTCCTTGTTGATTGCAATGGTGTTCATGAAGGCGACTCGCATGGTGCAAGCGCCTGGGCTCCCACTGTAAGCAGCGAACAGACTGCGCGCCTGGGTGCCGCCTCCTAATCGGCTAGTGAGGCGTCTCTATCGAAGCGACGAAGTTCGGGTTGCAGCACCACCGGGTAAGCGCGCACCGGCGGCTCGCAGCCTTTGGTCAAAATGCAAAAGGTCTGAGACCCAAAAACCCGCCGTAAAACAACAGGAGCAGCCATGCAATATTTCGTGACCGGAGCCACCGGCTTCATAGGCAAACGCCTCGTCAAAACTTTGCTAGAGCGCCGCGGTGCGGTGGTGCATTACCTGTTGCGCCCTGAAAGCGAAAGCAAAGTTCCTGCGCTGTTGGAGTACTGGGGAGTCACGAAAGCGCGCGCCATTCCTGTCTACGGCGACCTCACCGCCAAGAAGCTGGGCGTGTCTGCTGAAGCTGTGCGTGCCCTCAAAGGCAAGATCGACCACGCCTACCACTTGGCCGCCGTCTACGACCTCAGCGCCGATGAAGAAAGCCAAGTGCGCGTGAACATCGAAGGCACGCGCAACATGGTGGAGTTTGCAAAAGCCATCGACGTCGGCCACTTGCACCACGTCAGCAGCATCGCGGCTGCAGGCCTGTACGAAGGTGTGTTTCGTGAAGACATGTTCGAGGAAGCCGAGGGGCTGGAGCACCCTTACTTCATGACCAAACACGAGAGCGAAAAAATAGTCCGCAAAGAAGCCAAAGTGCCGTGGACGGTGTACCGCCCTGCCTTGGTGGTGGGCGACAGCAACACCGGCGAGATGGACAAAATCGACGGCCCGTATTACTTCTTCAAATTGATCCAGCGCATGCGCCAGTTGCTGCCGCCGTGGATGCCCAGCGTGGGCTTGGAAGGTGGGCGCATCAACATCGTGCCAGTTGATTTTGTGGTGGCCGCGCTGAACGTCATCAGCCACCAAAAAGCCGACCTCAATAAAAAATGCTTCCACTTAGTAGACCCCAAAGGCTACCGCGTGGGCGATGTGCTGGACATCTTCAGCAAGGCCGCACACGCGCCCAAGATGAACCTGTTCATCAACGCCGCGCTGCTGGGCTTCATTCCCAAAAGCGTGAAGAAAGGCTTGATGGCTTTGGCCCCTGTGCGCCGCGTGCGCGCCGCTGTGATGAAAGACCTGGGGCTGCCTGATGACATGCTCACTTTCATCAACTTCCCGACCCGCTACGACTGCCGCGAAACCACCGCCGCCCTGAAAGGCAGCGGCATCGACTGCCCGGAATTGGGCGACTACGCCTGGCGCTTGTGGGACTACTGGGAGCGTCACCTCGACCCGGCGCTGCTGATCGACCATTCACTGAAAGGCGCAGTGGCCGGCAAGGTCGTGCTCATCACCGGCGGTTCTTCAGGCATTGGTTTGGCAGCAGCCGCCAAGTTTGCTGAGGCAGGTGCCATCACTGTGATTTGCGCGCGCGACCCGGTGAAACTGGCCGAGGCCAAAGCAGAAATCATGGCCGCCGCAGGCAAAGACGCCGTGGTGGTGACGTATTCCGCCGACATCGCCGACGAAGCGAGTTGCAAGGCGTTTGTAGAGCAACTCACTGCCGACCACGGCGGCGTGGACTACCTCATTAACAATGCCGGCCGCTCCATCCGCCGCGCCATCGAGGCCAGCTACGAGCGCTTTCACGACTACGAGCGCACCATGCAGCTCAACTACTTCGGAGCGCTGCGCATCACCATGGGCCTGCTGCCCGGCATGGTGGCCAAACGCAAAGGCCATGTCGTCAACATCAGCTCGATCAGCGTGTTGGTCAACGCCCCGCGCTTCTCAGCCTACGTGGCCAGCAAAGCCGCCTTAGACGCGTGGACCAGTTGCGCCGCCAGCGAGTTTGCCGACCAAGGCATCACCTTCACCACCGTCAACATGCCCCTGGTGCGCACACCCATGACCGCGCCCACCAAGATTTACGACAACATGCCGTTGCTGAGCACCGACGAAGCCAGCGACCTCATCGTGCAAGCCTGCGTGGACAAACCCGTGCGCGTGGCCACACGCTTGGGCATATCGGTGGAACTGCTGCACGCTGCCCTGCCCCGCATCACGCAAATTTTGATGAACACCACCTTCCGCATGTTCCCTGACAGCGCCGCAGCCAAGGGTGACAAGGCTGGCAAGGCGACGCTTTCGCCAGAGGCGATCGCGATGGCGCAGATGATGCGAGGGATTCATTTTTAGAAGGATTCAAATCGGTTTGAGTCGTGCTGGTTTTGCGTGCGCCTGCGGCGTCAGGGAAAGGTCGAGCTTGAGCGCGACCAAGGCAGCCCACGGCACAACGCGCTGCATCTCATCCGATACCTGTCGCTCGACGGTGGCCTTGACGCTCAGGTGCCTGAACCCAGCCGAGGTCACCTTTTTTCAAGGGTGAGCTTGAGGTGGATTTCACGCAGCTATGGCGTGCACGAAGTGGGCTGAGTTCCGCAGGCCTTCCTCAGATTTCAAGCGTCATGAAAACGCTGTACGGGTCCAGCGAGTAGTCAGCAAACGGGCCGCAGGTTACAAAGCCAAAACTCTCGTAGAGTTTTTGTGCGGGCCTGAACGCTTGCACCGCGCCAGTTTCCAGCCACAGCGAGGTGCAGCCGCGCGACTTGGCCTCGTCGATGATGTGGGCCAACAGAGCGCGGCCCGCACCGCGTCGGCGCAGCGCGGTGGGGGTGCGCATGGATTTCACTTCGCCAGACCGCGCATCCAGTTGCTTGAGCGCGCCGCAGCCCAGCAGTTCAGTGCCGTCCCAAGCCGTCCAAAACGTGATGTCGGGATGACGCAATTTTTCCAGGTTCAGGGCGTGAACGCTCTCGGCCGGTGACAGCGAGTGCATGTGCTGCAAATGCTCGTTCAGCAAGTCGTGGACGGCGGGGCGGGTGAGGTCGTCGGTTTCAATGCGCATGAAAAAACTTACGCAAGAACTGTGCTCAAGCGCGGTGGATGGGGTCGATCCAGGCCACGTTTTCGGGTTGTTCTGCTGGGGCGATATCGAGGTTGACCGCCACCGCTTCGCCGTCGCTGCGCACCAGCACGCACTGCAAAACTTCGGTAGGGCTGGCGTTGATTTCTTGGTGCGGCACATAGGGCGGCACGTAGATGAAATCGCCCGGACCGGCTTCGGCAGTGAACTCGAGTGCGTCGCCCCAGCGCATGCGCGCGCGGCCTTTGACCACGAAGATCACGCTTTCCAACGCGCCGTGATGGTGCGCGCCCGTCTTGGCATTGGGCTTAATGCTCACCGTGCCTGCCCAGATTTTCTGCGCACCGACACGGGCAAAATTGATGGCA
>JANYJJ010000034.1 GCA_025358485.1 Burkholderiales bacterium | reverse complement strand
GGCCGCGGCCGGGTCGAGCAGGTGCGCGCCATGATTGCGGCCGTGCCTTTGCCGTGAGCGCCAAAGTGCTGGTGCCCGGCGTCGCGACGCCTGAAGCGCCCTTCGGTTTTCGCACGGCGCACCGGATTGCAAGGCGCAATTTCCAGCGCTGGTGGCAATCGAGGTTGCCCATCGCCGACACGCTGTTGCTCACGCAGCGCAATGTCTACATCTTGCCCACCAAGGCGGGATTGCTGTTTGCGCTGACGCTGTTTGTGCTGCTGCTGGCCACCATCAATTACCAACTGAATTTGGGCTATGTGCTGACGTTTTTGTTGGCCGGTTGTGGCGTGGTGTCCATGCACCTCACACACGGCACGCTGCGCGGTTTGAACATGCACCTGCGCGCGCCTGTGGCGGTATTTGCAGGCGAACCTGCGATGTTGGAAACCGTGCTGTCGAGCGCCAGTGACCCAAGCCGCGCGCGCTACGGCATAGGCATGAAGATGGCAGCGGCCGACTGGTATTCACTGGCTTGGGTCGATGTGCCCGCCGGTGCGCAGTTCAGCGCTCGCGTGAGTTTTGTGCCACCGTGTCGCGGCTTGCACCAGGTGCCCGCGCTCAGCGCCGAAACCCGGTTTCCGACAGGGCTGTTTCGCGCTTGGTCGGTGTGGCGGCCTGCGGCCAAGGTGATGGTCTACCCCGCGCCAGAGCGGCCTTGCCCGGTGCTGCCAGCGGCGTTGTCCGTGCCCGGCGGCAGCAGGTGCAACATGAGCCACGACGGCGGTGAAATTGAAGGCATACGCGCTTACCGCCGAGGTGATCCTTTGAAAATGGTGGTGTGGAAAAAAGCCGCCAAAGCCATGGAGGCGGGTGGCGAATTGGTGAGCCGCGACATGCAGGCCACGGCCCACCGCGAGCAATGGTTGGAGTGGCAAAACTGCCACCCTCTGCCTGTCGAAGAACGCTTGTCGCGCCTGGCCGCTTGGGTGGTTGAGGCCGACCGCCAAGGCGCGCGTTACGGCCTGCGCCTGCCCGGTTTTGAAGCGGGGCCGAATGTGGGTGAGGCGCACAAGCAAGCTTGCTTGGAAGCCTTGGCGTTATGGAAGTAACAGTGGAAATGACAGTGGGCATGACGGAAAACCTGCTGCCGTGAAGCTCGCCCTCACCGTCACACCCTGGCAGCGCCTGCGCCGCTTGCCGCGTGAAACGCGCGACACGCTGTTCTTGCTGGGCGTGATTGCCTGGACCATCGTTCCGCATGTGTCGCACCTGCCGTTGTGGTGTGTGTTTCTGGCCGCGGCCATGCTGCTGTGGCGCGCCAAGTTGGCGTTTGCGCACGCGCCCCTGCCCGGCCGAAGGGTGTTGTTTGCCTTGCTCGCTGTGTCGGCAGGTTTGACTTATTGGAGCTTCGGCACCGTGCTGGGCAAAGACCCGGGTGTGACGATGACGGTGGCGTTGACGGCCTTGAAAATGCTGGAGGCGCGCGCGCGTCGCGATGCTTTTGTGGTGTTTTTTCTCGGCTTCTTTTTGATCCTCACGCACTTCCTGTATTCGCAGTCGATGGCGGTGGGCGTGGCCATGCTGGTGTCGGTTTGGGGGCTGCTCACGTCGCTTGTTTTGGCCAACATGCCGGTTGGGCGGCCCAGCTTGAAGCAGGTGGGGTGGCTGTCGGCGCGCACCGCGTTGTTGGGCGCGCCGCTGATGGTGTTGATGTTCATGTTGTTCCCCCGCATCGCGCCGCTGTGGGGCGTGCCCAAAGACGGTGCCACGCCCACGGGCTTGTCCAACAGCATGCGGCTGGGCTCGGTGGCGTCGGTGGCGCAAGACGACAGCGTGGCCATGCGCATCAAGTTTTACGCTGGGCAGCCGGCCTCCAGCACGCTGTACTTTCGCGGCCCGGTGCTGGCGCAATTTGACGGCGTGGAATGGACGGCGTTGAAGCCCAGTTTTCCCGCTGCCCTGACGCCGCTTGCCGAGCTGCGCGTGGCAGGCCCGGTGACGCAATACGAGGTCACGCTGGAGCCGCAGCGCTTGGCCGTGTTGCCTTTGCTCGAAGCCACGGTGCAGGTTGAAGTCATCCCTGGTTTCAAGATCACACAAGGCAACGATTTGCAATGGACGGCCGAGCAACCGGTGTTGGAGCGGCTGCGTTTTGATGCGCAGGCCCACATGACATTTCGCCACGGCCCACTGACTCCGGTGCTGGGCTTGCAAGATCACGTGGCACTTCCTGCAGGCTTCAACCCGCGCACCGTGGCGTGGGCGCAGGCTTTGCGGCAAAAGCTGCGCCAAGAACCGCGAAACGCCAACCTCGATCCCGACCGCGAACCGCGTGTCTTAGCGCAAGCCGTTTTGCGTCACATTCGCACAGGCGGCTACTCCTACACGCTGACCCCGGGTCTGTACGGCGAGCTCGACCCGCGCACCACCATCGACGAGTTTTGGTTGGACCGAAAGAACGGTTTTTGCGAGCACTTTGCGTCCAGCTTTGTTGTGGTGATGCGCGCCATGGGCCTGCCCGCACGCATCGTCACCGGCTACCAAGGGGCCGACGAAGAACCTGTTGATGGCTACACCATCGTGCGCCAACGCTATGCGCATGCGTGGGCTGAGTATTGGCAAGCCGGTGAGGGCTGGGTGCGTGCCGATCCGACGGCCGCTGTGGCACCCGACCGCGTTGAGCGCGGCCGCAGTTTGGCCCCGCCGCCTGGCATCGTCGAAAGCGCGTTTGACAACATCAACCCGGCCCTGATGGCCAACTTGCGCGCCAACTGGGAGGCCGTGAACAACCGCTGGAACCAGTGGGTGATGAACTACTCGCGCAACCAGCAAGTCAATTTGTTGAAGCGCTTGGGGCTGTCCAACACCGGTTGGGAAGACATGGTGCGCCTGTTGATTGGCGCCTTGAGCGCACTGGCCTCCAGCGTGGCGCTGTGGGCTTGGTGGGAGCAACGCCGCGTTGACCCGTGGACGCGCCAAATGCTGCGCCTGCGCGCCGTGTTGCTGAGCCTGGGCATCAGCTCGGCCGACCACGAAGCGCCGCGAAAATTGGCGCAGCGCGTGCGCACGCAACTTGGCGAGCCGGGCCAAGCACTGGCCGATTTGCTCGATAAATTAGACCTGCAGCGCTACGGCCGCAACGCCTTGCGCTGGCCCGACACGCAACTGACGCGCCGCTTCAACGCTGCCGCCAAGTTGCTGAAATCGCGACTGGAATCGCAACCGACATTGCGCTGAGGCTGACTCAGTGACTGTGCCGCAGCCCGCCGCGCAACCGCGCCCGGATAATCCGCCGGTGAAAAAAACAAACCACACCACTCTGCACCGCGTCGCGTTGACTGCGATGTACTTGGGCCTCGGCTTGACGGCATCCATCGGCACCGCCGCCGACAAGCCCGCGCGCCATAAAAACCTCACTTCCAGCGACAGCGCACCGGACGCCGTCACCTACGGCCGCCGCGACGACGTGATGGCGTTTGCAGCCGTTGCTGCGGCGCGTCACGGCCTGGACATCACCAAAACTGAAGCCACCTTGGCTCGCGCGCGCTACCTACCCAGCGTGACGCGCTTCATCATGCCGCCGCCCGCAGGCACCGCCAAAAATTGGGCCGCTTACCGCGACCGATTTATTGAACCCAAGCGCATCAACGCGGGGGCCGCGTTTTGGCGCGCCAACAAAGGCTGGCTCAATTTGGCCGAGGAACGTTTTGGTGTGCCTGTGGAAATCATCGTCGGCATCATCGGCGTGGAAACTTTGTACGGCCAACAGGTCGGCAGCTTCCGCGTGTTGGATGCACTGGCCACCTTGAGCTTCGACTTCCCCACGGGCCGCAAAGACCGCAGTGCTTTTTTTCGCGATGAGCTCGCGCAGTTTTTGCTGATGTGCCAGCAAGAAAGCACAGACCCACAAAGCATCAAAGGCAGCTTTGCCGGTGCCATGGGCTTGCCGCAATTCATGCCCAGCAGCGTGCTGAAGTACGCGGTTGACTTTGACGGTGACGGCCATATTGACTTGCACCGAAGCACCGCCGACGTGATCGGCAGCGTGGCCAACTACCTCGCCAAATTCGGCTGGCAGCCCGGCCTGCCCACCCACTTTGACGTGGCCGCACCGGTGGACAGCACCGACCGAAACGTGCTGCTCGCCCCCGACATCGTGCCCATGTTCAGCGCGCAAGAAATGACCGAGCGAGGGGCACGTTTGAGCGACGCCGCACGCAACGTGCAAAGCAAACTAGCGCTGGTCGAACTGCAAAACGGTGCGGCCGCGCCGAGCTATGTGGTCGGCACGTCCAACTTCTACGTTGTTACGCGCTACAACTGGTCGAGCTACTACGCAATGGCGGTGATTGGCTTGGGGGAAGCGGTGAAGGACAGACTGAATGCAGCGGGCAGCAGCAAGTGAATGGGATCAAGGCACGATCAAAATCTTGCCGTCGCGCTCACCCGCATGGGCCGCCGCCACGGCTTCTTTGATCTGACTGACGGGGTAGGTCGCACCGATGCGGGCGCTGAGTTTGCCCGTGGCAATCAACTTGGTGAGTTCACCGTACAAAGCGCGCTGGGCTTCGCGGCTTGCCTGGGAAAACCACTTGGCCAACCAAAAACCGCGCAGCGTGATGTCGTTGAAGATGAAGGACGCGGGCGTGACTTGGCAAGCCTCGCCGCTCATCATTCCGTAGTTGACCAAGGTGGCTCCTTCGCTCAGGCAGCGTGCCAAACGGTCGGTGGCCGCGCCGCCCACGGCGTCTAGCCCCAGGCGGATGTCGGCACCACCAACAGCGGCTTTCACGCGGGCGGACAAGTCACGCCCAAGCGCCCCACCCGGCGCATCACCGTCGACCAGAACCACATCGCCGCCATCGGCCAACACCGAGGCCACGGCCGATTCGCGGCGCACGAGGTTGACGGTTTTGAAGCCACGCAGCTTGGCCAGTTGCACCAAATAGCCGCCCACAGCCGAGTTGGCGACGTTTTGAATCACCCAGTCGCCGGGGGCCAGCGTCACAAATTCAGTGAGCAGCAAAGCGGCGGTGGCAGGGTTGACGGTGAGCATGGCCAACTGCTGCGGGTCGGCACCGTCGGGAATGGGCACCAAGCGGCGCGCATCGGCCACAAGATGCGTGGCCCAGGTGCCGCTGCCCGCGGGCAGCAACACGGTTTGGCCCACGCTGATGTTGACAACACCGCCCGTCACGTCAACGTCGGGGCCAATTTCGACCACGCGGCCCACGCCCTCGCTGCCGCCCACCGCAGGCAGCGTCGGCAGCCTGCCGTATTGGCCTGTGAGCATCAGCAGGTCAGACGGGTTGATGGGCGCGGCCAGCACGGCCACCAAGGCTTGGCCTGCGGTCAAGGCAGCGGGAGTGAATTCGACGGCGCGAATGACGTCTTGCGGCACCGGGCCACGGTGTTCGTAAAAAGACTTGAGCATGGTCATGGGTGGATCCTTGGCGTGACAGAGGGCTGAAATTTCTCAGCGCAGCCTAGCGTCAAACCCGCACAGGCCGATCAAGGCAAAACCCGTGACACGCCGCAGGCATCAAGCAAACAAGCACTGCGACCAATCATCCAAACGCCCTGCGCCAGCGGCTGTGGTTTCACGCACCACCAAGCCTTGAATCAAATCCCAACTGGAGTCGTACCAGCCGGGGCCATTGAGGGCGGTTTGGCTGACGTTGCAGTCGAGCGCTTCAGCGGACTTCGATGACCCGGCGAAAGCGCGCGCTGCCGTTGAGGCCTCGAAACATCGCAGTGATGCGAAGGCTTGCACGGCCTCCATGCGCTGAAGGAATCGATTGAAGTGGGTTTCGATGTGAGACATTTTTTTCTCCTGCTCGGTAGACGTGGTGATGTGCGACGAATCACAGTGTCTGGCGCATGCAGGCCCTCAAAAATCCCTCCAAGGTTGGTCAAACCGGCGTTCAGGCAGGCCCTGATGGCGGCACCTGAAAGTGCTCCCCACAAAGAGGGAGTCGTCGTAGTTTGAACAACTACTTCGTGCCGAAAATCTTGTCGCCAGCATCACCCAAACCAGGGATGATGTAGCCCACTTCGTTCAAGTGGCTGTCGATGGCCGCCGTCCAGCAGCGCACATCGGGGTGGGCCTTGTGCAGCGCCGCCACACCCTCGGGTGCGGCCACCAGCACCAGCGCACGAATGTCGGTACAGCCTTTGCTTTTGAGCAAATCCACCGTGGCAATCATCGAACCGGCGGTGGCCAACATCGGGTCAATGATGAGGGCGGTGCGCTCGTCCAAGTGACCGACAAACTTCTCGAAGTAGTTTTCGGGCTGCAAGGTTTCGTGATTGCGGCTCAGGCCCACCACGCTGACTTTGGCGTTGGGCACCATGTCAAGCACGCCGTCCAGCATGCCAATACCGGCACGCAAGATGGGCACCACCGTGACCTTGCGGCCACCGATTTGCTCGACCTCGATCTCACCGCTCCAGCATCGCACTTTGGTCTTGTTCAGCGGAAAGTCGGCGGTGGCCTCGTACGTCAACAAGCGCGCCAGTTCGTTGGTGAGTTCGCGAAATTTTTTGGTCGAAATATCGTCTTCGCGCAGCAAGCCAATTTTGTGTTTGACCAAAGGGTGATTGACTTCGATGACGGGCATGTTGTGCTCTCAAAAAATGGGCAAAAAACGTCAGGCTGAATTTGACTTGCTGCGTTGGCGAACCACTTCGTACAAGCAAATGCCTGTGGCCACTGACACGTTGAGGCTTTCAACTGCGCCGTGCATCGGTAAGCTGACCAGCAAGTCGCAGGTCTTGGCGGTGAGCTGGCGCATGCCGCTGCCTTCTGCACCGAACACCAAAGCCACCGGGCCGCTGAGGTCAACTTCATACAGCGATTGAGTGGCTGCGTCTGACAAACCGATGACGCGGATGTTGCGTTCTTTCAGCTCGTTCAAGCTGCGCGCCAAGTTGGTAACCATCATGTAGGGCACGGTGTCAGACGCGCCGCTGGACACTTTGGCCACCGTTGCGTTCAAGCCCACCGCGTGGTCTTTGGGCGCGACCACGGCATGCACACCGGCACCGTCGGCCACGCGCAAACAAGCGCCTAGGTTGTGCGGGTCGGTGATGCCGTCCAGCACCAAAACCAAAGGGTCGCCCTCAGCGGCGTCGAGCGTGTCGTCCAAAGAATGACTCAAGGCGATCACTTCTGCGCGCGCCACCACGCCCTGGTGGCGGTGCGTGCCGCACAGTTTTTTCAGGCGCTCGTCGTCGCTGTCGATGAGGCGCATGCCGGCGTTCACGGCACGGTCCAGCAACTGGCGCATGCGCTGGTCACGGCGCGCCACATCGTGATGAATTTCAACAACTGATTTGGGCGCGGTTTTCAGTCGAACCGTGACGGCATGAAAGCCGAAGAGCATCTGTGTGGCCATGCAACGATGGTAGCCGCAGCAGCTTCGCGGCCAAGTTCAGCGCAAGGCGGTGACGGCCATCAAAGCACCGATGAAAACCGGTTGATGGAGCATGTAAAAAGCCAGCGACCAGCGACCCAACACTGACAAAGGCCGCAGCACCGCAGGCACAGCACCAGCCAGCGTCCCGCGCGCGTTTGACAGCAACCATTGCCCGGCCGCCATGCCCCACCACATCACACCCAGCCAGGGCACCAGTGGTACATAGTCCTCGGTGATGGGTTTACGGCTGATGAACCCCAGCCAGTTGAACGCAGGATCATTAAGAAATTCGGCTCCAGACCAGACA
>JANYJJ010000020.1 GCA_025358485.1 Burkholderiales bacterium | reverse complement strand
CGTCGCCACCGACCTCGACACTGGCGCGCCCATCTTGTTCAGGCGCGGCGATCCGGGCGTGGCGGTGCGCGCCTCCAGCGCGGTGCCGGCGGTGTTTCAGCCGGTTCGCATCGGCACGCGCGAGTACGTTGACGGCGGTTTGGTGTCACCCGTGCCCGTTCGTTTTGCACGCGAGATGGGTGCCGAAGTGGTCATCGCGGTCGACATCTCAGCCATCCCCGACGGCAACGCCACGGGCGACGCCATGCGCATGCTGCTGCAAACCTTTTCCATCATGGGCCGCAGCATCAACCACTTCGAATTGCGTGACGCCGATGTGGTGTTGACACCGTTGTTGGGCGGTGTGTCGTCGGCCGACTTCGCATCGCGCAAGCGTTCCATCGCCGCTGGGCGCGACGCCGCCACGGCGGCTTTGCCTGCGCTGCGGGCGCGGATTTTGGCGAAGACGCGGTGAACTGGCGTGCTCACAACGCTTGTTGATCTACCGCTTCCTGCTCGACACCCAAATGCCCCCAACAATCAAAGCAAACGCCGCCGCATGAAACCACTTCGGTGCTTCGCCCAGCACAGCCGCTGACAGCACCGCAGCAAACAAAGGTGTGAGGTTGCTGAAAAACGCCGCAAGGGCAGGGCCGTTAGAGCCGCCCTCTGCAATGCCCAAGCCCCAGCATCGGTAGGCAATGACTGAAGGGCCCACCGCCACGTAAATCAAGGCTGCAAACACCCAGCCGTTCCACACCATGGGCGCGGTGCCGAGTGCGTCACCCAACGCGGTTTCACCAGCCGCCGCAGCGCCTGCGCCAAGCAAGCCGAAAAGTGTTTGCACCAGCAGCAACTCGGCCCAATTCCAGCCGCGCATTTGCCCGTCGATGCCTTGGACTTGAGGTGCGTTCGGCGCACGCAGCGACGCCGGCGGTCGCGACAAACGCCAGCTGTAAAACGCCCACGCGATGGTGGCAATCACGACGTAGACATCGCCCACCACGAACTGCACTTGGGTCAGCGTTTGCAGCTGTCCACGCGCAATCACCAGCAGCACGCCCAGCACCGACAGCGCTGCGCCCTGAATTTGTTGGGGTGCGGGCGTCACGCCGTAAAACAACTTGCCCACCACCAACATCATCACCGGCAAACTGGCGGCAATCAGCGTCACGTTGATGGGCGTTGACGTGACCAACGCCAGGTATTGCAAGGCGTTGTAGCTGCCCACGCCCAACAGGCCCAGCAGCAGCAGCGGCCACCACCGAATCAGAATTTGACGCGGCTCGCGCAACACGCGCCAACCCAAGGGCAGCAAGATCAACAGCGCCAGCGTCCAGCGCAAAAAGTTCAACGTCAGCGGCGGTACGCTGCCCACAGCCATGCGCCCGACCACCGCGTTGCCTGCCCACAGAAGGGGCGGCACGCTGAGCAGCAAGGCGGTTCGTGCAGTCAGTTTCAAGTGGCTCATGGGGGCATCGCCTTGCCGCAGTTCCAGCATTCTTCAAATGGCCCGTCGACCATTTCGCCGCAGCCGGGACACGGCCAGTGGCGGTGCTGTGGACGGCGCAGGTCGTCCAGCAGTGAACGCGCTTTGCTCAACAAGTCGTTGTCGTTGTCGGCCTGCGTGATCCAGACCTCGGGCTGCGATTGATCGGGTGGCAGTTCACCGGCAATGCTGCTGGCGTAGGCGCGTTGAACGTTTGCGCTGATCCCGGCATTCGTGAGCATGTCGGCCCACAGCGTGGCCAGTGCCAGGTTGGGTGCGGTGGTGAGACGTTGCATGTTTTGAAGGCGCTTTGTTGAGGCACCATACTGCATCCAAATCACCACTTGAGACCCGTCATGTCCACACAAACCAGCGCCACCGTTCGCGTCGAACAACACGGCGGGGCCGACGCCATGCACCTAGTTGACTTGCCCGTGGGCGAGCCAGGCCCAGGCGAAATTCGCATCCGCCACCACGCCTGCGGCTTGAATTACATCGACGTCTACCAGCGCTCTGGCATCTACCCACTGCCCATGCCTTTGTCGCTGGGCATGGAAGCCGCAGGCGTGGTCGAAGCCGTCGGCGAGGGCGTTGCGCACTTGAAAGTGGGCGACCGCGCTGCTTACGCCAGCAACCCGCCGGGCAGCTATTGCTCGCTGCGCGTGATGCCCGCCAAAACCGTTTGCAAATTGCCCGACGCCATCAGCTTTGAGACCGGCGCAGCCATGATGCTCAAAGGCCTGACCGCGCAGTACCTGCTGAAAAAAACCTTGCCCCAAGAAGGCTTGCAAGCCGGTGACTTTGTGTTGTTTCACGCGGCGGCGGGCGGCGTGGGTTTGATCGCTTGCCAGTGGGCCAAGGCCTTGGGTTTGCAGTTGATTGGCACCGCAGGCTCAGACGAAAAATGTGCGCTGGCCTTGGCCAACGGTGCGGCCTTCGCCGTCAACTACAGCAAAGAAGATTTCGCAGCACGCGTCAAAGAAATCACCGGCGGCAAAGGTGTCAAAGTGGTTTACGACTCGGTCGGCAAAGACACCTTCGAGAAAAGCCTCGACTGCCTGCGCCCCTTCGGTTTGATGGCCAGCTTCGGCAACGCGTCCGGCCCGGTTGCGCCCATGGCCCCCGGCATCCTGGGCCCCAAAGGCTCGCTGTACCTGACACGCGCCACGCTGTTCACGCACATCGCCACACGCGAATCCACGCAGGCCATGGCCGACGATTTGTTCAGCATGGTCACCAGCGGCAAGGTCAAGATTCACATCGACCAGCGCTATGCCTTGAAAGACGTGGCGCAGGCGCACCGCGATTTGGAAGCGCGCAAGACGACGGGGTGCAGCGTGTTGCTGCCTTGATGCGAGTTTGGGGGTGAGTGCGTTGCGCGATGACGCAATAACAAGTTGCTAACAAGTTGCCGAGCTGGCGCGCTCCACCGCCGTCCGACTACCCCACCGCCACCGCCAACCCTGCCGAATCACACGCGCAAAGTGCAGCAATGACGATGCAAAGCTGCTGCCTGCACACTCGCAGTTCTTGCGTCCGGGGGGAGTGGTTGCGCCGGAGAAGTCAGACCCATCGGAATCAAATGGGCCGTTGATTTCGAAGGGTTACTTTCTGCACCCTCCAAGGGTGGGGTTGGGCGTTGAAGCTTGAGTTGAGTTCGCAGAACCGGGCTGATTCAAATTCTGGGTTCCCCCATTTGCGAGCTCTAGACTGAGTGAAGTTTCGTTCTCCCGCAGCATGGCGCAACGGTGGTCCGTGCCGCCCGGGGCGAGTTGTTTACTTTTGCTGGTTGTCGGCTCACTGCCTCAGCGACTGGACTTTTCAACGGCTGTGACGCGTCGTTTCACCGCAGCGAAATAGCATTCGCTGTCCCCACATTCGTCACGCAGGAGACATGAACATGGCTCGGATTGATTCGGCACTCAGCTCAGGCAATTCAGAGATTGCAGGCTTCGGTCAGCGAACGGATTTGGCTCAGTTCGGCACCATCCCGAACAACAGCAATCTTGACCAAGGCGTCAGTGCCATCCAGGGCAAAAGCCGAGACGGCGGCGTCTACAGCGGACAACTGATCCAGCGGATTTATGGCACTGGTTACGTTCGCTTCTATCTCAAAGGCACGGGCCACTCGCACCCCCTTCCGGCGAGCATTACGAGCTCTGCGGAGGCGAAAGTGTTTGCACGTCAGCAAATCGGCAAAGGCGTTTGGCGCGATTTGCCGTTGGGCGATCAAAACGCCTTCAGATCGAAAACCGCCAACCCGAACAGTTCAGGCATTCAAACGCCTGCGCGCGAACCTGACCGCTCGCGCAGCGTTCCAGATACTGGCAACTTGGATCAAGGCTTGGGTTTGGTTCAGGGTCGCGCGGCCGATGGAAAGATTTACAAAGGCGAGTTAATCCAACGCGTGTACGGAACTGGCTACGTGCGCTTTTACTTGAAGGGCAATGGCCGGTCGCATCCGCTGCCGGCTGCGATTTCAAGCTCTGAGACGGCCCGCGTTTACGCGCGTCAACAAATCGCAGCGGGCCGCTGGAGGGATCTGGCGCCGGGTGATCAAAACGCGTTCAGCCGCCCAACCCCTACAAACTCTGCAACAGCGACACAAGGGGGCAAAGCACCGAACGGCAAATCGCCTGCGGCCACGTCTTTGCCGTCTGAGGTGGTCGTCGATCTGGGTGACCCCCACCCCAAAGTACTCTTTGACATCAAGGGGCCACCCGAAAACGAGGTGGCTCGCAATCGCGCACGAGACGCGAGTTTGCATATGGAGAAAGACGAGCGCACGGTTCGCATTCCGAACACGCGCGAAGGCGGTCGAATCTTTGCGCAAATTCAGTTTCAAACAACAGGAGTGAGTGACAGCTGCAACGTGAATTGCAGGGTCATCGGCAGAGCGAACGGACGCTTGCCCATGCCAGCGAAGGTTTCGCCGCAATTCATTGAAGGTTTCAACGCCGGTGTGCTCCGACCAAACGTGGATTGACGGTTGGGGAGGGAACGCGGCACCGGAACTCGAAACAAATCTCGAAACAAATCAAAAAACAACTGGCGGCGGTTGGGAAGTTCTGCTCAATTCGCTTTCGTTGACGCAGCGGTTGCGGATCAGTCGATTCAGCGCATGGGCTTCAACGGTTTGAGTTTCGCAACCGCGTCTGCATCAGGTTCAAGCGTCTGCCGATTGCGGCGGCTTCATTCCAAATCCCAATTGCCGGTTTCAGGCGCACTACGCCGTCCAGCGCCATCAGCGTCTTTTGCACCATGCCCGAATTGCTCAGCGCGAGCAGTTCTTTGGGCTGCGCCGTGTTCTCCTTTGTCCCCTCGCAGCGCACCTTGACGAAACCACACTGCCGCTTGATGACCCGAAGCGTGACGCTTTTTGGGCTCGATGCTGGCCCCAACGATGGCCCTGTGGTTGAGCGAAGTCGCTGCATATGAGCCTGTCGCGCAAGGCTTACTTCAGGGCAGGGTCGCAGAAGCCAAACCACTGCGAAGCGAAGTACATGCGCGGCATGGTGTGCACGGCAGACATTGGACGTGCGCCTTTGCATTCCCAGCCCAACCTCACCGTGAGCCCGATCAAGTCAGCCTACGGCACAACGCGTTTTGTCTCATCCGAGAGTTTGCGGGTGCGGCTGCGCTTGGTGCTCAGGTGCGGGCAAATGTCAGCTTGTTTCATGCTTGAAACCGAGGTGGATTCGATGCAGCAGTCGCCCTAAGCCATTGCGTGCAGCAAATGTGTAGACGGAGCGGGCCGAGTTGTACAGAGAACTGCCGCACAACCCGCGTCTGGCCCCAGCGGCCTTGCTTTCGATGCCCGCGGTGAGTCGGAGCGCATCGGTGTGAGACCAAAAAATCAGGGTCTGACCGCCTCGGGCCACCGTCTTGAGTTGGTCACGAGGAGTTGAGCCTCACACGAAGTTGGCTGTTGTAGAAGACGACAGCGGCCAGGGCAAGGTCGTGCGCGCGCGTGGAATGTCATCGTCAAGCGCATTTCAAAAATTCAATCAGCGTTTGAATTGCGCACGGACTTTTTCACTAAGACCAGCGATATCAATCCGGTTTGTTCGGTTCGCCTAGAGACCACAAAATCATCACCAATGATTTTGTTGATGCTGGCTGCATCGCGGTATTCCGCGTTTCGGCTCCTGGATGTCAAGTGATCGGTGGTGTAGAAATCGACGATCAATTCGCCGCCTGGCTTCAGCGACGCACTTGCGTTTTGGATCAACTGCGTCGCGTCTGCGTCGCTCATGTGCGGCAATAAGCGCTCGGCCACGATCAGGTCAACGCCTTGGCCTAGTTTGGTTTTAGAGGCGTCGCCAGTGAGCGTGGTGACACGCGATGCCATGTCTGCGGGAATCGCCTGCGTGAGGCGGGTGAGGTTGGCCGGGTCAACGCCTACCAGCGTAGCCGAGGCGCTGGGGTTGTCGCTGAGCAACCGCCGTACAGCTGCGCCGCCGCCCGGGCCGTATTCAACGATGCGCGGCGCGTTGATTGCGCTCTGCTTCAGCCGAAGCGACGCTTCCGTCACGACTGAGGAGGGGTCTTTGGCGAACTCAGCTTTGTTGAAGCGCGGCCACTTCACCGCGTCTGAATGTGCGTGTTCTTTGAGCGAGCTGGGCAAACCAGGCTTGTCACCCGAGCGCAAGATTTCCGCGACTTCTTTGCCCAGCAAGTTCGCCTCGCCCGGGCTGTCTTGCAGCAGGTGAGGGTGTTCGCGAGCGACCCACTGCGCCATCACGCGAATGTCTGTGGTGGGGCCGTAAAGGCCTGTATTGGCCAAAGCCACCCGTGCCGCCTCGGCCGAAACTTCGCCACCGTCGAGTCCGTGTTTCTTGAGCAAGCTTGCCAGCGTGGCCGCTTCGCTTTCAGCGGCTGAAGGCGTTGGCCACGTTGGCCCACTGGCAAATTCATCTGGCGACACCCGAGCCGTGCTGGTTGCAGCAAGATAGTCTTTGGCATTGAAGGCCGTGCCCAGGCGCTGTTTGGCCGCGTCGAAGCTTTCACCAGGCAGATAGGGATTCTGTGCGCTGGCCTGATTGCGCTGAACAAGCTGCGCCTGTCTTGACTGGTGAAATTTCGTTTGCGCCCGTTGGGTTTCGCTGAGTCGTTTACCGAATTCAGCGCGATCAGCGTCGCTGAGCTTAGGCGCTTTGAGCGCTTGTTCGGTGATGCCTTTCAGCTGGCGTACCGTGGGCTCGGGCATGGCGTTCACGCCGCCTTTGGCGTCAACAGCATGCCAAATTTTCTTCACGTCCGCGGTGCTGCGCGTGCCACTGGACGCGCCCGAGCCGCCGCCTTTCCCGCCCAATCGCATGCTGTCAATCTTGTCCAAGGCGTCGTTCATCTTGGCGCGATCTTCTGGACTCAAGCCGCTCAGCGCTGCGCCGCGGCTGATTCGGCCGCTGCTGTAATCGGCAAGCCGTTCGCCGTGGTTCTTGGCGGCCTGTTTCGTGAGCCAGTCTTTGATTGCCTTTTGCGAGTCGGCGCTCCCACCCCCTGGCTTGATTGGGGCGTCGCCGTTGCCGCGCCGCTGCGGTTTATCGGCTGGATTCAGTTCAGCAGGCGCGATTTGTGGAAACGATGGTGCGGGGTCTCCAATCGGCCGCGTTTTCGATGGCTTGGTGGTCAGTGGTGTGTTGTTCGCAGCTTGTTTGGGTGGCAGCACAACGGGGGCGACCTGCGCTTGCGTGATTTTTTTTTGCTGTTTGCTAGACGCTGCCCGGGGCGGCAAAGTCAGTGGTGCAGCGGGTCTGGCGATTTGGTTCTGCGCCAACGGTATCGGTCGGTTTAGGGCCGATTGGCGAGGGCTCGCGTTCAGTTTGGCAACCACCGGCTGTGCCGTGCTGGTCAGGCGTGTGGGTGCCTCCAGGGTCGCGGCTCCAACGCCTTTGGCGCCACGCAATCGCGCGCCACCGTCCAGGCTGCTCATGCTGACGGAGCCAGTGGGCCTGCTGTTGGCGGTATTTCCACCTCTCGGGACAAAACCCGTCTGAACATTCACCTGCGGTTTGGCCAAGCGCACGAAAGGAACAATGTTATTTAAGCCTTGGCCCGCCGTCACCGTCGGCAGCGGCGCTGTGGAAGGCGGCTTGACCGGCTGCGGTCGAGCCGCACCCGCACTGCCTCCCTTCGCGCCTTTGGTCGGTACCAACAGCGGTGCAACGAATTCGCTGGCCTTGTAGGCAAAGCTGGTTTTGTCCGCTCCAAGGTTTTTATCGATCTTGCCTTGCAGACGGTCGGTGGCTTGGCTGACGACGGTTCGCGAGTTGTACTGCTTGTTTTTGTCGTCCATCAGCATCGGATTCAGCGCGCTTGGTGCAATGCGTCCGCCAGACAGGATGTTGGAAGTGATTTGTGCGCCGTCTGCCAGACCAGAGACGGCTTTGATGGTGTGCTCAGGCAGTGAGCCAATCATGCCCAGGGTTGACGTGAAGGCGCTGCTCACACCTCCTGCCGTGTCCTTTGCCAGCTGCTTGGCTTGGTCGCCTAAATTTCGCGCAGGCCGCACCTTCGGCTGGGGCGCGGCGGCGCTGGCTGCAGGCTCAGGCAAGCGGTTGCTGTCTGCGTTCAAGCGTTTCGTCGCGGCAACAGTGCCTCATGTCAAAGCTGAATTGGGGTCGTTGAAGTCGGCAACTGTGACCCTCCGGTTCGAGGTGAAGGCGTGTTGGTTGGGATTGACGCGGCCTTCGTTGATGGGCTGAACCGACACCTGCCACTTGCCATTTGTGTCTTGCTTTTGTACCACTTGATGGGTGCGGTCGCGGTGCTGA
>JANYJJ010000016.1 GCA_025358485.1 Burkholderiales bacterium | reverse complement strand
GCCAACAGTTTTGTAGGCACCACCTTCAATGACAGAGTCGCGTCCGGTGGCAGCATTGCGCTGAGCAACGGCAACTACGTGGTGCTCAGTCCATTTTGGATACGCCCCGTGCCGAGTGTCGTGTCTCAAGCAGGTGCCGCCACCTGGGGCAACGGCACGAACGGACAGTTGTTCGGCGGCGGCATGGGCGCGCTCAGTGCCACCAACAGCATGGTCGGAGGCGTCGCCGGCGACAACGTGGGTAGCAATGGGGCGGTGGCTCTGACGAATGGCAGTTATGTGGTGATCAGCGCCTCGGGCTGGGATTCACCGACAGGCCCAACCAACGCCGGTGCCGCAACCTGGGGCGACGGTTCAGGCAGCACCGTGGGTGCGCTCAGCGTGAGCAACAGCTTGATCGGCAACAGCAACAGCGACAACGTGGGCAGCGGCGGCGTCACGGCATTGCCCAATGGCAACTATGTGGTCAGCAGTCCGAACTGGAAGAATGGAGCCGTGGCCGCAGCAGGTGCTGTCACCTGGGGCAACGGTGCAACCGGCACCTCGGGCTGGGTCAGCGCTGCCAACAGTTTGGTCGGCAGCAACACCACCGACAACGTCGGCGGTGGAGGCGGTGGCGTGACGGCATTGCCCAATGGCAACTACGTCGTGCGCAGCCCACTGTGGAACGGCGCGGCTGTGGACGTGGGTGCCGCCACCTGGGGCAACGGTGCCACCGCCGGGCCGCGCACGGTAGGTGCGGTCAGCGCCGCCAACAGCCACGTCGGCGCACGTGTCACAGACAACGTGGGCAGCGGCGGCTTAGTGGTCTTGCCTTACAGCAACTACGTCACCCTTAGCCCCAACCTTGACTCGGCCAGCGCGACCAACGTGGGCGGCGTGACCTGGGGCAACGGCAGCGGCGGCAGTGTGGGCGCGGTGAGTGCCAGCAACAGCGTGGTCGGCACCACTGCAAATGATTTGTCAGGCCTGAGCGTCAACTCGATTGGTGGCCTGAGCACCGGCGCATTCACCGTGGCCGCGCCGCTGGCCGACACCGGCGGCTTGGTCGATGCCGGTGCCGCTTTTCTCTACACACCTGGCCGCTACACCGGCCCCGCCACCTTCGCTGCATCACCGGGTGCCAACGCCAGCATCGCTCCCAGTGCCATCAAGGCCATCCTTGACGCTGGCACGGCGGTGGTGCTGCAAGCCAACAACGACATCACTGTCACCGATCCCATCGTCACGGCAGGCAGCGCGGGCGGCGCACTGACTTTGCAAGCCGGGCGCAGCATCGCCGTCAACGCCAACATCACCACCGCCAACGGCAACTTCACGGCCACGGCGAACGACGCCGGTGCCATAGCGCTGTACCGCAATGCCGGCGCGGCCAGCATTTCCATAGGCGCTGGAGCCGCCATCAACGTGGGCACAGGTGCGGCCAATTTGGTGACGCCCACTTTCACCAACAACGCGGGCAGCACGGCCTTGCAAGCCACGGGCGCTGGCCGTTGGCTGGTGTGGAGCGCAAACCCCACCACCGACACGCGCGGTGGCCTGAGCTACAACTTCAAGCAATACGCCGCCACCTTCGGCGTCACCGCCGCAGCACAAACCTCCGGCAACGGTTTTTTATACAGCCTGGCCCCCACGCTTACGCCAAGCCTGACGGGCAGCGTGAGCAAAACTTATGACGCCAGCACCGTCGCCACGCTGGCCGCTGCCAACTACAGCGTCAGCGCAGCTGTCGATGGCGACACCGTCGTGCTGACCCAACCCACCACAGGCACTTACAACACCAAAGACGTCGCCACTGGGAAAACTGTCAACGTCACTGGCATCGCCTTGACCAGCGCCGCCAATGGCGCAGCCACCGTCTACGGCTACAGCTTGGCCGCCACGACCGCCAGCGCCGCGGTGGGCACCATCAACAAAGCTTCACTCACCGTCGCTGCCGACAACCAATCGCGGCTTTACGGCCAAGCCAACCCGAGCTTGACGACCACGCTGAGTGGCTTCGTCAACGGCGAGACCGTCGCCACCTCGGGCGTAAGCGGCAGCGCAACGGCCAGCACCACGGCGGTCGCCACCACCAATGTGGGCAGCGTGCCCATCACGGCGGGGCTCGGCACCTTGGCTGCCAGCAACTACGCCTTCAACGCGCCAGTCAACGGCACGCTGACCATCAACAAAGCGCAGCTCACCGTCACCGCCAACAACCAAGCGCGGTTGTACGGCCAAGCCAACCCGACGCTGAGTACGAACTTGAGTGGCTTCGTCAACGGTCAAACGCTGGCCACCTCAGGCGTGACCGGCAGCGCCAGCGCGAGCACCATCGCGGTCGCCACCACCAACGTGGGCAGCGTGCTCATCACGGCGGGTGTCGGCACCTTGGCTGCCAGTAACTACGATTTCAATGCGCCAGTCAACGGCACGCTGACCATCGCCAAAGCCCACCTCACCGTGACCGCCGATGACAAGTCGCGTGTCTACGGCGCGGCCAATCCCACGCTCACCAGCACGCTGAGCGGCTTCGTGAACGGCGAGACCAATGCCACCGCAGGCATCAGCGGCGCACCAGCTCTCAGCACAGCCGCTGTGGCCGCCACCAACGTGGGCACTGCCGCCATCGTCGCGGGTGCAGGCACTTTGAGCGCGTCCAACTACGATTTCCCCAGCCTCGTTGACGGCACGCTGACGATCAACAAAGCGCAGCTCACCGTCACCGCCAACAACCAATCGCGGTTGTACGGTCAAGCCAATCCAGCGCTGACCACGAGCTTGAGCGGATTCGCAAACGGCGAGACTGCCAGCACCGCAGGCTTGAGCGGCAGCGCCAGCGCTAGCACCTCGGCGGTCGCCACCACGAACGTCGGCAGCGTGCCCATCGTGGCAGGCGTCGGCAGCTTGAGCGCTGGCAACTACGACTTCAATGCGCCCGTCAACGGCACGTTGACGATCAACAAAGCGTCGCTTACCGTCACCGCCAACAACCAATCGCGGTTGTACGGTCAGGCCAACCCGACGCTGACGACCACGCTGAGTGGCTTCGTCAACGGCGAGACCGTCAGCACCTCGGGCCTGACCGGCAGCGCCAGCGCGAGCACCATCGCGGTCGCAACTACCAACGTCGGAAGCGTGCCCATCGTGGCAAGCGTCGGCAGCTTGAGTGCCAGCAACTACGATTTCAATGCACCTGTTGACGGCGTGCTCACCATCAACAAAGCGCAGCTCACAGTCACCGCGAACAACCAATCGCGTCTGTACGGCCAGGCCAACCCGACGCTGACGACCACGCTGAGCGGGTTTGCGAATGGCGAGACTGCCAGCACCGCAGGACTCACAGGCAGCGCGTCAGCCAGCACCACGGCGGTAGCCACCACCAGCGTGGGCAGCGTGCCCATCACGGCGGGTGTCGGCACCTTGGCTGCCAGTAACTACGACTTCAATGCGCCTGTCAACGGCAGCTTGACGATCAACAAAGCGCAGCTCACCGTGAGCGCCGACAACCAAGCGCGGCTTTACGGTCAAGCCAATCCGAGCTTGACGACCACGGTGAGCGGCTTCGTCAACGGCGAGACCGCCAGCACTTCAGGCTTGAGCGGGAGCGCGTCAGCCAGCACCACCGCAGTCGCCACCACCAACGTCGGCAGCGTGCCCATCGCTGCAAGCGTCGGCACCTTGGCTGCCAGCAACTACGACTTCAATGCGCCTGTGGACGGCAGCTTGACCATCAACAAAGCGTCGCTCACCGTCACCGCCAACAACCAAGCGCGGTTGTACGGTCAGGCCAATCCGACGCTGACGACCACGCTGAGTGGCTTTGCGAATGGCGAGACTGCCAGCACCGCAGGACTCACAGGCAGCGCCGCGGCCAGCACCACGGCGGTCGCCACCACCAACGTCGGCAGCGTGCCCATCGTGGCAAGCGTCGGCAGCTTGAGCGCCAGCAACTACGACTTCAATGCGCCAGTCAACGGCGTGCTGACCATCAACAAAGCGCAGCTCACCGTCACCGCCAACAACCAAACGCGGTTGTACGGTCAAGCCAATCCCACGTTGACCACGAGCTTGAGCGGATTCGCAAACGGCGAAACAGCGGCCACCGCAGGTTTGACGGGCAGCGCCAGCGCGAGCACCACCGCTGCAGCCACCACCAACGTCGGCAGCGCGCCCATCGTGGCAAGTGTCGGCACATTGAGCGCCAGCAACTACGAGTTCACCAATCTGGTCGACGCCGTCCTGACCATCAACAAAGCCCAGCTCACCGTGGCTGCCCAAAACGCAAGCCGCTTGTACGGTGAAGCCAACCCCACTTTCAACGCGTCGCTGAGCGGGTTTGTGAACGGCGAAAGCGCCATCAGCGCGGGCGTGAGCGGCGCAGCAGCGCTCAGCGCCACGGCTGTTGCCACCACGGCGGTGGGCAGCGCACCCATCGTGGCGGCTGCCGGCACACTGAGCGCCGCCAACTACGAATTCAGCCAGTTCAACGACGCCGCCCTGACCATCAACAAGGCCCACCTCACCGTCACGGCGGACAACGCAGCGCGTCGCTACGGTCAAGCCAACCCGACGCTGACAACGTCACTCAGCGGCTTTGTGAACGGTGAAACCGCCAGCACCGCTGGCATCAGCGGGCAAGGCGTGGCCAGCACCAGCGCTGTGCCCACCACTGCGGTGGGCGCGGTGCCCATCGTGGCCAGCGCAGGCACGCTGAGTGCGGGCAACTACGATTTTGTGAACACTGCAGACGGCAGCCTGAACATACAAAAAGCGCAGCTCACCGTCACGGCCAACGCCGCGTCGCGGCTTTACGGTCAGGCCAACCCGGCGTTGAGCACCACGCTCAGCGGCTTCGTGAACGGTGAAACGCAAGCCACGGCCAACCTCAGCGGCAGCGCGGTGGCCAGCACGGCGGCGGTGGCCTCCACCGGCGTGGGCAGCGTTGCCATTCAAGCGAGTTCGGGCAATTTGAGCGCCAGCAACTACGAGGTGGGTCAGTCGGTGGACAACGTGTTGACCATCAACAAAGCGCAGCTCACCATCACACCTGACAACGCCAGCCGCCGCTACGGCCAGGCCGACCCAGTGTTCACGTCGGCAGTCAGCGGCTTCGTTAACGGCGAAAACGCGGTGAGTGCGGGCGTGGCAGGCGTTGCGACACTCAGCAGCAATGCCACGGCCACCACACCGGTCGGCACCGCCGCCATTCAAGCCAACGCAGGCACGCTCAACGCCGCCAACTACGACTTCAGCCCGGGCGTGGACGGCGTGCTGAGCATTCAAAAAACGCAGCTGCAAATCAACGCACAGAACGCCAGCAAAACATACGACGGCGTGGCCTACACGAGCGGCAACGGCGTGAATTACAGCGGCTTCGTCAACGGTGAAAACAGCGCTGTGTTGGGCGGGCAGGTGAGCTACAGCGGCAACAGCCAAGGCGCGCTCAACGCGGGAAGCTACTTGCTTGCGCCGGGTGGTTTGAGCAGCCACAACTACGACCTCATCTACAGCGCGGGCACGCTCAACGTGCAAAAAGCCAACCTGTTGCTGAACGCTCAGGCGGCTTCCAAAAGCTACGACGGCAACACGCTGGCGGTGGTCACGCTGTTAACGCCGGTGGGCTTGGTGGGCACAGAGACGCTCAACATCAGCGCCACCGGCAACTTCGACAGCAAGAACGTCGGCACCCACAAAGGCGTGGCGGCAACCTACGCTGTGACCGACGGTTTGAACGGCGGCCTGGCCGCCAACTATCAACTCGCCACCGCCGCCCTGACCGCTGACATCACACCGGCCGACGTGACCGTGGCAGGCTTGAGCGCCAACAACAAAGTCTTCGACACCACACGCACTGCCAC
The DNA here is from genome assembly GCA_025358485.1 of Burkholderiales bacterium. GTDB lineage: Bacteria > Pseudomonadota > Gammaproteobacteria > Burkholderiales > Burkholderiaceae_C > JANYJJ01. The sequence goes on along the minus strand of JANYJJ010000016.1, from coordinate 5,001 downwards.
GCTGACCGGCACGCCCGTGGTGGTGGCCGCGGTGGCGGGCGATCAAGTGAATTTGAGCGGCACTGGCGCAGGCCAGTTTGCCGATGCGAATGTGGGCACAGCCAAAGTCGTCCGCGTGAGCGGCTACACGCTCAGCGGCACAGACGCAGGCAACTACAACTTGCTGGCACCAACTGGTTTGACGGCGGACATCACAGCGGCACCCGCACCCGTACCCGCACCCGCACCCGCACCCGCACCCGCACCTGCACCTGCACCCGCACCTGCACCTGCACCTGCACCTGCACCTGCACCTGCACCTGCACCTGCACCTGCACCTGCGCCTGCACCAGCACCAGCACCAGCACCAGCACCAGCACCTGCACCTGCACCTGCACCTGCACCTGCACCTGCGCCAGCGCCAGCGCCTGCACCTGCGCCAGCGCCAGCGCCAGCGGCGATCGAGGTCATCCAAGGCACACCGATGTCCGCGCCGCCTGCGCCCCAGCGTGTGATTGACGTCGTGGCTGAACCTAACTCGGTGGCGGTGGCGGACATTCGTTTGGCCAGCATCAACTCCGACGGCTGGGGTGGCAGCGGCGCGGTGAATCTGGGGGTGAATTTGGTCGTCGTCACCGACGCGCGGGCCAGCTTCAATTTCACCGTGCCCTGTCGCATCGTGACCCGTTGTGACGCCAATGACCGCTCCATCTTCACGGCCCGTTCGGAAGACGGCGGCCCGCTGCCGCAGTGGTTGGACTTCGACCCCTACACCGCCACCTTCTCAGGCCAGGCGCCCGCGCAAACGCCGATGCTCAGGGTGCAGGTGTCCACCGCAGGCGCGGTTGGCAGAGCTGCGTGGACTGACATTCAGTTGAACTTTGTCGGAGCCGCCACACGCTGAAGGTGGCGCCAGACTGCGGGGGCTCGCATGCAGAATCTGCGAACTTTTGACTTGCCGCAGTTCCCTCATGTCTGAACCCTCTGTTCCGTCTCAGCCCGCGCCGCCTTTGGCTTTGAATGGCTCGGTGCGCAAGCCGCTGAGCTTTTTGCAAAAGGTGTTTCGAGGTGAATTTTTGCTGCTCACGCGCGGCGAGCAAACCCGATTGGCGCTGATGCTGCTCGCGCTGTTGGCCTTGTTGCTGTGGTTTTTGTTTCGCTTCATCGAGCCACCGCCGCCCAAAGTCGTTCGCATTTCCACAGGCTCGGCCTCGGGCGCTTACACCTTGTACGCAAAACAATACGAACAGGCGCTGAAGAAGCACGGCGTCACTTTGGAGATCGTCAACTCGGCCGGTTCGGTTGAAAACTTGCAGCGCCTGGACGACCCCAAGCAAAAAATCGATTTGGCTTTTGTGCAAGGCGGCGTCAGCACCGCCGCGCAGCATCCGCGCGTCGAAGCCTTGGCCAGCGTGGCCTACGAACCCATTTGGTGCTTCTATAACAAGAAGCGTTTTGACTCCGCAAAGCCGCCCACGCGTTTGTCCGACATGGCAGGCCGCTTGCTTGCCATCGACGCCGTTGGCAGCGGCGTGCACGCGGCCGCGTCGCAGTTGCTGGAGATGAACAAAGTGCCCACGCAAGGCGCGCTGATTTCACCCTTGGGCGGCATGCAAGCCGTTGATGCGGTTTTGGCGGGCACCCTGGACGCAGCAATTTTGGTGGCAGCCGTTGATTCACCTGCCGTGCAAAAAGCGTTGTCTGAAGAACTGGGTTTGATGAATTTCGAAAACGCCGACGCCTATGTGCGCCTGCTGCCGTGGGTCGCCAAAGTCACGCTGCCCAAAGGCGTGGCGAAGCTAGACAAAAACTTGCCGCGCGAAGACATCACCCTCATTGCCGCCACGGCCAACTTGGTGGGCACCACCGACTTGCACCGCGCCATCATGTTTTTGATGCTCGACGTGGCGTCTACCGTGCACAAGAAACCGGCCGCCACCAACGCGCAAACCGAGTTCCCGTCAGAGCGCAATTTGGACTACGCGCAAAGCGAAGAATCCAAGCGCTTCTTCAAATCGGGCAAACCGTTTTTAGAGGATTACCTGCCGTTTTGGCTGGCCAATTTGGTCGAACGCATGTTGCTCACTTTGGTGCCGGTGATTGCCATCGGCCTGCCGCTGCTGCGCATGATCCCGGCATTCTTTTCGTGGCGTGGCTACGCCCAGCTGGTTCAGCTTTACGACGACGTTATCGCGCTGGAGCAGCAAACGGGCGCGAACGCTGCAGCCAAGTCACAGGGGCTGATTCGCCTGCGAGAAATCAATGATCACGTCAGCCGCCTGCGCTTAGGAGCCGAGCACCACATGAACGTCTACAACCTCAAGTCGCACATCGATTTGGTTCAGGCGCGGTTGAACGCAAGCTGATTTGATTGGGCCTTGAGCCTTCGCAGCAAGCTGTTTCAAACTCGGAGAAACGCGCTTGCCGCAGCCCAAACGCGCGTGTATTCTCGCGCCGCTGCGCAGCCAACGGCTGAGCGGTCGAGCACATGAACGGTCTGTTCCGTGCACTTGGTCAACACAATCAAAAAAGACGAGGGGCTGCGCATGTTTTCTTGGGCTTGTGCCATTTGGCCGTTGGTGTTGGGAGCCCTTTTGGGCTGGCTGTTGTGCGGTTGGCTGGCACGCAGTCTGCGAGGCCGGGACTGGACTGGCTTGTTGGCCAGCAAAGACGCCGAGCTGGCGCGCATCTCCAAAGAGCTGGCCGATTGGCGCAAAAAACCGCCGGTTCAAGTTGAAACCGTCGTCGAGAAAGTCGTCGAGAAGTTCGTCGAAAAACCCGTTGACCGCGTGGTTGAACGCGTGGTTGACCGTGTCGTCGAGCGCACCGTAGACAACCCGTCTCACCTTGCCAGCATCGCCCGCCTGACTGCCGAAGTGGCGGTGGTGGCCGCCTTGCGCCAGCGCATTTCTGAGCTTGAAACTGCGCCACCGAAAGTTGTCGAAAAAGTGGTGGAAAAAGTCGTCGAAAAAATAGTTCCAGACACCGCCGGGTTGTCCGAGCGTGACGCGCAAATCAAGCGCCTGATGGACGGCCCGGCGCTCGATTTCGCTGCCGCCAAGCAGGCGGGGTTCGACGTGAAGGGCGCAGACGACCTCGCCATCATCGAAGGCATCGGCCCCAAGATTGCCGAGCTGATGCATCAAAAAGGCATTCACACCTTCATGCAGTTGGCCGCCATGACGCCAGCGCAAATTCAGCCCTTGCTCGACGAGGCCGGCCCGCACTACCGCATGGCCAACCCTGAGACCTGGCCCGAGCAAGCCGAGCTGGCCGCGCGCAACCGTTGGTCCGCACTGCGTTCATTGCAAGACGTGCTGATCGCGGGTGTGCGTGTTGATGCAGCAGCGCAAAAAGAAGCGCGTGACCAGGTCGTGCGCAGCTCGACTCAACGCATCCACGAGTTGGAGCAGCAACTGGCACAACGCGAACTCGCCATTCGCGCCCTGCGCAGCGGCCCGCCCATCGATTTGGCAGCGGCGCACGCAGCCGGCTTCAGCACCGTCAAAGGCGACGACGATTTGGAAATCATTGAAGGGATAGGGCCGAAGATTGCCGAGCTGCTGAAAGCGGCAGGCATCCACCGCTTCTCTGACTTGGCGGCGGCCCCCCCAGCGCAAATTCAGACCGTCCTCGACGCGGCGGGTGCGAATTACCGTTTGGCCAACCCTGACACCTGGCCCGAGCAAGCCGAACTGGCGATGCGCAACCGTTGGCGCGCGCTGAAATCGCTGCAAGACGTGCTCATCGCCGGCAACCGCAAATAAGTCGAACAGAAAGCAAACATCATGACTTCGAACTTGGATTTTTCCCCCGAGTGGCACGGTTTTCGCCGCTGGTATTGGATCGTCGCGGCGCTGTTGGCGCTGCTGCTCTTGCTGCTGTGGTTCACAGGCTTCGGCCCGGGTGGAAGCAAGTGCAAGCAAGCGATGGCGGGCTATTGCGCCGACAACGCGCCTGTGGTGGCAGCACCAGCGGTGACAACTTCACCCGCACCCGCACCCGCACCGCTTGTTGCCCCGCTTGTTGCACCCGCGCCTGCGGCTGTGGTGGCCGCATCCCTCCCCGCCGCGGTTGTGTACTTCGCCAAAGACAAGTTCGACATGCCCATCGGTGCCGATCAGAAACTGGTCGATGTGGTGGGTTACTTGAACGCCAATGCCAATGCCAAAGCGGTGTTGTCGGGCTTCCACGACCCATCGGGCAACGTGGCGCACAACGAAGAATTGGCGCTCAACCGTGCGCGCTCGGTGCGTGCGTCGCTCGAAGCGGCAGGCATCGCCAAAGACCGCGTGGTGATGCAAAAACCGGCCGTCACGGCGGGAGGCGGTGCGCCTGAAGAGGCACGTCGCGTCGAAGTTTCGGTGCGTGCGGAGTGAGTGGTTTTCCTGTGCTGTGTGTGAGTGTGAAATCTGTGCGCGGAATCTGTGAACGGAATCTGCGCTCAAAGTAAGTAAGTTCAACCAACCTTTAACTTTTGGAGATGACATGGCTGACTATGTGACCGACATCAAAACCTACAGCGCCAATGTGAACGAAGCTGCGGTGCAAAAAATCGTCAACTACTGCGGCATTGCTTTGCGCAACGCCGACTCGTCTTTGGTGTCGGCATCCGACCCCACCGAGCTCGCCACCGTGCGTGACGGTTTTGCGGCCAAGAAGCTGGGCCTGTCTGCCGAGGCGGCTGACGCAGGCATCGCCTCGGTGGTGGCGAAAATGAAAGGCGTCACGCGCAAAAGCCGAGTGACCTTCTACTACCTGCTGGCCGAAGCCACTGGCACGATGGACAAGTTGGCTTGATCTTCAGCCTCAAACACAAAGCCAGAGTTCAATAAGAAACGGCTGCCGAATGATTCACTCGGCAGCCGTTTTTTTATCGCCTGAACTTCGCTGTTTAAGTTTCTTTGAGCAAGCCGTCGATGCGCCGCTGCAACTCTGCAAAGTCAGGCGCGCCGACATAGCGCTTCACGATGCGGCCCTGCTTGTTGATGAGCAAGGTGGTGGGCGTGCCTTGGATGTCGC
>JANYJJ010000099.1 GCA_025358485.1 Burkholderiales bacterium | reverse complement strand
ATCGGCGTGACGTTGATGCTGTCGTAGGGCTTGGCTTCGTTGTTGATTTGCATGGTGGCTTGTTCAAATGGCTGCGCAGTCAAGTGGCTTGCGACTTTTCAATGTTGTTTTTTCAATTCAAAACAAACACAGGAACCCGTTCGGGCTGAGGTGGTGATTCCAAACGTCCTGAGTCAGCGAAGGAAGGCCCAGCGCAGGACTTCGATACCTCAGCCCGAACGGGTTTTGTTTGTGTTTCTGGTGAGGCGAACGGAATTGGGTCATGGCCATGATGGGTGTTCACTGCGACTGCCGCTTGGTGACCAAGCCAATCTCATTGATGTCCAGCCGCTTGGCCACTTCCAGCACTTCCATCACCTTGTCGTACTGCGCGGCGCTGTCGGCTTTGAGCACCACCGGCAGGGCCGGATTCGCGGCTTTGTATTGGCCCAGGGTGGTGCGCAATTGGTCGATGGTCACGGGGTAAGCATCGAGGTACATCGCGCCGTCCGCGGTGATGGTGATGGCCCGTGTTTGCGGCCGCGCCAGGTTGTTGGCAGCGTCGGTGGTGGGTGAATTCACCTTCACGCCTTGCACCGACGCGGTGGTCAAAATAATGAACACCACCAGCAGCACATACGCCAAGTCCAGCATGGGTGTGACGTTGATTTCGTCATACGGCTGGTTCTCGGTTTTGACATCGGCGCTCATCGCAAATTGCTCGCTTCAAGCCGCTCAACGCGCGCCGTAGGTTTCAGCCACACGCGTCACAAACTCGTCGACAAAAATCTGCATGTCGGATGAGATGTTCTTGATGCGCGAGGCCAAATAGTTGTAGCCAAACAGCGCCGGAATGGCCACCGCCAAACCGGCCACCGTGGCCAGCAGCGCCGCCGCAATGCCAGGCGCAATCGCGTTCACGTTCACGTCACCGGCCGCAGCAATGGCGGCGAAAGTAATCATCACGCCCACCACCGTGCCCAGCAGGCCCAAAAACGGGCCGCCTGAAATGGCAATCGTCAGCCACACCATGCTGGAATTGAGGCGGTGCGACTCGCGCACCAAGTCGGCATCGACAGAGGCCTTCACCGCGTCGAGCGACGCGCCAGAAAGCGGTTTGATCTTGCTCACGTCGGTGCTGCCCACGTCGCGCTTTTTCAGCTCGCGCACGCCCGCTTGGTACAAGCGAAACAGCGACGAATGCGGGTGCGCACTGCCCTGCTCCAAATGCAGCAAATCCATGGACGCGCCGCGAAATCGCTGCAAGAACTTGCGGTTGTCTTTGTCGGCCTTCACCACGAACATCGTCTTCGTGACCATGACCCAACAGGCCACTACAAACATCACACCCAAAATGATGATCACGGCCCACGCATCGGTGGTCAGGTTCTTCACCAAGATGCCCATGTAGCCTTCGCTGCCGGCTTCGGCCTTGTCGCCAGTCTCTTTCACCGACGCCACCAATTTGCTCTCGGCCCCTTGCGCGCCAGCGGCCACGCGCAGCCACTCAGCACTGCGCACCGTGTTGGATATTTGCAGCTCATCGGCCAAGCCGTTCACGCCCTGGCCGATCTGAAACGCACCGCTCAGCGCGGGCAGCAAAGCGTCGGCCTTGGCCACTTCCACACCGTTCACATAGAGCACGGCTTTGCCACCGCCGACGGTGATCGCAGCTTGCGACCAAGCGGTGACTTTGAGGTCACCGCCTGCCAAATTCACCTTGTCCACAGCAGCTGCCAACTTGCCCGCTTGCAGGCTCAAGCTCAGGTTGCCCCACTTGAACAGCGTGCCAGTGGCCACGGCGTCGGGCTTGATCCACATCGACACCGTGACTGCGCCGGTGGCGTCCACCTTCAGCTTGTCGCTGCCCGCCCACGCGATGGCCGTGCCGTTCAACTTGGCACCACCGGCCAACAATCCGTTGGCTTCCACCGCGATGGGCGCAGCGTTTTTCAGCGCGCCCAAATGGTCAACACCCAGCGCCTCTTTGTCGCTGAAATGAATGGCCGCCAGCGTGCTCGCATCAAAGCCGTTGGCCGCACCCACATTCGTCGGATCGGCGGGCGCTTTGGCGTTGCCCGCATAGACATAAATGTTGTTCTTCTCGCTGCCCGGTGCCACGGTGGGCACCTGCACCCACAGCACCGCCAGCTCATTCAAACCGTCGAACCGTTCCACCGAAAACTTCAGCGGCGTCTTGTCGTCACCCGCCACCACGCGCAGGTCAGAGCCGTCTTCCTTGGCCGCCACAAAGTCAAAATTGCCCGAATGCAAACGCACCGCCACGCTGACCGACGTGGCCGCCTCTTTGGTTTCCAAGCCTTGGGCCGACGTGTTCAAGGTCACCCGCGTGCGCTGTGTCCAGTCTTTGCTCCACCACGCATTGGCGTGCAAGGGCAGCAACAACAAACTGCTGCCCAGCGTGAGTGCGCAAATTATTTTTTGCAAAGTTGGCATGGTCGGTATCGATTCTTGAAAACTGTTTTTTGAAACGGGTGGTGGCGGAGGTGACCGCCATCAAGGCTTGGCAGGTGCTTCGCCAAAGCCAAGGAAATCGAGCACCAGCGCCAAGCGGCGGCGGCGCTTGCGTTCTTTTTCTTCTTCGCTGTCGTCGGCGTTGACCTTGGTGTCATTCAAGGCACCGCTTTGCGACAAAGTGGACAGCGCAGCCGTCACGCCGCCGCTCGGTACGGGCGGTGGCGCGCCGACCGCTGCACCGCTGATGGCCAAGTTGTCGGCACCCACAAATCGCGAGGCCCCCAGGAATGCATTGCCCAGCGATTTGATGCCCGCGTCACCGGCGTTGATCTCGCCTTTGGGCGCATAAAGATCAAGCGTGCTGTCAGCATTCAGCACCGCGATGCCGCTGCCCGAGAACGAGCCCGAGGTGTCGACTTCGAACTTACCCGCCACGAGGCGGTAAACCGGTGGCGGCGCGCCGGTCACGGTTTTCGCACCCCGGCCGGCGTCGATGTTGCCTTGCCCTGACCACATCAAAAGGTCGCCCTTGCCCACAGTGAACACGCGCGACTGGTTCACATCCACGTTGTCACGCACGATGAGTGCCACGTCGCCGCCGCTGGTGGTGACGATGCCCAAGTCGGCGGCCGTTGCGCCGGTGGTTGCCAGCTCACCCACGTTCACGCCACCCCGCGGTGTGAGGATGGCGACGTTGCTGCCCTGCAAGGTTTTGACTTGGCTGGAGCCCATGCGCACGTTGCCAGCAAGCGCGGCATTCGACGCGTAGCTTGGAAAAACCGCATCGATGGCGTCGTAGGCTTTGGCATAGGCAGTGTCGCGTGCCGAGCCCGACAAAGCCGCCGCGGTGCGGCCCGCGGCCCGCACTTCAGCGGTGAGCACCTGGTCGGTGAACAGCAGTTGCTGCTCCAGCGGCAAGGCCGCGAACCGGTCGATGGCGTCGCCGAGATTCGCGGCTTCCGTGCCCGTGCGGCGTTTCACGTAAGCGCGCAGTGCGGCGCCATAGGCGGCAACTTGTGGTTCGGCGGGGGCTGGGTTGGCAGCGGTTTTTTCGACAGCTTTTTCGACGCCTTTTTCAACAGCGGTCACCAGTTCAGTCACCAACAGTTTTTGCGCTGGCAGTGCCACTTTTTCAGCCCAAGCAATGGCAAGCGTTTTGCCCACCAAAGCCAGCTTCACGGCGTCGGTTTGTTTGTCAAACTCGGCACGCGCTTGCGCCAGCGTCAGCGCTTGGCCCTGCTTAGAAGTGGCACGCATCAAGCTCAACACGGCGGCGTCAAACGCCACATCGCCCACGCGCTGGCGGGCACCGTCCACGCGCTGCGACACCGTCAAAGCATCGAAAGCTTTTGCAGCCGCGCTGTTCGCCCCCGGCACGCTCTGGCCGTTGGCGGTGGCGTCCAACTGAGCCACCACGTCGCCCTGCTTGCCCGCCACGCCAGTGCCACCCAACACGTGGAAGTAAGTGGACTGCGCTGCACGCCAGTCGGCCGCGCCCACACCTGCGACCAAGGTCAGGTTGGCGCTTTGGGGAGGCAGCGCGGAGTTCACGCGGTTGCCGGTAGTTTGGAAACCTGAAGACGCGCCTAAGTCCACATCGCGCCCTGCCAGCGCCACAAGGTCGCCAGGGCCGTGAAGCGTGAAACCGGAGATCGCGCCATTGTTCGCAAACCGTATGTCGCGGCCTGCTTCGATCAACGAAACCGCGGCGTCATTTTCGTGTTGAGATTGCACACGACCGCTCACAAAGCGAACGTCCTGTCCCGCTTTTACGCGCAACGCCGCAGAACTTTTGACGTCATTGCCAAAGTTCACATTTCCTTGCGAAGAGATGAATCTGACGGCAGTTGCCCCGTCTGCTTGTGGCTGCGTGCTCTTCAACCCGAGAAACAAAGAATCCACCGTGTCGGTGATCGCGGAAGAACTGACACGTCCTGGAACGCTGGCCGCGTTGCTGATCCCGGCGACAGTGACAATGCCTAGGTCGAGACTGTCTTTTGCCAACACGGACAAACTCGCCGTCTGTGCCGGAAGTTGAATCAAGCCACCGGCTTTCGCAACGAACGACGCACCTTCTAGCGATGCAAACAAGGCGCGAGACGGAATGACTCTTGCCGAATTGTCGTTAGCGCTCGGCACGGAATCGTCGGCACTTGGAACCGGGACTGTTTGTTCAAACGGCCCAGTGCCCGCATAGTTCAAGGCACCCGAAGTAGCAACTGCGCGAAGGGACGCTTGTTGTGACAACCCTCCCAACCGGAAGCTGTCGTTTGTATTCAGATTGAACTGGCGGGTGGGCGCAAGAAGCGCCTGAGATGTGACCCGCCCGACAGTCAGATCACGTCTGGACACGACGCTCACAGCGGAATTGCCGTAGAGCACTTGCAAATTGCTGTTCAAACCGCCAACCGTGCTTCCTGCTTTGACACTGCTGCCCGCCGCAACATCAACCCTGGGCCCCGTCGCGATCGCGACGCCACCCAACACATCGCGAAGCGCACTGATATTCACGCCACCGGCTCCGAAGCGATTGACGGAGGGTTCCGGGGGGGTTGCACCAACGTCCGTCTTGGCAAGGTTCTTCGCTGGGACGATAAAGCCGCTTGAACCCGCAGCTGCTTGAACGTCCACTGCGTCTCGCCCCGCGTTCACGATCACATCACCCCCACTCAAGCTGCCGAAGCCTTGCTTGAATTTGTCGTACCTTGACCACCAAGACACAACGAGCGTGTCGCTCGCACTCTCACCGCGCCACCACCAGTTAGAGCCATATTGCGGCAGGGCAGCGTTGGCTCCGACCACGTCACGCGCTGCGGACACCGTCACCGTCCCGCTGCCGTTCAACATCGTGGACTGCACCGTGCTGCCACTGACCACCGCATACCTGTTCGCGGTGGAAACAGGCCGCACCCAGCCCGTCAAATCAGACACCGCTATGGGTGCCCCCGTGGTGTAAGCCACCGCCTGACCATTCAATAACTTCACGTCACGGCCGGCCGCGATATCGAGCTTGCCCGTGGTGGTTCGCACAATCACATCGGTGCTCGTGCCAGAACCTGCGCGGCCTATCACCACATCGCCCTTGGTGTCCGACGCCACTGTGGCCAGCCTGGACGCGGCGGCCAAGTCAGCGCCACCGACCAGTTGCAATGCACTTCCCACCCCGGCAACGATGGTCGATTCGGGCAGGATGCGTGAGGCTGCGGCAGCCGTGGTCGGCGCTGTGCTGCCACCCGCGCGAAAGCCGTCGCTGATGCTGGCTTGCACGTTCAAGTTGCCAGCCGCGCGCAGTGTGAGGTTCATGGCCTCACCGCCGGGTCGGCTTACCGTGCCGTTGGCAGCGAAGGGCGTGAGGTTCCAGCCGCTGTTGGCGCTGTCACCGGTGACGACGATGTCGCCTGCGCTGCGAATTTCCACGCCCGAGCGCAAATGCAGCAGGCCGCGCAAGTCGGCGTTGTTGCTGGCGGTGCCTGCCAAGCGGCTCAGGATGGTGTCGGCCTGCGCGCCGTTGGTGCCGGCGAAGCTGGCGTTGTGCGCGGCGATGGTGGCAGTGGGCAGTGCGGTTGCCGAGCTGGGTGCCGTGCCGCCCACCGTCACGTTGCCCGCATAGTTGTAAACCTTGACGGCTTCCACATCAATGCGGCCTACGCCTTTGTAGTTGCCGCGCAGCAGGTCAAGCTGCACCTCGGTGCCCGCAGCGGTGGCTGCGGCAGCACCGACGCGTGTGGCGCTCAGGCTGAGGTTGCCGTTGCGGGCGGGCACCAATTTGTCTGTCAATGACGCGCCCACCGCCGTGGTGTCTACCGTGGCGTCGCCCACCGAAATTCTGCCGTCGCGGCTGTTCAAACGCACTTGACCGCCGTTGCCGCGCGCGTCTTGCGCAACCGCCAAAAGCTGCGCGCCAGCAGCAACCGCCAAGTTGTCGCGGGCCGCCAAATTGATGCTGCCGCCTTGCGCGCCCGATGCGTTCAGCGTGCCCGCCACAACGATGGAACCGGCGTCGGCCGACACGTCCAGCGTGCTGGCGCTGAGCACGCTGCCCGCGCTCAAAGCTTGGTTGCCCACCCGGTTGCGCAGCACCAAGCTGGAGGCGAAGTTGTCGTTGGTGGCGTCGGCCTCGCGGTTCAGCGTGGTGGCCAAATTGGTGAGGTTCACCGCGCTGGCGCTGTCGATGCTGAGCTTGCCGCCCAGTGCGCTGTTGGCACCCAAGGCACCCACGGTGTTGACCTGCGCCACAGAGCGCGCCAACAACGAGCCGCCAATTTCAACCGAGCCGGTTTTGGCAACAAATTCCATGCGGCCCGCACGCGCCTGCGCACCGCTGGCTGAGACATCAATCACGCCGTTGCCAATGACGATGTTGCCCACGCCTGCATCAACTTTCAGATCGCCGCCTGGGGTGGTGACTTCAACGCTGTCAAAAAAGCTGCTGCGGCCTGCGAGCAAGGTTTTGGAGCCGCTGGCGAACTCGACACCGCTGCCGCTGTTGCCTATTCCAGTGCCCGTGCTGGTGCTGGTGCTGGTGCTGGTGCCGGTGCCAGTGCCAGTCCCGTTTCCAGTCCCAGTGGCCGTAATTTCCAACCTGCCCGACGGCAAAGCGATCGTGCCGGCCTGTTCAACGCGAGCACCTTTCAGTGCCAAGCTGGCCCCGCTGTTGAAAGATTGGGCAACCACCGCCACCGCTGGGTTGTTGAACGACTCCACGCGCAGCAAACCCGCTGCCGTGGCCGTCGCATCGGCAGCGCCTTGCACCCCCACGCGCGGCGCGGCGATGGTCAGGTTGCCGCTGGTTTGCAAATTGGTTTTGTTCTCAAACACCGCCGCTTGGCGGGCTTCGAAGCGAACATCTGCAACGCCTTGCAAGGCCACCGCGCCTGGGCCAAAGCCCAGCTCACCGCTGCCACTGCCACTGCCGTTACCGTTACCGCTACCACTGCCTCCGTTAACACTGCCGTTGCCATTGCCGGTGGCCTTGACCACCATGCGTGCGTTCGCCGTGGGTGCGGCCGCACTGGTGACCGACGCGCCGCTGGTGTTGACCAAGCGCACGCCTCCCGCTTGCACATTGAACTCAGCCGCGTTGCCCCAAACGGCAATGGCTCCGGTGTCCAAGGTCAAAGCCCGCAACCCCGGTGCGCCCAAGGTGGCAGGGCCGTACACATCAACACCACTGAAGCTGCGCAAGCCCAGGGCATCGGCTGAGGAAAACTGGCTGGCCAGGCCCGGGCCGATCAGCAAGGTGTCATTGCCGAGCAAAGGCGCACCCGCGGCCGCGCTGGCGGCACCGGGCGTGCCCAAGGCAATGCGCGGCGCGCCCAGCGTGATGGCGCTGGCCTGCAGTGACGTATCGGCCGCAATCTTGGTTCGTGCGGTTGACTCTGCGGTGATTCCGCCTGCCGCCAACACCGCCCCTGCACCCAAAACCAATTCACCTTTGACCAACGGCGCACCGGTGCGCGTGACGGTGGCTGTGGCGTCTGCGCTGACGCGCAGCAACGCGCCATCGCCGACGGTGCGCAAAGCTTCGGCAGCCGCTGCCTGCGAGCTGGCGTTGATGCTGCCGCGCGGGCTGACCGTCACGCGGTCGGTGGCTGCCACCACCAAGTCCGCCACAGAAATGGCCACCGCAGCGTTGGCAATCAACACCTCGGTGGCGGTGACGGTGAGTGCGCGCGCGTTGTCAGTTGCGCTGGTGCCGGTGCTGTCATCGGCAGACGTCCGATAACCACCCAGCACCACGCTGCTGGCACCGGTTTTGTTGATTTGCTCAGGCGTCAGCACCAAAGTGCCCGGGGCAGCGCTGGCCGTGGCTGCCGAAGCATCTGCCACCACGATGCGATTGGCCGCCAAATCGACCTCACCGCCGCGCGCAGCGCGGCCCAAGGCAAGGGCGGCGGCGCGGGCAAAGTCAATGCCGCCGTCCAGCGTCAGGCGGTTGGCCGCCACCCGCAACGAGCCGGCGTCTTGCGGCAAACGCGGCACGGCGTTGCCTGCAAATTCGGCGCGCTGTGCAAAGTAGCTGTCTGCCGACTGCGAGCGTACTTCGCTCAGTTGCTGAGCTTGCGCTGAGGTGCGCACCACGTAAGCGGTGGCCAGCGGGTCACGGATGGTGGTGCCTGCGCTGCCGCGTTGACCGGCCACCACCTGCGCACCGTCGGGTCGCAGCACGGTGTAGGCCGCGTCGACTGGCGCTTTGTTGGTGCTGGGCGTGATCAAAAATGCGCCGGGCAACAGGGCATAACGTGCAGGCAACACTGCATAGGTGTCGGCGGGCAGTTGGCTGCCTGCGCCCAAGGTGATTTGTTGACCGGTGACCGCAGCAGCTGCGCCCGCGCCGCTGGCCAGCTGCGCAATATTGGCGTCGGTCGGGGCAAAGTTGCGCACGCCCGGAAGCACGGCAAACGAGCCATCTAACGAGCCGGTGAACACGTCTTTTGATCCGCCGGGGCCCGCCACAAAATCCAGTGCCACCAGGTTGCCGCCGCCTGCCAAGCCGAGCTTGGAGCCTGCCTGTGCGGTGACCGCTTGGCCCGGCGCATTCAAGGCAATGAGCTTTTCTGCGGGCGCGTCAATCGCCCTGCCATCAAACTGCCAACCAGCCGTGCCCAAGGCGCTGCCAAAAGGCACCGTCATGCCGTCGCCCGACGCCGAGGTCAGGCTGTTGGCTCCCAAATTCACAGCTTCGGTGGCGTTGAAGGTCACACGGCCAAACGGCACACGCACCACGCCGTTTTGCGCAATGGTGGCGGCATTCACGGTAAGGCTGCCCGCCGCCGACGGCACGCTGGCGCTGGTGGTGTCGCCGCCGAGGAAGCTCACGGTTTTGCCCAAGGCATAGACCGTGAAGTCGGTGGCGGTGGTCACGGTGGTTTGCGGCGCGGTGAAGCTCACGTTGCCAGTGGTTTTGAGCGAACCGGTTTTGGCAACACCGGTTCCGCCCAACGCAGCAAAACGCACGCTGTCGGTGGCGCGCACATCCAGGTTGGCGAATTGAAGCAGCTCGGTGTTGCCGTTGAACGTGACCATGCCGCTGTCAATTAGCAAATTGGCAGCCACTGGGCGCAGGGGCGGCAACGCTGGCTGCGACGCTAGAGCGTCCGAGGCTTGCAGTGCGCCCACGGTCACGCTGCCGGGTGCGTTGATGCGCAGGTTGGCACTCGTGTTGGCACTCGGGTTGACACCAGCGTTGGCACGCAGCAGCGCGGTGTTCAAACTCACTGAGCGTGAGGCGTTCAGCGTCACGTTGTTGTTGAAGTCAATGCGCTCTGTGCTGTTCAAACTCACATCGGCAAACTGACCGTTGTTGATGCTTTGCGCAGCAATCGCCGCCACACCAATCGGCACCGCACTGCCTGGCACAAACAACAGCGGTTGACCGAAAACTGCAACGCCTTCGCTGTCCAACATCGGGATCACGTCCTGTGGATACGAGCGTGCCCCGCCTGTGAGTGAAAAGCTGCCGCCACTGGCCGTGCCGCCACCGCTTTTTGCGCTCAGACCACCCGCCAAACGCGCGCCACCCACGCTGGCTGCAATGCTGATGGCACCGCCCGCGCTGTTCACCTCGGTGCGTCGGGTCACTACACCAGCGTTGGTGCGCACACTCACGTCCAACACGTCACTGGCACCGTCCGCCTTCAAGCTGGCGGTGGGTGCCAGTTCGATGGCTGCGAGTCGCGCCGATTTCACACTGCCCCCGGCCACGTTCAAGTTGATGGAGCCACCGTCAAAGACGCGCCCTTGTCGCAGGTTGTTCGACGGCGGTTGCAGCACGGTTTTGCCCGACGCGTCTATCAGCACACCGCTGCGAATCTCAAACGAAGGAGCGTCCGGCGTGTCGTCCAAAGCCAAGTTGCGAGTCAGCTCCAAGTTCACTTTGCCGCCGGGTGCCAGCACTTTGCTGGCGGCATCCAGCACCAGGCTGCGCCCTGCCACCAGGCTCACGTTGCCGCCAGCATCGGTTTGGATCAGCGCCCCGGCACCCAAACTCAAATCACCACCGTTCTGTCTGCTGACCAAACCGCGTGACGACAAGGCAACGCTGGCCGCATTGCGTTGGCCTTCTTCCAAAACACTTTCGGTCAACACGCTCGCCAGCGCAGACCCACTCGGGGCCAAACGCGAGGTTGCGCCAATTACCCAGCGGCTGGCCTGCGGTGCAATGCGCACCCCCGGGTCAACCGTCAGGCGGCGCGCACCTTCAACGGCGAAATTCGTGAAGCCGCCTTGACGGAACAAGTCGTCGTCCACCACCAGCGAACCCAGCTCGAGGCCGTCACGTATGGGCGGGCGTGGACCCAAAGCCAGCTGCTCACGTATGTCTATTTCTGCGGCGCGCAAGGTCAGGCTGCCGCCACCTGCCGACGACATGCCGCGCAGTGCCGCACCGATGTGCGTGCGCGCCACCGCCGCTTCGGCCGATGCCACGGTGCGGCCGGTTTCACTGGTCAGCGTGATGCTGCCAGCGTTGGTGCCCGCCACGCTGCCGCTAGTGTTGACCGTGGCACCGCCCGAAACATCAATGGCGCTGCCGTCCTGCAAGTCGAGCCCGTGTGCCGACGCGAGTTGCACCGCGCCACCCGCCACCGCGCTGCCCACACGCACGCCGTCGAGGCTTTGATTGACGAAGTCACCCGACACATCAATGCGTTGCCCGGCTTTCAAAACCACACCGCCACTGGGAACCGACGGCGAAGCCAGGTCTGCGCTTCTGACCAGCACCGAGCCGCCACGCGCGGTGATGTTGCCGCCCAAGCTCACGCCGCCTGCACCAGCGGCGTTGATTTCTAAACTGCCTTTGTGCGGCAAGTTCAAATTCGCGGCATCTTCCACCGTCACCGCGCCGTAAGACGTGATGCGCACCGCGCCCGCGCCGCTTTGGCTGAGGGTTGCCGCCGCGATGAAACTGCTGTCGGGCAGCGCCGCGTCGCTGGTGGCACGCAACAGGTCGGTGTTGATCGCGCGCGTTTGCGCGGTGACTGAAACATCACGCAGCACGCCCGATGCATCCAAGAAACTCCCGTACACGCTGCCGCTCGACAGGCGTGCACCCAACTCCAACACGCCGTTTTTTGCCGCCGCATCGGTGCCTGCCTGCTGGCGTTCGCCCATCGCGGCACTTGCTTGAATGACACCACCCAACAACGCCAAGGGCGCGTTGACTTTGAAGCTGCCCGCGTCTTTGCCTTCTACGTAGCCCGGCTCTAAACGCGTCGGCGTGGCACCGAACTGCGTCACCCGGCCCCAGCGGTCAATTTGGCCCTTGTCGTTGCCCACCACACCCAGGTATCGGATGTCGGCTGGTGCGTCGTTGGGACTGAAGCGCGCGCCGTTGGACGCAATGAAGGTGGAGGGCTGCACCTGCGCTGACAGGTAGGTGAGCGTGCCACCCGACACATCAATTTTTGATGCGGCGCCTAACACCACCGCACCGGCTGCGGTGAGGTTCACCGTGCCGCCCACCGCCATTTTTTCTTCGGCGGTGCGCGCAATGCTTGCCGAATATGCGCTGGTGTCACCGAGGATAGGCACTGCTTTGCGCAGGTCAAAGGTGATGCGGCTGCGGTACAGCGGGCCGTCGCGTTGCAGCGGCGCGTCTTTCAAATCGTTGGCACCCAGCAGCTCGGTGGTCACGAAGTTGCGCGCGGCAGACACCTGCGCGGCGGTGGTGCCAGCCACGTTGATGGACGCCCCCGGCGCCATGGTCAAACGCGCGCCGCTGTCAGCCAGACTGAATTCACCGTTGGCAAACGTGTCCGGTGAATTTCTGGTCACGTAGACAGGCGCTGATTCGGCTCGCGCATTCACGATGCCGCCCGGTGCGGTGATGCTGGCACCGCTTTGCAGTTCAATCTGACGGCCCGACAGCTCCACCCGCGACGCGGTGAACGGCGTGGTGGCCGTGGCGGTGGCGGCCGCGTCCTTCGCGTCTGGCATGGCATCGGGCGTGATCTCCAACTTGCTGTTGGCACCCAAAGTCAACACGCCGCCGACAGCCGCGCGCTTGAACAGCGCAAAGCCTGCGTCCGCGGCCGTAACCTCGCTGCGCGCCAGCAAAAATATCGAGCCGTTTTCAGACACGCTGGTGGTGGCGGATATGCGCCCTGACTGGTTCACCGCCATGCCCACCAAGCTGGCGTTGCCACGCGGCACCTCGATGCTGCCGGTGTTGCCCACGCGGCCGAGTGCACCATTGACTTCCACCAGCAAGCCGCGCGTGGCGGGGGTGTTCACGTTGAGCTCTGACGCGTACAGCTTTTCGTTGATGGGGCTGTTCAAAAAAACCTGAGTGCCACCAGCCAACACGGTTTGCCCGCCAGGGGTGCGAATGGCACCGGCGTTGTCCACGGTTTGCGCAAACAAAAAAACCTGACCGCCATCGGCAGTTGATATTTGTGCGCCTTGCTCGACCCGCACAAAGTTGAATGCTTTCGGGTCGGCGTACAGCGACGGGCCGCCTTCGTAGGTGTAGGTGGGCAAGGCCGCGTCCAAGGTTGACGCAAAGCCACTCAGAAAGTCGTCGTTGCCCACGTTCAAGGTGGACGCAATCAAGGCACCCGTGTTCACCTGCGACTTCGGCCCGAACAAAATGCCGTTTTGGTTGATGAGCAGCAACGTGCCACCTGTGACCCGCGACCCGTTGGCACCTGCTACGGTGGAACTCAGGCGTCCCAAAATCTGGCTGGGCGACGCCGTGCCCAGCACCCGGTTCAGCGCCGCGCCGTCGGGCGTTTTGAAGCTGAACGTCATGCTGCTGTCTACGCCCACATCAAAGCTGTCCCATTGGTAGATGGCGCGCGGAATGTTTTGCGTCACCGTGCCCACGGGGTTGGTGGCACTGCCGCCCACGTTGTAGGCCGAGTCACCGGCCTTGCCGTTCACCAACCAGCCCACGGCGGGTTTGGGCAGCGCAGTGCTGGGCACTGCGGGCAGGCGCGGCGCAGTTTGGGCGCGGGCCGACTGCGCAGCCAAAACTGGCAATGCGGCCGATAAAGCCAGCACCAGTGGCCTGAGCGCGAAGTGGTTGGCTGCATCAACCATAAACAACGCGATGACCCGGCGGTGTGCCGCGCTCGCAAACATCCTCACCCCGTTCGCACTGAGGTATCGAAGTGCCGGCGCAGGACTTCGATACCTCAGCCCGAACGGTCTTTTTCTCATGCCGAGCAAGTGCTCTGGCAACACTTCTGTTCGCGGTTCGGCCGAATTCAAAGGTGCGTTCATGAGGTCAATATTTCAGGCCAAGCCGAATGTGGAAACGCGAATCACCGCTCTGGGTGGCAGAGCCAGGCTTTCTGGCTTGCGCCCATTCCAGGCCCAGGTTCCAGCCAGGGCGGCCCACCAAGCTCAAGCCTGCGCCGGTGCCAATCAGCCAGGTGCGTGAGGCCTGCCCCGCCAGCGGCTGTGTAATTTGGGTGCGGCCCACATCGCCAAACGCAAAAAAGGTGACGTCGCTCAACACCGCGTCGGTGCTAGTGCTCCAAAGTGAGTTAACTGAGCGCGCCAAGTTGGGCGAACGAACTTCCACCGAGCCCGCCACGCCTTGGTCGCCGGAGGCTTCGCCTTCCAAGTAGCCGCGCACGGTGTCGGCCCCGCCGATAGAAAACTGCTCGCTGCTGGCCAGTTGGGCTGTGGCCACTTGGCTGGCAAAGCGCAGGCCCACTTGCACCGGCCCCACCGCTTGGGTGTGGCGGCCACCCAGACGCAACGAAGCAAAACTGCCGTCTGCACCGAACCGTTTGCAAGCGAATTGATCCACCGGATCGGTGCTGCCTGGACAGGTGACGCTGCGCTTGAGCAGTGAACGCGACGCCGCAATTGCTGTGGCAGTGACAGACGTTTGCGAGTCCTTGACACCCAAGAGCGCGCTCCAGTTGCCGCTGTAGGCCGCCTGGAACGGCAAGTAGCGCAAGGGCGTGCTGATGGTGTCGCCGCCGAACAGCACTTTTTCGCTCAGGTCTTTGTAGTCCACGCCGAGCGTCAGCGAATGGAAGCCACTGCTGTTGCTGCGACCGGTGAAGGGAATTGCGTAGCGCAAACCCAAGGTGGTGCCGTTGCCCAGCACGCTGGTGCCGCCCAAGGTTTGGACTTCGCTGTTGGAGCTGACGGCATAGCCAATGAGGGTGTGGCCGTTGTCTTGCGGCACGCTGTAGTTCAAAACCAAGGAAGTGGCTTGCGACGGCTTGCGTGGGGCCACCGTGGCGGTCAGCGACAAGCCGTGGTCGCGCTGAAACAAGTTGTCGTAACGCAGCGTGGCTTGCACGCGCCAAGGGTCGGTATCAACAGCGTGTTGGTTGTTCAACTCCACCGTGCCTGAAATGGGCAATTGGTCGGCCACCTTCAATTCCACCTCCACCGTGCCGGGCTCTTTACCCGCCTTCAACACCGGCTGCACCCGCCGTTGCTCGGTGCGGTTGACCAAGGCCAGCTCGGTTTGCGCTACCGTGAAATTGGGCACGCTGCCTTCGGTGAACGACGGCACTTTCTCGCGGATGTAGCCCTGCGAGTAGTAGCGCGACCCGGTCACGCTGGTGCGGGCGATGCGGCCTTCCAGCACAGTCAACCGCACGACGCCGTCGTCAACTTTTTGCACCGGAAGGTCTACAAACACCGTGAGGTAGCCCGCTGTTTGATAGGCGCGCTCCAAAGCGGCACGCGCAGCATCCAAGTCGGCCACGCTGCGCTTGGAGCCCAGGAAGGGCGTGACGGCAGCCTCAATGGCCACTGCCGACAGCACGGTGTTGCCGTCCACCAAAAACTCCATCACGTCAATGGGAACGGAATCGGCAGCTGGTGGCGTGGTCGCCGTCTGCGCTTGCGCGCAAGTGAGTGCAGCGGTGGTCAGCAAAAGCGTGACCACCGCCGCGCGTGAGCAGCGAAAAATAGAGGCGTAAATCATTGGGTGAAAGTTTCACGAACTGCCGTGAAATCGTGAAGATTTCCGCACTTCAACCGGTGATCCATATGGACTACAAATTGTGAAAATTCGCGCTGCGGCCCGTGAGTAACAGCCACAAAAAAGGGCCCGGATGGGCCCTTTGGATCATTGCGGTTTGCTGTGCCACGCTGGGATCACCAGCGAGGTTCAGCATGGTTTCCGATCAGCGGAAGAAGCCTGGGAACTGAGCCGAGTTTCCGTCGCGGGTCACGCGTGAGCAGAAGTTGGTGGCTGACGACACAAATGGGTCAGGGCAAGCAGGCGACTGTGGACGGGCCATCACACCAGCTTGATTGGCTGCAGAAAGCGCGGCCAGGTTGACTGGCAAGCCAGCACCCGTGAAGAACGAATTCAAAAACGACTGCACGTTGGCGGGTGCCAAGGTGCTGACTTGGCCTGTCGACTCGAAGAAATAGGCATAGCGGCCGTTCGTCGCTTCCAGACGGCTTGGCTCTTGACCGCCGACTTTCACAAACTTCCAAGCTGCCGTTTCGGCATTCTCAAGCGAGATGTGACCCAGTGCAAAGCCGCCCGCTGTGTTGGCAGCAGTCATGCAGTTGCGAGCGTCCGCCGTTGCCGAGTTCTCAACGACGTACAGCTGGTTGGCTGCGGTACCGTGCACGATTACTGTCGAGTCGAGGGCACTCAGGGGCTCCTGACTCGTTGCTGAGTTGAATGGATACTCAAGGAAGTAGCGATTGGCAGCTGCTTGAGTGCCCGAACCGTTCAAGCGGCGGCAGATGGTGACCTGACTGTTTTGTGCGGTAGCGGATGCGTTGGGCAACAAAAGCTTCCAAGAAATTGGATCAGTCAAAAAGTTACTGCGCAACATTTGGCCAGCAACAGCCTGTGAAATGTTGGGGCGCTGTGCTGCCGTCAAGCCTTGCTCAGTTTGCAGTGCCGTGTACAAAGCGTTTGTCACAGCCAAGCCGAAAATGGTTTGGTTGATTGGCTGGCTGGTGAACTTGTTGCCAACCGCTGAACCCACCGACTCAGGAGGGGTGTTTTGCGTGAAGCCAAACATTGCAGGCTCGACGTCTGACACACCACCATCGGCCGTTTTCAGAAACAACGTTGTGCAGGTGCCAGACCCGGAAGCACCGCCAGTGCAGGACGCTGGATTGATGAAGTCAATGGCCGTGTTGTTGCTGACTGGGTAGACGCCAACGCCTGACCCGCCAGCATCACGCTTCTGGAATGCGATGTTGGTGTTGGCAGGCAAGCCGAAGTCGTTGCCCGCAATCAGGCTGCAGGTGTAGAGGGTGCCAAACGCTGCTGCCGACGTGGTGCCTGGATAAATGTTGGTGTAGGTGTAGTTGGTGCGGGTTGAAGCCACGCAGTTTTGCGTGAACAAGCCGCCGATGGACCCCGCCAAAGCAGAAGCGCCGCTGACATACACCTTGAGGGTGCCTGCAGCGTTCAAGGTGGCGTTGTCAAGCGCGTTGGCTTGGTTTGCGCACAAGGCGGCGCAAGCAAAAGCAATAGATTTGATGATGTGCATTTCAATTCCTAGTTGAATGTTTGGAATCAGCCTGCCGCGCAGGCTGACCGAAAACAGCAAGAAAAATCAGCTCTGGCGGCGGCGGAAAGCCACAAAGCCAAGTGCGCCAAAACCGGCCAAGGCCATGGCAATGCCGTCGGCCTCAGGAACGGCGGCAACGGTGTAATTCGCGGTAAAGGAACCGCCCGTGTTCACCACGCTCCACAAACCATCAAAGGTTTTTTGTGTTGCCTGGGTGCCGCTGGTGTTCAAGCTCAAGAAGCTACGAAAAGCAGAGTCGGTGCCGATCACGTTGCCAGTCGTCCAGCCTGTAGCGGTGTTTTGCAGTGAAGGAATGTTGGGCAACGCATAGCGGCCGCCGGGCGTTGGATCGCCCACGATGGCATACGACGAACCGTTGACGTTGGTGTCGTGATCACCTTGGACGTTAGGAAGGTTTTGAGCAGATTGAAGATTGCCCAAAAAATTGTTGGCCGAATTGTTCAAGCTGCCGCTCAGCGGCGTGACAGCGTTGTCGATGGTGGTGAAAATACGGCGGCCGCCCGGAGCAGTGTTGTCACCGCCAACCACTGCAAATTGGATATCGCTGGTGGTGGTGCTGGCAATTGCCAAAAAGCTGGCGAAGAAGGAATCGCTCAATGCGTAGGACAAGCTGGTGGTTGGGTCGAAAGAATCAAGCTGGATGCCCAAGTCTTTGACATAGCTGACCTTGTCGCCGGCATCCCACATCACCAACGTCAGTTCACCGTTGCCGGACACTGGTGCAATGATTGCCGCCATTGACGAGGCCGATGACGCAGCAACCAGCGCTGCTGCCAAAATTTTGTTCAGTTTCATGCGTATTTCTCCGAAGAAAGTTTGAAGTTTTTTAAAAGCTCACTTTGCAAAATGACAAAGGGAACTTCGCTGACTGCGAACCACCTAAAGAGCCCAGCGCTGGCAACTCAAAGCTTTTTGGGCCTGGGTTACGGCGAAGACATCGGGCAGCAAGACCGCAGAGGTCTGATATCAAAGAGCAGACCGCTTTTTGCAGTCAATCAAGTATTTCTGCTCAACGTGACACGGTGGTTTGAACGCAGCGCTGGCAACAGGCCGAACAGACTATTCAAACGTAAAAGTTTGCGCGCTGGCCTGCTGAAAATTGAAGCGCGCACACAAACGCGCACTCACTCGCGAGGTCATACCAAAACGCGTTTGCCGTCAATCACAGCCGCCACTCTGCCGCTGCGCAGGCTGTTCACCAAGCTCAAGGTGGAGCCTGCCAAGGCAGTGGTGAATTCGTCCCAGTACCTGGCCACTGCGGGTTGCTGGTGAAAGCCCAAGGGGTCGTCCCAGGCGTACCAGACGATGCGTTCCACGCCGCTGCCCAAGGCCAGCAGCAGGGTGCGGGCAATGAATTCTTGCTGGCGCTGGCTTACAAAAGATTTCAAAACAGGTGCGATGGCGCTGGTCTCAGTGATCCAGATCGGCCGACCCACCAAGTTGTGCATGGCCATGACCTTGCGCACGTTGGCCACCATTTGCGGTATGGCGAAGATGTTGTTGTAGCCGTCGTGTGAATAGCTGTGAAAGGCCAGCGCGTCGCACCAGTCGCGGCCGGTGCCGCCTTCGCCGTCGGACGCACCCATGAAGCTGTTGAGGTGGTCGGTGCCGCTGCCGTCACCCAGACGCCACAGGAATTCCAAGCCGGTTGGCGCGGGCGACAGCACCAGCGCCGCTGCGTCAACCGCCTTCACGGCTTGGTAGACGGCTTTGGCCATGCGGGCCAAGGCTTGCGGCGTGCCGGTGAAGTAGTTGCCCTGGTTGACGCCACCGCCGCCTGCGTACTTGGGTTCGTTCCATGTCTCGAAGGCTGTGATGGGCGTGCCCTTGGCACGGTAGCGCTGGCACACGGCGCCGGCAAAGTCGGCCAAGTCGCGCATGTCTGCGGGTTCGGCGTCGCTGCCTCTGCCGTAGTGGCCGGCTTCATCGGGGCGGGCTGAGGCCCAGCGCGGCGTGCCTGTGAAGTTGAAGACGATGTCCCGGCCTGCCGCGGCGGCAATTTGCACAAAATCATCCAGCCCGGCCCATTGGTAAACACCGCGTGCGGTGGGGGCCACGTCCAACCAAGTACTTCCACGGGTGTCGTGGTTGCGCGCCACGCTGTGCTGAATGGTGGGCACTTCGACGTGGTAATGCATGCCCGCAAATTTGCGGTTGACCACCAGCGGCGTGGCCAAGATGTTGGTGCCCAAATGGGCGGGCAAGTCGGCCAAAAACAAGTCGTCGGGCACATCAAAAACGTAGCTGTTGGCGGCCACGCGCAAGCCGATGTGGTTGCTTGGCACAGACTGCGGCGTGACGATGTCGCCGGTTCTGACAACGGGCACGGTGATGGGCATTCAGGTGCTCCTGAGAAACAAAACACTTCGCATCGTAAAAATCTCTGTTCGGACTGAGGTGTCGAAGTTCTGCTCGTGCCCTTCGATACTTCAGGGCGAACGGAAGTACGTTTCGTTGCGAACGGCGGGCACTTGGAATGCGCTTAAGCGATCAACTCAATGCAAAACCAGTCGAGCATTTGCTGGTCGTCAGCACTGAGTGAACTGGAGTTGTTGAGCGCACCGAAGCCGATGGTCACGTCTTGAGAAAAATCGATGCTAGAGGTGCTGTACGCGTTGCCGCTGGCCCCAAAGGCGTAGTCGATGGGCCGTATTTGGTTGGAGGCCAAAGCGTTGCGGTTTTGCAAAGTGACGTTCAGCAAGAAGGATTTCTGAGAGGTGAACTGACCACGCGTGTCGAGCAGCGGCTGTGAGCTGACGGCGTATTTCCCAAGGCCAAAATAAGCTCTGATTTGCGGTGCCTTGTTGGCTGTGCCACTGCCTGGGAAGGAGTAGGCGGCGGTGATGCGCAATGACGACGCCAGGCCCAACAAAAACGCCGGAATCAAATGGCTGTCAAGCAACACGTCAGCGTTGCCACCCACCGACGCGTCCATGCGCGCATTGCTGAATTTGTGCGCCAGCACCAAGGGGTTGGACACCGGCATCCACGAAACACCGTTGCTGAACCACAGCGAGCCGCCCACCCCAACGTCTGACACCCACATGCCTTGGCCCAGCGATGCCGACGCCGCCGGGCGCGCGGCCCAGGTGCTGGTGGCGATGAGTCCGGTCGTGGAAGTGGAAGTGGAAGTGGGGGTGGGGGTGGGGGTGGGGGTGGGCGAAGGAGTAGGGGTTGACGGTGGGCTCACCACCGGATCCACACCCGTGGGCGACACCGCAGCAGCGACCGCCGATGCGCCGCCGCCGCAACCCTGCACCATCAAACCCGCGGGCAAGCCCCAAAGCAGTTTGCGCCGGTGCGGGCTGGTGAGGTCAGGCGTGGGTGAGGCAGCCGGAGGCGGGCAATCTGTCGGGTTCATGGGCAAGCCTTGGGAGGTAAAACTGAGTTGTTTCATTCGCAAAAGCGCTGATGTTGCGAAAGTTTTGCGACACCGCAGTGACGCCTGTCCTGGTCAAGTTTGGATCAAGACCTTGCTCAGGTGAATCAAAGCAAATCTGTTGAAACAAAACATGCTCAGTAGACCGTTCGGCACCCCTTCCAGCCCTTGAAAGCCGCCGATCTGTCAAAGCCGCCGCATAACCTTCGCTTCGATTGTTTGAGGGTGTCTGTGCACGACGCTCTGCCCAGCCAAGTTATGTTTTTGAAAGGCGTCCCATGGCCGCTCCCGCCGATTCCTCATCCTTCACGCCTGTGCGTCTAACCGCGACGCTACTGGTCGCGGCACTGGCTTTGGCCAGCGGGGGTTCGTCCTTCGCCGCCGAATGGGGCACGCAAGATTTGGGGTCTGCGGGCGGCGGGTTCGTGGGGCCGGTTGTCCAGTCCAACCCAGGCTCGGGCGCCATGGGCAGCGTTTATTCCAGCGCCGGGTTTGTGAATGCCAAAGGTCAAGCGGCAGGGCAAGCTTTCGGCACGGGCGACATTGCCAATCGCGGCTACTTTTACAGCGAAGGACGCATCAACGACATCGGCACGCTCGGCGGCGCAGGCAGCTACGTGACGGGCCTGAATGCGTCGGGCCAAGTGGTGGGTTACTCGGACACCAGCGGCAACCAAAGCTCGCGCGCGTTTTTGTACAGCAACGGCAATCTCACCGATTTGAAAACCTTGGGCGGCAGCTACAGCGCTGCGTCAGGCATCAACGATGCAGGTCAGGTGGTCGGCAATTCGTACACCACAGGCGACTCCGCAAACCACGCGTTCTTGTTCAGCGCTGGCAGCATGAAAGACCTGGGCACGCTAGGTGGCGCGAGCAGTTTTGCTGTTGCAGTCAACAACTCGGGCGTGGTGATCGGCGACTCTTACTTGAAGGACAACAGCACTTCTCACGCCTTTGTTTACGCGGGCAACACGATGTCAGACATCGGCACGCTGGGCGGCAGCACCAGCACAGCGGTCGCAGTCAACAGTGCAGGCCAAGTGATAGGAAATTCCTACGCCACAGGCAACAGCGCGACGCGCGGCTTTTTGTACAGCGGCGGCAAACTCACTGACCTGGGTACCTTGGGCGGCACCAACAGCTATGTATTGGGGATGAACTCGTCGGGGCAAATTATCGGCACGTCTGACTTGGCGGGCGACAAGGTTCAGCGGCCGTTTTTGTACAGCGCTGGCAAGATGTTGGACCTGAGCACGCTGTTCCCAGGCCTCACAAATTTTGTGGTGACGGGCATCAACGACGCGGCCCAAATCATCGGCACGGCAGTGACGAAAACCGGCTTGACGCGTGGCTTGGTGGTGTCGGCTGTGCCTGAACCGGATGGAGCCTGGATGGCTTTGTCAGGCATCGCGGCGCTGGCAGTTGTGGCTTGGTTGCGCAAGCAAAAGAGATTGCCTTCAACTGCGATTTAAGCCGTCACGGGCCGCGTCCAAATCAACTTTTGGACGGCACCTCAGCCGGACGAGTGGCAAGTTTCAGCTGAGTTTCAGCCAAATTCCAGCCCAGCCTCAGCCGGCGGCAATGCGTTCAAAGCACCAAGGAACCGTGATACCGGAAGTGCGGTTTTTCCATTTGGTGACGCAGAACTGCACCGTCTGATTCAGGTGACCCGATGAAGTCTGCGACCAAAATGCGGTAGAGGCAGCGCACCGCGTGAATCTCGTCAAGCAGCGCGGGCAAGCCCGTCCACTTGCTTGAGGCTGACATGCGTTGGCGCAGCTCTTTGAGCAAGGCTTCGTAGCGTGCGGCTAGGGATGTGATGTCCATGGGCGGCTCCCAAATCAAGCGGTTTTCAAACAGTTCTCAAGCGGTTTTCAAGCGGTTTCTCTTCGCTTTTGAGTTTGCGCAAGCTGTGTGACAAAACGTCCGTGAACGGACTATCAAATCGCCTGCACGGTGCGTTGCCGCGTGCTGAATTTCCGCTTTTAAGTGGTTCAAGTTTGCGCTGCGTGCGGAACTCAAACTATCGCGGAATCAATTCACAACCTGCTGCGTTGACCACGGCGCCAGCCGTTGAGTTGGGGCAACTGTCTTGTGCGTCGGGGATGCCGTCGCCGTCGCTGTCGACAAGGCTGACTTCCTGCGCATAGGCAATCACAGCGCTGCGCGGCGGCACGCTCAAGGGCCAGACGATGGCTTGGTCATCGGCCAAATTGAACAGCTTGTTGCACAACGTGGGGGCAGTCACGGCGAAAGGACACACGGCGCTGCGCGCTGTGCTGGCCGCATTCACAAACACACCCGACGTTTGCGCCAAGGTGTCGGGCACAACCGGCACCAACTCCAAGTTGGCCATGCGCACCGACTTGCCAGTCTCGATGCCGTCGATGTCGATGCGTGCCAACTGACCCGCCGCCGCAACTGAACCGTCGAGCGTTTTCTTCGCCTGAAAAACCATGCTGTAGCGGGCCCATGCGCGGTTGGCGTTGAACACCAAGGAGCGGTCGCTGACCCATGCGTAATCGGGCGCACCGGCACGCACAACCAACGGGAACACTTGGTTGTCGGTCTCGGTGGCGACGTCCACGCTGAGGCGATACCAACGGCCTTGTTGAACCGCAAAACTGGGCGAGGTGAGCACCCCGGCCGAGCCACCCGCCACGTAACGCAAGCAAGTTCCAGCAGGACACGCTTCACGCGTGACCTGGCCAGCAGGTGCAGTTTGATTCCAACTTCCCCACCCCGCGGTGTTGATAGGCACTGCACCGTTGGGCACAAGGTTGGCGCCGGTGACGCTGTAGTTACTGAAGCCGCGCAGGCTGGTGCCCATGCCTTGCGCGTCCACCGCTTGCGCTGAACCCACGCCGGATGACGCGCGCCATTGGCCCAAGTTCATGGCACGGCTGGCGCTTGAATTGCTGGTGGACACCACCGTGGTCGAAGCCCGGTCAAAGTAGCGGTTGGCGTCAAAGCGGCCGAATGCAGCCGTGCTGGCATAGCGCGTGGTGAGCAACATGGCCACGGTGTTCGGGGCGATGCCCGCCATCAAGTTGCCCTCGATCACGTTGCCGAGCAAATCACCATTGGCGTTGCTGCTGTTGCTGTCTTCCTGCAACCACATTTGGCCCGTGCGGTTGCCATAAAGACGGTTCCCGCGCACCACGTTTCTGGGTGCGTTGTGAAGTTGAATGCCGAAGTCGCAATCGACCACGGTGTTGTCTTCGAGGCTGATGCCGGTGGCAAGGTCGTCGATGTAGAGCCCTTGCGCCGAGGTGCTGCGCTGCGTCAGCGGCTGGCCCACCAGCGAGCCGCGTGAATGCACCACGGTGTTGCGCCGTATTTGTGAGTAGCTGCCGATGTAGACACCGCCGCAGTCGTCTTGAACGCTGCATGCGCCGTAAATGAAGTTCTCCTTCACCGTGCTGCCTTCGTTGGCCAAGATGCCGATGTAGCCAGAGTTGACGATCACGTTGCCATCGACAACCGCGTTGCCACCGGTGAACAGGGCCGCCATCGAGCGGCGCGGCAAGCTCAAAACCTTTTCGCCGTCCATCAACACACCGCTGTCGCGGATGAGGTTGTTTCGGATGGTGCTGCCGGTGTCGTCGCCTATCCAGTTGCTGGTGATGGCTTCAGAGGCTGCGCCCCAACCCGTCACGGCGTCACCGGTGGTTCTGGACACGCGGTTGCTCTCGACCACGGCTTGCTTGCTGGCGGAAAAGTCCACCCCCACACCTGCGGTGTCTTCGATCGCACTGTTGCGCAGTTGCACGGCCGTGCTGCGCCGCATGTCCACGCCCAGGCCCACGCCGCGCACAGCCAAGCCGTCGATGACGATGTTGGCGCGCGATTGCATGTTGATGCCTATCGCCTGCACGCTGACTTGCACTGGCGCAGTGGGCGCGCCAGAAGTCGGCATCCAGGCATACAACTGCCGCCCGACGGGGTCGTGAAACCACTCGCCGGGGCTGTCAAGCATCCAGAGTTGACCGGTCAGCAAATAGCCCCAACCGGCACGCGCTTGGTACTCGGTGGCGCGTGCCACCACGATCTGCGTGCCGTCAAAACGGCTCACCGGCAGGTCGTTGATGACGTAATGATTGATGCGCACCCGCACACGCGGCGCACCCAGGCTGCCCGCGGACAAAGCAGAAAAATCAACACCCGCGTTGAGCACTGTGCTGCCACCCGAGGCACCCACGGCGTTGCCATCGGCCGCCATGGCCAAGTAGGGCGAAGTGGGGTCTGCGGCCACGCTGCCTTTGTTGGGGTAATGGGCTTCCAGAAACGTGGCGCCGTCGGCAAACACTTGCAGCGCCGCTGTGTCCAGCGCGGCTTTGTAGATGTTGCCTTTGTGCTGCGTCCAAGCTGCAGGCGGCAAAGACACACGACCGTCGATGGTGGGCGGCGTGGTGCAGCCTGGCGCTGCCATCACCGTGATGGGCAGTGCTGAAGTGCCGTTGGCGGGCAGGCTGAGCATTTCCCGCCAGACGCTGGCGCAGGCCAACTGCACCGTGTCACCAGCGGTCAAGCCCGAGCCCATCAACTTGGTCAATGTGCGCCATGGGCCCTTGCCTGCGTCCGCAGGAATGGATGAGGCCTGGGCTGAACGGCCGTCGTTGGCGTCATTGCCGTCAACGCTGTTGACGTAGAAGGTACGGCCTTGGTTGTTGGGCGTCATGGCAGGTGCGACAGGTGGCGCATTGGGCACACCGTCAACCGCCAAATTGGCGGACACGCTCAACGCGCGGGCCATGCCGACTTCAACAGCCAAAGAGCTTGCCGCAACCGGTGAGGTGACTGGCGGCAATGCAGTGATTAGGGCGGAGGTGGCGTTGGGGTTGGGGTTGGGGTTGGCATCCATCACAGGCTCCACAGCCACGCCTGTGCCTGAACCCGCGCTTCCTGTGCTGCTTGCAGCGACCACCGCATCGCTACCTGCCCCGGCAACGCCAGCCGAGCCACCGCCGCCGCAAGCGGACAGACAAAAAGCAGTGACCAAAACACTCAACACGACCGAACCATATCGGACGCCGCGGGCTGGCTTGATGAACATGGGGATGCAAATGTGGAGGGCCGCTGCGCACGAAGCGACAGGCGACCAGCGCTGCCCGCGCAAGGCCGGGCAGTGGAACCAAGCGCAGCCGCAGGAGCCGCACTCATGGGGTTGTCGGCGTTGCAGGCCAGCACTTGAGCACTGCGCTGATGCCAAACCACGGCCACACCACAGCGACGCTGCAGCGGGGCCGCAGCGACGCCGAAAGGGCTATCGCAACCAGCTTGCTGGGCAACGGCTTGTCATGCGGCTCAAGCAACATTGCGTTGCAGATGCTTGCGGTGTAAAGCCTGTTTCAGTTTCAAAGACGGCGTCTGAACGCCGCTTGAACGACGGCGCAGTCGCACTTGTCTGCTCACTCCACATCCAAAAAAACTCTCCAGGACCAGCATGACGAAATTTGCAATCAACGCGGGATTTGCTGCGGCCATCGCGGTTCTCAGCACAGCTTCCCAAGCCCAATGGACGGGCCTTGGCAATTACTCGCTGGTTGGAAATTACGCGCTTCCAGCGCTCAGTCCCAATGCGTTCAGCGCGGCCGAATTTGAAGCTTCTGCGGTGACTTGGAACAAAGACACCAACACGCTTTTCATGCTGGGCGACGGCGGCGGCTTCATCACAGAAACCACGTTGAACGGAACCGTGTTGGGCACGATGAAACTGGCCGCAGGCAGCAGCCCGCAAGGCAATGAGTTTTACGACCCAGAGGGCTTGGCTTACATCGGCGGTGGCAAGTTTGTGATGACTGAAGAACGCTACCGCACTGCCGTGCAGTTCACTTACGCGGCCAACACCACGCTGACTCGCGCCCAGACTTCCACGGTCAAGCTGGCCACCGCGGTCGGCAACACCGGCTTGGAAGGCATCACTTATGACCCGGTGACCGGCGGCTACATCTTTGTCAACGAGACCAGTGGCTCAGGTGCAGCGCAGAACATCTTCCAAACTCAGATAAATTTTGCAGCCGGCACCGCCACAAACGGCGGCGCCACAACCGTCAACAACACGTCGCTCTTCCCGGCGGCCAACATCGGTTACGGCAGCTTGAATGACGTGTTTGCGCTGTCCAATGTGTACGGCTCCAGCGTCACAGGCAACCAGAACTTGTTGGTGCTCACGCTCACCGGTATCAAAGAAATGACGCGTTCTGGCACAGCTGTCAGCAACTTGGCGCTGCTGGGTGCGGGCTACCAAGTCGAAGGCATCACGATGGACAACAACGGCGTGATCTACGTCGTGTCTGACAACGGCAACCTTGGCTTTAACTCTGCCCTCATGGTGTACGCACCCGCCGCCGTGCCTGAGCCAGAGGGCTACGGTTTGGCCTTGGGCGGCATGGCGGCGCTGGGCTGGGTGACACGCCGCAAACGGACTGGGACGGTGCGCGCCGCAACTTGAATTTCACCGCGCGCTTTTCAAAAAAACGCCTTTCGAATTTTTAACATCAGGATCTTCATCATGAAAAAACTCTCACTCAGCTCCATCGCAGCCGCAGCAGCTTTGATGGCCGCATTGGTCAATCCAGCGCAAGCGCAGGTGATCATTTCTGAAGTGGCACCGTTTGGCTCTGGAACAACGGGCTACGCGGCCGACTGGTTCGAGCTGACCAACACCGGTTCCAGCGCGGTGAACATCACGGGTTGGAAAGTGGACGACAACAGCAACGCCTTCGCTTCTGCGTTGGCGCTGGTCGGCGTCACCAGCATCGCTGCGGGCCAGTCGGTCGTTTTTCTGGAAGCGGCCCCTGCTGCAGCTGCGGCCACCAATGCCAACTTCATCTCGTTTTGGTTTGGTGCCAGCGGCGCACCTGCCGGACTGACTATAGGCAACTACAGCGGCGCGGGCATAGGCCTGGGCCAGGGCGGCGACGCGGTGAACATTTTTAACGGCACAGGAACCGTGGTCACGCGGGTCAACTTCGGTGTCAACAACGGTCCGAATACCTTTGACAACTCAGCGGGGCTGGTTAGCACCATCGGCAACGCAGCCACCGACATCAACACCTTCAGCACAGTTGGCGTGAATGGTGCGTTCACATCGGCCAACCCGCTCGCCAGCATCGGTTCACCCGGCTCCATCGCTGCCGTGCCCGAAGCCGAAAGCTACGCCATGACCTTGGCAGGCGTCGCCGCGCTGGCATTCTTTTCACGCCGCCGCAAGCTTTGAATCAAGAACGCAGCGCAGGCCGACCACGCCACAGCGGCTTGTGCAGGGTTGTGAAATTCATCTACTGATAGTTCAAAAAAAAGGACACCGCGGTGTCCTTTTTCTATTCCACAGATTTCACAGATTTCACAGTTAGCGACGCCGACTTGCGAACGGCTGTCGAAGAAGCCAGCCTCTTAGGCAGAACTGGCGTCTGCAAGCCATTAAGACTTGCTGCGACGAGCGCGCACGGCGCCGAGCATGCCAAACCCTAGCAACGCCATTGCGACGCCCTCTGGTTCAGGCACGGCAGTCACCGAGACATTGTCCAAAGTCGGTCCGCCGTATCCACCGGACGAGCTGAAGGTGACCGAGGTGGTGCCAGTTGTGGTGGCAACGTAAGTCAACGACTCGGTGGTTGGAGACCCCAACGCTGAGACGTTGGTGTAAGTGATCGGACCCAACTCGCCGAACTTCACACCCAAGTTGCTGCCCGGCGGATTGCGAAAATAATCCCACACCAATGCGTAGGTTTCGCCGGCGACTTGATTGAAGGTTTGGCTGATGGAGCCTGGCCCGGGTGTGCCGTCCAAGTCAATGCTGACGCTGGTAATGGCACCGTAGTTGCCTAAGATCAAGTCGACGGATGTTCCTCCCACCGTCCAGCCGGTAATCAACGGATCGCCTGCATTCACTGTCGTGAAGCCGACCGGGCCAGCAATGTCAGCAATGTTGAGCTCGAAGTCGCCGTTGGTAAGTAAATTGGCTTGTCCGTAAAAAGATGCCGACGCGAGCATGCCGCCGGCCAAACACGTTCGTAAAAATCGCGATGAAAACATGGTGAATCCTTGTTGAGTAGTTGAAACCAAAAGCAGTCGAGTAAAAAGCCATCGATTCTTGGTGCAAGGTGCTTTTGACACTGAACCGCCAAACCGAAACACTCCAGGATTTACATCCCGCTACCAGACTAATGTGTGCAGACGTGAAGATTCGTTACAAGTCCTAGCCCGATCAGCCCATGACGGCACTAAAAACCCTCATCCGAGGGGGTGTTGATTCGCAGCTGAGAACAGCTTGAGAAGCGACCGCCGTGATTACTGTGCCTTCAACCGATGACCGTGTCTTCAACCGAGAAGTGCGCTGTGACGGCGATGAGGAAATTCAGTTCTGTCGAACCATACGGTGTTGATTTGCAGCAGTCCGAACGGATGACGTTGGATCATCCCGCCGCCCTATCTGAGGAGGTCTTGAGGGCCTGGATCGGCCTAAAACGGCCCTCAACTAGCGTTAACAGGGCGCGCGAAAAACGCCAAGCGACGCCGACGCACGGGTTTTTGCAGGCAGCGCATCACACCAGATACAAATTGCTCGACCATGCCTTCCATCGTGTAGCGCTCTGCGGCCAAAGCACAACCGGCTTGCAGGTGAGCCCCCAGTGCCGTGTCTGTCAAACCCTGGACCACGGCGTCGGAATAGGCGGCAACCGAGTTGTCGGTCATCACGCCGTTCTCAAAGCTGATCAGGCAGTCGATCTCGGGGCCGTGCAGACCGCAATCTGTGGTGAACAGCGGCACCTGGCAAGCAAAAGAATCCACCATGGTCAACCCGACCGCACCGGGGTTCAGCACACTAGGGTTCAACATCACCCGCGCCAACGAAACCAGCGCCACCATTTCGGCGCCGCGCTGCACACCCAGCGCGTGTGCCCAAGGGTGTTGCTGGCAAAACGCTGCGACCAGCGGTGTGTGGGGACCGGCACCGATCATCAAAAACTCAAAGTCCGGAACCTGAAGGCGAACCTTGACGGCCGCGTCCAGCATGAACTTGACGCGCTTCTCGGTGGAGAGCGAGCCCACGTAGACACCAATATTCGCGCCTTGCAAACCAATTTTCTGTCGCAACCGAAGTTGGGTTTCAGGCGTCACGGCTGCGCGCAGTTCGGCAACGCTGCAGGTGTCAATCGAATTGTTCAACACCGTGAAGTGATCGAACGGGAACCCGCTTTGCAACACCACGTCGCGGCTGCGATCGGTGTACGCAAACCACCAGTCGGCGCGTTCTGCGCTCCAGCACCTGAAGCGCTCATGCAAGCTGGTGGGCGAGCCCTGCAAGTTGCGACCATGGCCCCACAAGGCAAAGCGCACCGAGGTGTTCAAGAACTGCGGAAAGAGGTTGCAGACGAGCTTGTTCTCATGCGCGACGCGCAGACTCACTCCACGCTGATTCAACGCCAGCCGAAGCGCTTCGAAAAAGAGCACTCGGTAATGCGACAAGCGTCGCTGAACAATCAAAACAGCGCGGAGCACAGCAGACGGCGCTATGAAGTTAACGAGTGGCTTCTTCTGCAACGATCTCGAACTCAGGATAAGAGCGTGAACCCCAGTGCGTTCGGTTCAAGGTAACGGTGTGCAGGGCAGGGTTGATGAACTTGCTGATGGCCGACATGTAGGAAGCGGTGCGAATGAGCTTGGGCGCACTGGCCAACAAAAACATGTTTACCAGCGCTTCCATGGCTTTGGTTTGAGGCGGCAAGTCAGAAAAATGCCGCCCCCTGGACACATCGTTCGGCTGACCCAGGTTGTAGCTTTTGATTTGTGATTGGGAGTAGCGGCGGCGAACATAAGCTTCGAACGCTATGTCGTCGGTGGCCAGGAAAACATCGTCCAGAAGTCCGCCTCGCGCGCAGTGTTCGTCGATGGCCCGCCCGAAAACATCGTACGAGACGACCGCTGCTTCGAGTGCTTTGTCTGTGGCGCGGAAGTGCATTGCCAGATCGAACTGCCCGTTTGGTAAGCGCTGAAGCACCTGCGAGACCACTTCGGTGATGCTGGGCTTGGGCCGCAAGTACTTCGCGAACAGGCGCGATGCATCGGGCAGGGGCAAAAAATTCGAGAAGTCGAGATGACAGAAAGACTCTAGGGTGCGGTAGCGCATGGGTTTGACACGGCCCACACCGACACGCACACCCAGACCTGCAGGCGACAGCCCATCGAAGTAAGGACTCAGCGCGTCTTTGCCGAAGTCATTCTTGGCGTTCTTCTTGGCGTCATTTTTGGCGTCATCACCGAAGTCACCACCGACATCACTCAAGTACAGCGGGTTTTTCGAGACCACATGCGGCACCAGTCCCTTGGCCTCGGCGTACTGGCAAATCAAAAGCACATCGCTGAGCAACGCTCCCATGCCTTTTCGGTTGCTCAGTTCCACTGAAAAAAACGGCTTGTTCACCCAAGCCCGATAAATGTGCGATGGCACATGGCAGCTTGCCACCAAGTACCGGGACGCAGGCGAGTGCTTGGCCCGAGACAGCGGCCCGAACAAGGGCCCGAGCAATTTCCGCTTGTCGATTTGCATGCAGTCCTTGTTGCGTTCGTATCCAGTGCGCCGTCACACCCTGTTCAGGAGGTCTTGCCGCACGAAAACAGCGTTGTGCCCAATGTCACCTTGAGCCACGTAGCCGTGCGCAAGCAAGTGGTCTTCGGCCTGCCAATTGCGCACACCGTGGGCTGCCAACACCTCCATGCAAATCACAGCTGGTTGCCATTTGGCCAAGTTCATCGAACGCAGAGCCGACAGCTCGTGGCCTTCGATGTCGATCGACAGCAGCGACAGCGGCGCGGTTATGTTGGCCGAGCCGAGGATGTCATCGACAGGCCGGACTTCAACCGGAAACTTGCGCAGGCGTTTGAAACCGCGGGCCATGTACTGCGCGGCCAGCTCAGCGTCCAGCGTGGAAAGCGGGTCCCATTCGAACTGATGCAAATCGATCAGTTGCTGCTCCTCACCAATGGCAGCGCAAATGAAATGATCAGCAGGCCTCCAGTGGCGGTACAGCGGGCGAAAGCGTGGCAGCGGGTCTACACAAACGCCGCGCCAACCCTCACGGTACAAAAGGTAGGTGTTGCTGAGCTTGAACGGGTGGTTGGCACCGAGGTCGAGGTAGGGACCGCGGGCATTCAAACGCTTCAGCAAGTCCAGCAGCTGCACATCCTCGCCCTGCTGCGCAAAGCTGCCAACCGCCAGACTGCGACGCAACTGCCGACGGTCTCGAAGCGTTTGCACGCCTTGGTACACGAACGGCACTCGCAGAAGCAGCGAACGCAAGGTGCTCCCCACTTGATAGGTCGAAGTGCTCATTCCTGATCTCCATCGTTCTTGAGGCTCGTTTGGAAAATGACGGTGAAGTGCATGCCCGTCACCGCCTGCGCCTGCGCATCAGTTGCCGCACAGCAGAAAAAATAAAAATGGTGTTGGTTGCGAAATAGCGTTTCCACAATCGCCTGGGCTCGCTGACGAGTCGAAACAGCCATTCGAGCGACAGGCGCTGCATCCACAACGGTGCGCGCTTGACTGTCCCGGCATGAAAATCAAACGCTGCACCCACGCCCACCAACACACCTTTGATTCGGCCCCGGTGTTCGGCCATCCAGATTTCTTGCTTGGGGCAGCCAAGCGATATCCACACCGTGGTGGCACCCGACGTGTTGATCATGTCAACGGCGGCTTGATCTTCTTCAGGGGTCAACGTACGAAAAGGCGGTGAGTAGGTGCCGGCAATTTGCAGATCGGGAAACTTGATCTGGATTCGAGCTTGAAGGCGCTCTAAAGTGTTGGGCGAGCCTCCGTACAAAAAGATGGATTCGCGGTAAGGCGCGGCCGCTGCAAAGTAGCTCCACATCAAGTCGGGGCCGCTGACCCGCTGCTGCGACTTGTAGCCGCACTTGCGCATGAGCCAAGCCACAGGCGCACCGTCGGGCAGCACCATGTCGGCACCGCGCACCGCGTCGGCCAGGCCTTGGTGGCGCTGGGCGGTCACCACCGAATGCACGTTGCAAGCGCACACGTAGCGGCTTTCCCCTTCAGCGGCCCAGCGCAGGATGGTGGCGATGGCTCCGCCCCAATAAACCACATCAATCGGCGCGCCCAGCACGTCGTGACGTTGCCGCGTGTCAAAGCGCGCCTGCGTGTTGTGCATCGCGAGGTCGTCATGCAACGCCTGGTTGTCATGCAGAGCTTGGTTGTCATGCATGAACGGCTCGCTCTTGTTCTTCTTCGATGGCAGATCGGTAGATGGCCATCAACTGCAGGTAATTGATTTCCGGCGTGTAGCGCTGCTCGTATCGGGTGCGTGCGTGGGCACCCATCAACGCCATCTCAGCAGGGTGGGACGCCGCCCATTGCATGCGATCGGCCAAGTCTTTGGCGTCACCTGGGTTGAACAGCAACCCCGTCACACCGTCTTCCACCAATTCGGCCAACGCACCGATGCGGCTGGCGATGACGGGCAGGCCACTGGCGTAAGCCTCGACCAGCGTGAGCGGAAAGTTCTCGAAGATGATGCTTGGCAACACCAATGCGCATGCGCGGCCCATCTCCGCGCGCACCTCGCTGGCAGACAGTTGGCCCAACATGCTGACGCCTTTGAGTGCCGACAGCGCCTGAGCCGCACTGCCCACGCCTGCAACACGCAGGCTAAGTTGGTCGCAATGTCGCCAAGCTTCGGCCAGCACCGCCGTGCCTTTTTCTGGCGACAAACGTCCGACGTGCAACAGCCCGTTGCGAGCGCGTTGTGAGGGCTCGCTTGAATGAGAAGTTGCGGGCGCAGGTGCGACCACAAAGTTCGGTTTCACAACCAGGCGATCTGCGGGCAGACCTGCCGCTATGAATTTGGCGCGAGAGAACTGCGTCAGCGCGATGTAACGGGTGATTTTTTTCTCGAAGGTGCCCATGACCTGGTGCATCCCCAACATCGCGAACATGACGGCAGTCTGCGTGCGAGACCCTCTGTAGCAAGCATGAACAAGGGCAGGCCAAGGCGTTTTTCCAATGCAGCTTTCACACACTTTTCCGTCACGTAAAAACATGGCTTGCGGACACGCCAGGCGGAAGTTGTGAAGTGTTTGCACCACAGGCACACCTTGCGCCGCGCAAGCCCAATAAAGGGACGGCGAGATCAGCGCAAACGTGTTGTGAACGTGAACAACATCGGGACGGTGTTGGCGCAGCAGTTCGCTGGCTTGCGCATGCGTGGCACCCGACCAAAGCGTTTGAACCGCCAGACGCGTGCCGCTCATGGCATCTGTTTCAAGGTTGTTGCGCCTGAGCTCGATCACCTCGTGTCCGCGGTTTCTCAGCAAAGCCAATTCGGCGCTCACGACACCGTCTTCACCGCCCCATTCACGGTAGGCGTTGTGCACCATCATGACGCGAAGCGGCGTCATGGCTGGCCCGCTTCTGCGCGCTTCGCTGCACCGGTTTTTTCACCCGTCGATGTGTTTGTCACCGCAAAGGAAATCGCATCGGCCAGGCCGTTCGCGGCGTCCTTGTAGGTGTAAGGCTGAACCGCTGCCCAGCAGCGCTCTGACATGCGTTGCCAAGACACCGGATCGTTCAACAGCACAGCTGCTGCCAAGGCCCAAACTTCGCTGTCCAGGCGCAGAACGCGACCGGTCAAGCCGTCACGAATCAACTCCCCCGCCACGCCTGCATGCGGCGACACCAAAACCGGCACGCCTGCTGCGCAGGCTTCATTGGCCACAACGCCCCAGGTGTCGCCCAAGCTCGGGAACAACAGCAGCTTCGCCTTCGCGTAGTGCGTGGGCAGCTCCGCCTGAAGCGCGAAGCCGGTGAAATGCGCTTCCACCCACTCGGCGCAAAGGCTGGCCTCGTGCCGCATGCGCTCACCGAGCTCGCCCGAGCCCACCAGCAGCATGCGCACACGTCGGCCTATCAAACGCGCGGTTAGCCTGGCCACTTCGATCGCAAACAAAGGCTGCTTGCCTTCTGCGAAACGGCCGCAAAAAATGAAATCGAAATCACGTGGTGCTGAGGACGAATTCGACGGCACTTGAGAAAACGCAGCGTTGTTCGCACACAGCTGCGACTTGAACATTGCAGGTGGTGGCACACCGTATTGCCGGTAAAGCTCGAACGAACCGTCGCTCGCCCCCACAAAGGCTTGGGTGCGCCGATACACGATGCGTCGAACGCTGCGGTGGATGAAGGTGTGCCGAGCTTCGGACGCGGCGGTTCCGTCGGTCATTGAAATGTGTTTCAAACCTCGCAGTCGAACGAACAGAAAAGCGAGCAAGTGCGTCGGATTGAATCCAGTGGTGACCACGACATCGGGACGGAATGCTGCAAGTGCCCGCCAGATGTCTAGGTTGGAATGGATGAAGCGCCCGCGCCAATGCAACACGCGCTCTTTCAAAAAGAAGTGCGGCACGCTCAGGCGCTTCAAATCCCATTCACGGTCTGCTTCACGGCCGCTGCAAAAAAACAAGGTGAGCTGAATACCGTCTTGTGCCGCCAACAACTCGTAAACGGGCAAGCGATAGGGTGCAGGAATATTGGTAATCAGAGCCACCCGTAACGATGTAGACCGGTCTGACGCATAGACCACGTTCTTGGGGAACACGCAAAAACTCGCAAGCTCAGGACGAAGTGGACGAATCAAGCGGCGCTCCATGCGAGGGTTTTTCAAAAGGCTTCCCGAATATCAATTTGGCGTACGGCCACGCAAAGTAAAGCGGCCACATAACACCCGTGTGACGGCGCGTAAAAATCAGCCAAGACCGCCACGGAAGGCCTTTGCGATCAAGCATTTTTTTCCATCGCAGGCGCAGCGGTAGTGATGTGTCTCGATAGCCTCCATACGTCGGGTTGTCGCTGCACGTCCCTTGCATTTGCGGCGCGACCCAAAGCTCAACACCCAACTTTCGAGCGCGCAGCCCGTAGTCGGTATCACCCATGGCGTGCTCAAACGCGGGATCTAGATTGCCCACCTTTGCAGCAGCTTGAGCCGTTATCAAAACAATGTTCCCGTTGAAAGTGTCACAAGGCAGAGCAACATCCCCAGGTGCAACGCGTTCGACGCTGAAGGGCTTCAACCGTGAGGGGCGTCGCTCTCCGCCGTAGCTGTGAGCACCCGAGGTGATGTCGTAGGTACTCCCCACCACGATCACAGGGTTGAGCCGTTCTCTCGCCAGTTCAGATGAGCAGGCCAGAAGGCCTGCCAGAGCGTCGGCCTGGAGCACGGTGTCGTCGTTGAGCAATAGATAAAGGTCATGCCGATTGCGCAGCGCGGTTTCGAACGCCAAATGCATGCCTCGACACCAAAAAAGTGGGCCTTGACCGCTGTCAGCGCCGCTCACCACCTGCACCCAAGGGAACTCTGCATTGACCGCCTGCGCCGTGCCGTCCTTGCTGCCGTCGTCGACCAGAACAGCACTCAACTTCACTTGTCGCAAACCTGTGCTCGCACCCAGAGCACGCAAGCACTCCAGGGTTTTTTCGCGGCGATTGAAGCATGTCAGCAAGACACACAGGCTCGTAAACGGTGCGGCTTCGACAGCCGAATCAATGGGTTTCACTGCTATGTTCGTC
This sequence comes from Burkholderiales bacterium, assembly GCA_025358485.1. Taxonomy (GTDB): domain Bacteria; phylum Pseudomonadota; class Gammaproteobacteria; order Burkholderiales; family Burkholderiaceae_C; genus JANYJJ01. The sequence goes on along the minus strand of JANYJJ010000099.1, from coordinate 14,024 downwards.
CAGATCGGTTGGGGCTGAGAAAGCCGCTGCCCGCGTGTGGGAGCGGCACTGCATTCGACTGGGGGAAAGACCTTTCAGGCTCGCCGGACGGTGCGCTGCGCCACGCGGGCCACCACGCCGTGGCGGGCGCGCGATACACCTTTGCCGCGTTCTCTCTAAGGTGATGACAAGCGGTCAGCAGCAACAGTGCGTGCAGGAACGTGTCCCACGACAACAGGCTGCCACTGCTCAGCGGAGCTTCGGTCACGCAACGCACTGCCAGCAGCACCAGCAAGGTCATCACCACACCTCGCGACGCCGTAAAAGTTCGCAGGGCGGCATGCAACAAGACAGCCAAATAAGTGAGCAACATCAAAAGGCCTGCGATGCCCGCCTCGCCCAACGTCTGGATGAGTTGGTTGTGCGCGTGGCCCACATGAAACATCTGAAATTTCAGCTGACGTGCGGCGCCCCAAACCTGAGGACCAAAACCGAACAGCAGGTTTTCTTTCCATGCCCGCAGCGTGATGTCCCAAATCTCGGTTCGTCCGGTCACAGTCATCACGTTGGCGCTGCCGAGCAGCTTGTCGAACAGGTCGAAGGCCACCGCACCAGCCGCAACCAAAAGCAGCGCCGCGATGACCAGCCAAATAAACCAGACCAGGCGGCTGAACCGGTTGTTCGGCGTTGCGCCCGACAGCGCACGACGCAGCCGCAGCGGCACCCAGACCACCACCACCATGAAGACCGCGGCTGCCCACGCTGTTTTGGACTGCGCCATCAACAACGCGGCCATCGCAGTCCCCAAATTCAACCAATGCAGCAAGCGCAACTTAAAGGGCTGATGAAATTCAAGCACCACGGCCACCAAAGCAATGGGCCCCAATGCGTTGGCGTGTGGTGTGAGCCCGAACAGACGCCAATCCACACCCGGAATCCAGCTCGGAACCGGACGGTTCAGCACAAATTCGGGTTGCACAAAAATGGCTGCCAAGCTGCCTAAGGTGACGGTCAGGATGACCCATTTGGCAGCCGCCAAAACGGGGCGCAGATTCAGCGGGCGCTGGAAACACAACGCAGTGAGCACCAAGGGAACGTAGAAGCCGCGCCATGAAAAATCGGGGTGCTCGGACAACGCAGCCTGAACGGCGATGGTGCCGAAGTGGAAGAGCAGCATGACCAGCAAGACGGGAAGTGCCGCGTCGCGCTCAACGGCCAGCTGCCTTGATATCCAACCTCGCAGCAACTCGACCGAGGCCACAGCGACCAAGAAAAGGCTCAACCAGCGCGATGCGGCAAATCCGCCTGCCAGATCGTCGTACAAGACCGTCACGCCTGCATTGAGCTGCGTTTCGTTCAGCGTGCGCGAGGTGAACAACACCGACAGCAATGCCCCTGCACCCACCACCCCCAAGATGCAAACCAGGCGCCAAGCAGGAGCAACCCTCGCAGCCAAACGGTACTGCGTGAACATCATCAGCGCCACAGAAAACGCCAGTCCTATCGTCAGCAGCGAAGGCAGGAAGTAGGCGAAAAAAGTCAGCATGGCACGCCGCCGTGCAGCAACAGGGGGTGCGTGTCCAGGTCACTCATTTCGACAGTGACCAAGTGCGAAAAGAAGGACGTCGGCTCGCCGCCTTGGCTGCCGAATCGTTCGCTTGCGTGACGCCTTGCTGGCTGGCGATGTATGAAACCGCCACGCACAGAATGAAGCTTTGCAAGTAGTCGCTGCTGTAGGGCACGTAGTAAGCCAGTTGCATCAAAAGCAAGGTGAGCAACATCTCCGCCACACCATCACCAGCGCCGTCGGCAGACAAGCGGTACAGCCCCTTGACGCAGTGGACGACCAAGGCCAAGAAACCGAACAATCCCACCAGTCCCATGTTGTAAAGCGTTTGAACAAAGTGGTTGTGCGCCGCGTAGTCGATCTTGCGGCTGATGCCGCTGCCGTCTTGAACGAAGCGCGTGGCGTCGGTTCCAAAGCTTTGGCCGAAAAGCAATGACCGCGGCCCGCCTGAGGCCCACATCTTGATCAAGCCTTGCCAGTTTTGGAAGCGTTCGCCCACAGTGCCGCTGCCTTCGACCGCGGAAGCAGCAGACCCGGTGACTTGCGAGGTCACACCGGAGAGACTTTCACTCATGAGCATCGGCAACGAGATGGCCGCCAAGATGGCGAACAACAGCAGCACTTGGCTCAGTTTGGAGCCGCGTCGTGATCGGCCCACCATCAGCCCGCCCATCAAACCCACCAGCACCGCCAGCCACACTGAACGGTGTTGCAGCACCAACACCGCCATCAGAACAAACGGTGAAACAAACCGGGCCAAGGTGACCCCACGCCCAAGACCGGCAAAGAACAAGCTGGCCACAAACACCTGACCCAAAACCATGGCCTCGCGGGCGTACACGACGCGAATGGCACCGTCGATGTTGTAAACACCACCGTCGGGCAGCAACTCGGAAATGGGCAGGTAAAAAACCGTCCAGCGATAAACGCAAATTGCCAAGATCAGCAATGCGATGCACGCCAAGGCGCTCAGCACGCGTTCGATGTCGGCGCGACCCAGCTTGAAACTCATGGCGTAGCTGCCCGCCGCAAAGCAATAAAAGTAGCCGCGGGCTTGGACTCCGGCGACCGAGCCATATGTCAGCAAACCCGAACCCAAGCTCACAGCGAATGCCAGCAGGTACAAGCCCCAAGCCCAGTGCCAACGCGGGATGTTTCGAACGGTCAAAAATCGCAGCACAGCAACCGTCGCGACCAAGACCAAAACAAAGTCTGTGTAGTAGAGCTTGATGCCGAATTGCAGGCCACCCACCTCTATCCACATCGCCTCAACCGCAAACATGCAGGTCGTGAGCACAAGGCCCGCAGAAAAGCTGGTGAAACACAGCACGCCCAGCGCGGGAATAAGCACACCCAGCAACAGTGCCAGCACGTAAGGCATGGCAGTCATCAAGGCGAAAAGAGTGGATAGCGCAGTCACAAGATCACGCACTGGCCCGAAAAAGCGCCGCGTACTGAGAGACGCCGCGATCCGCAAAAAAAGGCGCTGTTGCAATGGCTGAATAGTCTTCGGAGAAAGCTTGGCGTTGCGCAGGCGTCATCGCGAAAAACTCCAGCGCCGTTGTTGCCAAGCCCTGCGATGTGGGGTCGAAACATAAATCCCGCCTGCAAAAATGACCTGCCGCGAAATTCCCGGCGAATCCGCCTTGGTTTGCTCGCAACTCGACTCGTCTTAAGGGTCCACATCAGTTGGTTGTCGATGACGAAGCGGACGCCTTCGTTGCGCCTGACGCCTGCGCCCTCCAAGACAAAAGGGCGGGCACGGCTGATGCGAATGAGGGGACATCCAAACAAAAGAGCTGGCAAGCCAAACGAAAACCCTCGGCCTTCGATGTGCTGACGCACCACATCAAACCGAACCCGCTTGAAGAAGCGGACGCGGTGCCAAAAATACAGCGGGTTGCGCGTGCAGGGCATGTGCGTGGTTGCATAGCCCGCAGCGCGCACCGCAGCACATACCGCGTTACACACAGCAGCTGCAAAAACACCGTGTCTCGGCCCCGTCGGAAAAATTTTTTGTGACGGGTGCAGAGCTCGCCACAAGTTGTGAGCGACGTTCAGCCTGACCTGCGCACCAGAAGGTTGAGGCTCGTGGCGTGCGTGCAGAAAGTGCGGAACTGTCATCGTGTCAGGCCAACCGACTCACGGTCTGCGGCTGGGCCACAGCGGCACCGCTTGCACGCCGGTAAAGGGCTTCGAACGCATCGACGACTGCTGCGGGACTGAACACCTCCCGTGCGCGTACCAAGCCCGATTGCGAACAGTTTCGGTACTCGCCGGGCGAGCCTAGCAAAGCCAAAGAAGCGTCGCAGATTTGGTGGGCACTCTTGACGTCTACCAACCGCCCTGCCGCGCCGTTACCGGTCACCCAAGCCACACCGCCGCTGCGCGCCCCGGCCACCACTGGTACGCCATGCGACATGGCTTCGGCCAGAGTCATGCCAAAGCTTTCTTCGAGCGACGGGTGAATCAGCAAGTCCATGCGCCCAAGCAAAGTCTGGACTTCAGCGCCAGTCAGACGACCGTGCAGATGAAAACTTTGACCTTGGCCGTTTTCGGCAACCCAGCGTGCACCGGCATGCCCAGGCCCAAAGTCGGGGCCAACCAAGTGGCACTGCAATCGCGGATGAAACTGCTGCATGCGCTGCATGGCTCGCAACCCAGCTACTTCATTTTTCAGCTTGCCCCAACCGCTTGAAATCATTACCACGTGCGCGGGGCTTGACGGCGGTGGTGCCTGTCGCGGTTGGCGTGCGATCAACGGGGCAGCACCCGCTGTGGCGTTTGGAACGACATCGATGCCAGCGGTGGTCATGCCGCTGACGGCCTGAGCCAAATAAGGCGACACCGCAGTCACGACCCGTGCACGACCCAAAACATGGCGTGCCATGAGCAGTCGCCCGAAACGATAGGCGTTGGGCATCATGCGCAGCACCCGCCACGGTGCATCGTGACAGGTCACCACGTGCGGAATGCCTGAGTCGATGGCTGCCCAGCCGTATTCGTATTGCCAGTGGGCATGCACAACATCGGGCGCTGCACGGCGCATGGCTGCGACCAGCGCCGCACGCTCCAAACGGTAAAGGTCGAGGATGCGCCCGCGCACGCCTTGCTCGGTGCGAATTGAACGCCGACGCAGCGGTGCGCAGTAGATGCTGAAGCGCCCACCGCTGGCGTAAACAGTGCTTTCCATGTTGGAAGCCAGAGATGCATCAAGACTGAATGCCGACACGCGATGCCCACGCGACAGCAGTTCCCGAATCAAAGTGATCAGCAAAGTGGACGATTGCGCCGCCTGGGGCAATACCTCAGGGTTGCTGACCCACTGGGCCACATCACATGTTTCGATCGGACCCGCAATTCCGATGTGCAATGGCTTCATGACTGCTGTGATGTGGGTGACCCGATGCGCAGCGCGCGCAGCAAGCGTGTGTGCCAGCGGCTGATCGAATCGAATTGCCGCAAAGGCTCGTACTGCGGAAATCGCGACGTCAACACCCACAGGCTGATGCACAGTGCGGCGGTGCCTGCGACAAACTCAGCAAGCACACGCGCCGCCAACGGCAACTCCAGACTGCGCGAGGTGTTGGCGCACCAACTCACAGCGACCGTCACGACCAGCCCCACAGCGAAAAACGATGCGAGCAAGCCCGCCAGACTTGACCACTTGATCGACAACAACCGGGCCATCAAGCGCAAGCCCAATACCAGCCTGAACGCCTCTGCCGCGACCACCGCAATGGCCACGCCGATCAAGCCCCCGTCGGCCAGCGCCCAGACCAAACCCACCTTCGCCGCCAAGCTGACGGTTTGCAACTGAAGCTTGGGTTTCAAGGCGGCCAAACTGTCCAGAGTCACACCGCACGCGGTGTACATGAAGGCCAGTGGAGCAGCAAACGCCAACACGCTCACCAACGGGGTGATGCTGACCCACTGTGGCCCCAGCAGCAACAGCACCACATCACCCGACGCGGCTGAAATGCCGCAGGCCAAGGCGGTGGAAAAAAGCCCGATGCAAAGCAGCAAAATTTGAAAACCGCCGGCAAGACGACGCGGCTCGCTTTGCATGCTGGCCAGCGCAGGAAACAAAACTTTGGTCACGGCAGTGACCGCCAATTCGACCGGCAGATTGGTCAGCATGGCTGCGCGGTTGTAGCCGCCGAGCAGAGCATTGCCAAATTGACGGCCCACAAAAAACGACTCGAATGTGGAAAACAAAAACTCCAGAAAACCGACAACGGAATAACGCGACCCCTGCGCCCAAACGGCTGCGAATGCCGACTGCGGCACAGGCCATGCCAGTGGATAACGCACCGACACCGAGGCCAATATCAACAGCAACGCTTGCTGGCTCACTGTGGCAGCCACGAGGCTCCAAACGCCCCAGCCCCGATGCGCGCTGAGCATGCCGACTGCGCCATAGCCCACCACAAAGCTGAACAACTCAATGGCAGTGACGCGCTTGAAACGCCCTGCCCTGCGCAGCAGCGCCAGCGGCAAGCTGCTCAGGCTGCTGAGGATCAAGCAGCATCCCAGCACGCGGATCAATGCAGTGAGCTCGGTGCTGCGAAAACCTTCTGCAAACCAAGGGGCAATCAATGCCATCAGCCCGTACAAACTGCCAGAGATGACCAACGCCAACAGCAGCGCTGCTGTGGTGTCTTCTGCACGAATACTCAGCTTTTGCATCAGCGTTTGCGAGAAACCACCCTGCGCAAACACGCTTGCGAACCGCAACGTCAGTGTGGCCATGGCCATCAACCCAAACGCCGCTGGATCCAGCAGCCGAGCCAGCACCACCACAAACGCCACTTGGCCCACAGCGGACACAAGCGTGGCCGCAGCCGTCCAGCCCAAACCCGACAGCACCAACTGCGATTTCATCGACCAGCGCTCTCAGGTCGCTGAAACAGGGTCGGCTGCAACATCACGCAGCCAATTTCGTTTCGATATTTTCTTTTGCGTGGGTTGCCAAAAAGTCGGCGTAGGCAGCCGCCAAGCCCACGCTCAACGGGGTCGTGGCAGACCACCCCGTCGAATGCAGCAGCGAGACGTCGAGCAGCTTGCGTGGCACGCCGTCGGGTTTGGTGGTGTCAAGAACAATCTCACCGGGGTATCCGACAACCACTTTGATGAGCTCGGCAAGTGCCCGTATCGTGATGTCGTCTCCCACGCCCACGTTGACCAGCGGCGGCTCGTAACGGCCAGTGGCCTGTTCGTCGCTGCCGAGCAAGCGCTGGAAATCTGGAGCGGGCAAGTTCATCAAGTGAACGCAGGCGCTGGCCATGTCGTCGGAGTTCATGAACTCACGTCGCGGTGAACCCGTGCCCCACATCACTACTTCAGCGTCGCCGTTTTGCTTGGCTTCATGGAACTTGCGCAACAGCGCAGGGATGACGTGGCAATTGGCCAAATCGTAGTTGTCACCCGCCCCATAAAGGTTGGTCGGCATCACAGACAAGAACTGCGTGCCGTACTGACGGTTGTAGCTCCAGCATTGCTCAACACCCGCAATCTTTGCCAAGGCATAAGCACGGTTGGTGGGCTCCAACGGGCCCGTCAGAAAACAAGTTTCCTTCATGGGTTGCGGTGCAAAGCGCGGGTAAATGCAGCTGGAACCCAGAAACAACATGCGCTTCACGCCTTGCTTGTAAGCCGCGTCGATCACGCTGTTTTGGATGCCCAGATTCATTCGAATGAAGTCGGCGGGGTAGGCGCTATTGGCTTGGATGCCACCCACTTTGGCAGCCGCCATGAAAACGTAGTCTGGCTTCTCCGCCATGAAAAACTCTGCGGTGGCCCGTTCATCGCAAAGATCCAGCTGGGCACGCGTGCGCCCCAAAATATGTTGGTAACCCAACGACTGAAGGCGGCGCTTGATGGCACTTCCAACCAGTCCGAGGTGCCCGGCAATGTAAATGCGGCTGTCAGTTTTCATGGGGTGTCCGTCAAGATAAAGAGGTAAGTGGGAGTTCGCAGCCGACACACTTGCACGCCGCGCGCGCCGGTCGGTCGCCGCGCGCAGGCCGTCAGCCGTTTGGCGTTCACAGCCACTGGATTCCGCGGATCAGCGGTCACGGCAATTTCTCATTCGCGGCGGTCGCAGACGTTGTACCCAGCGCTTTTGACGAGCGAGTCGCGGGTTGCAGAGAGGTAGTCAGCATCGACCATTTCGCGAACCAGTTCTTCAAAAGTCGTGGAAGGTGTCCAACCCAACTTTTCCCTGGCTTTGGTTGGATCACCCAACAAGGTTTCTACTTCGGTGGGTCGGAAGTAGCGCGCGTCGACGCGAACAATCACGTCGCCGGTTTTGCACTTGGCAAGCTGGCCATTTGCAAGCTTCGAGGCATCCACGACATTCACGCCGCTGACAACGCCCACCTCACGTTCGCCGACGCCTTCGAATTGAATTTCGATGCCCAACGAAGCACAAGCTCGGCGAACAAAATCACGCACGCTGTACTGCACGCCGGTGGCAATCACGTAGTCCTCAGCAACTTGTTGCTGAAGCATCAGCCACTGCATTTCCACGTAGTCGCGGGCGTGTCCCCAGTCGCGCATGGCACTCAGGTTGCCGAGGTGCAGACAGTCTTGCAGCCCCAATGCGATGCGGGCCATGGCGCGAGTGATTTTTCGGGTGACGAATGTTTCACCGCGCACCGGGCTTTCATGATTGAACAAGATGCCGTTACAGGCATACATGCCGTAGGCCTCGCGGTAATTCACGGTGATCCAGTAGGCGTACAACTTGGCCACGGCATACGGGCTGCGTGGATAGAAAGGAGTGGTTTCTTTCTGCGGTATTTCTTGGACTAAGCCGTAAAGCTCGCTGGTACTGGCTTGATAGAAGCGAGTTTTTTTCTCCATGCCCAGAATGCGAATGGCTTCCAACAAACGCAGCGCGCCCAGCCCGTCTGTGTTTGCGGTGTACTCAGGCTCCTCGAAGCTCACCGCCACATGACTTTGCGCGGCAAGGTTGTAAACCTCGTCGGGCTGCACTTTCTGCACGATACGTATGAGGTTGGTGGAATCAGTGACGTCGCCGTAATGCAAAAGGAAACGGCGCCCGTCCACATGCGGGTCTTGATAGAGACTGTCAATTCGTTCGGTGTTGAACGAGCTGGCTCGCCGTTTGATGCCGTGAACCTCGTAGCCTTTGTTCAGCAAGAACTCGGCAAGGTAGGCGCCGTCTTGGCCAGTGACGCCTGTGATCAGTGCGATTTTCGGTGACATGAATGAGCGGGCTCAAAAAGAAAATTTGTGGGTTTGTTGACCGAACGCGCTGTCAGCTTTGGCCCAACACCCGACGTCGAAACTCGGGTGTCATGGCGGCCAGAATGTCTTTCAAGAAAACATCCTGCTGACCAAACGCATGCGATGCGTCGTCATCGATCGAGGAGATGCGAACCAGCATGCCGTCTGGCACGTGGCCTGTCAGGCCGTACTTCAACAAAGCCAGCCGGTGCCCGTAGCCAAATGACGCCACGCTGTTGCCAATCACCAGCCAGTAGCTGATGGGCTCGTTGCGGCTGCCAGTGCCCGCGACCAAACGCCTCAGCGGCAGTTCGTCTTGGCCCAGCTGAAGTTTGATTTGCTGCGTGCTTTGGCGCAGCGCCAAACCTTGGGCGGGATAGCACACCTCGGGTCGGTGAATGTCCATGCCTTGGTTGCGTCGCCCGCCGTAGGCCACCGACAGCATCACGCGGTAGCCGCGATCGTTCACGTAAGTGCGCGACAGCGTTTGGTCGTAGGTCTCCGCAACGACTTTGCGTATTTCAGCGCTGGCCTCCAACGGCAAGACATCGGGGTCTATCTTCCACGTCTCAAAACGCTGCGGAAACAAAGTTTCAAGTGGCGCTGAGATGGGCGGCGATTTCATGCCCTCTCGCGGCACCATCGCCAAAGCCGCACCGGCCGTTGAAGCTGACGCGACAAGGAAGAACAACGCTTTGCGCCTTGCCTGATTCATGCGTTTGGCTTCTTCGTGTCAAACCAACCCAGGGCCTGATCCAGGCCCATGATCATCAGCAACGCCACCATGAACAGCAACATCCCAGCGAAGCCATGCAAGAAGCCACGGCCTGCCACATCGCCCAAGTGGTACGTCACCAAAACCAGCACCAGCACGCGAATCACGTTGGCGACAAATGCAATGGGTATCACCATCAACGCAATGCTGACGTTGCGCCACGGCGCAGGGTGTTTGACGATGTTCAAGTAAAGCAAGCCCACCGCTTCGAGCGAGAACATCGACGTCAAGCCGGCGCAGGCGTCAGCCACCAAAATTAAATAGGGCCCGACGGTCAAGATCACGCCTGCGCGGCTGACGGGATAGCCAACGAAAAACAATATCTCGGACGCGATGAAAGAAACGCCCGTCTTCAAAGGGCCGGTGACGGCAGCGACCAATGGCCCCGGCAGCGGCACCATGAAAATCAGGAAAAAGATGGGGAACCACGCGGCGCGCAGCGCAGCGCTGCCTTTGAACAGCAGCAGCAGCGCAGACAAAACCACCATCTGCGAGCCCACTTCAAACAGCCAAATCGACTGCGAACGTCCCACCGCATACATCAGCAAGCCAACGGCAAGCACACACGACCCGATGAGGTTGCGCGGCCTGACGGGAATGGCTGCGATGGCGTGGCGGCGGTCGAACATCAGCCACATGGCCGCCGCCAAAATCAATGGACCCTGGCTTTGATCGGCGCTTTGCCAAATGCTTGTCGACAAACTCCAGTACGTCGGCAAGTACAGCAGCGCCCAACCCAAAGCGACCGCGCAAATCACCAAGCGATCTGAAGCCAAGGGCAACATCTTGGCCCACCACGCAGAGCGTGGGGACAAAGCGGCCGAGTTCGCCACGCTTGAAGCCAATGAAGGCTGGTTCGCAGACATTTCAGTGTTCGTTCAAGATGAAGCCGTAGGGCAAGGTGGTGCTGTCGCGAAGCGAGTTGACCAACTCGAACATGGAGTCCATGCGCGTGCGCCCCTGTCGAGCCACGGGCAGGAAAGCGCCGCATCGTGCTGCCACAACGCCCGCATCCGCACCCGACACCGCCGAGGGCGAGTCGACGATGACGTGGTCGAATTTGCCCAACAGTTCGTGCAACAGCGCACCGAAGGCGGCTGACTCCAAAAGTTCCAGCGGATTGGGCGGCGACACACCCACTGGCAACACGAACAAGCTGGGCAAGTCAGTGACAGGCGTCAGCACACGTGCTGACAGACGCCCCGACAAGATGCTGCTCAGGCCACGCGTGTTGTCCAAGCCGAACACCTTGTGCAAACGCGGCGAGCGCATGTCGGCATCGATGAGCAAAGTGCGACGCCCCAGCTGGCTGAACGCGATGGCCAAGTTGGCGGCCACAAAAGTTTTACCGTCTCCGCCGTCGGCGCTGACCACCGCCAAGGCGCGGCGCTGCGGGTCTTGTTGGAAGCGTCGAATGAGTTGACTTCGTATGCTGCGAAAAGTCTCGGAAACGCTGGAGAAAGGCGTGGTCGCGGTGATCAGTTCGGCATTGAACTGCTTGCGACCGGCCAGTGCGTAGGGATAGTGAAACTGCTGACTCAATGCCCACAAAACATCACTCTGGCTGACCAGTTTCAGAGCCACGGCAGACTCACCAAAGAGCGTCGCGTTTTGCTTTTGATGCGCCAAGATGGCTTCGACCTGCGATGCGTCGAGTTTGCGGGTCTCCTTGAAAATCTCACCCAACACTTGCTCCCGCACCAAGCTGTTTTCGGCTGACGAATTCAGTGAAGTCGCCGCTTCGGGCGCGAGGAAGTCAGAAATCTTTGCGGGGTCTGGCGCCAGCAAAGCGGCTGACGGTTCAGCCATTTGCGATGCCGCAACGGCAGCTGCCGGTGCAGTCTGGTGCACCGACGACAGGGCGGGCGATGCTTGATCGCTGAGCGCAGCAACCGCGTCTTTTCGACCGAAAAGTTTGCCAGTGGGTCTGCGCGCAAGCACCCCAAGCAGCGGCAAGTCCAGCGCCTGCGACAGCTCGGCAGCAGATCGCACTCGCCTGTCGAACAGCTCCTTCAGCATGGCAACGCCCACTGCCAGCAAGGTGCCCACGAACAGCGACAGCAGCATGTTCAAGGTGCTGCGAGGCGAAGAAGCTTGTGTCGGTTCGGACGCCGGATTCAACACATACATGTTGGTCTGTGTGCTGCGACTCTCCAGTTCTGTCTGATTTGCGCGGGCGTTGACACCATCAAAAGCGCGCTGCGCAGAATCCACATCGGCCGCCAGCACCGCCAGTTCATCGCGCGACTCCTTCAAACGCAACACCTTCAAACGCTGTGCATCCAACGAAGCGCGCAGTTGCTCCAGTCGACCCTTGTTGATGGTGTTGGTGACCACGGCACCGCCGCTGACGCGCGCGGTTTCTTCCAGGATCCTTTGGTTCAACTCGGCAATGCTGGCTTTGATTTCTATGATGGCCGGGTGGCCCGGGCCCAAGCGTTCGCTGACTTCTTTCAGGCGCGTGTCTTGCCGAGAGAGTTCGATGCGCAAATTGCTGATCAGCGAGTTGTTCAGGGTTTCTTGCATTTGGTCGGCTGATCGACGCGCCTGCGCCTGGCGACCTTCAGTCTCTGCGCTCACAGCTTGCAAAGCCACCAGTTGGCTCGACAGCTCGTTCAAGCGCGAGTTCTCCATGTCGAAGCGCTCATCAGCGCCAACGATGCCCTTTTGTCGCTGGAATGCGGTCAACTTGGAGCGCGCTTGCTCGACTTTTTCACGCAGCTGTTTGGAGCGTCCTTCGAAAAACTTACCGTACTGCTTGGCCGGATCAACCCGCAATTCCAGACTCACGTCGATGTAAGCCTGAGCGTAGGCATTGGCCAAGCTGGTGGCGTACTTCGGGTCGGGCGATTTGTAGTTGATAGCAATCACATTCGAGTCCCGAGATGGTTTGACATCGAGGCTCTTGCGCAAAGTTTCTGCCAACCAAAGATCAAAATTCCCGGCACCTTGCGTGGCCTCGCGCCAGCGGTCTCGCATCAAACTGCTTTCGTTCAATCGCAAAGTCCGCACCACTTGCTGCGACACCCTGTCGCTTTGAATCACGTCAACCTGCGTGGCCATGTAGCTTGGCGAATTCATGCCTGGAAATATCATGCCGGCAATCGGGTCGGGCGACTTCACATCCACCAACACAGCGACTGTTGAGGTGTAGCTTTTGGGCCATAGAAACGTGACCAAGCCTGTGCCCAAGACGGCAATGCACAGCACGATCAGCATGACTTTCCAGCGCGCCGCCAGAATGGAAAAAAATTGCAAAAGCGTCATGGATGCAGTTCTGAGTGTCGGAATTGGCCGTGGTTTTTCACAGCGGCGATGTCAGGCCGCTTGAGCGAGGTGTCGTTATTTCAAGGTCGCCTGAGCGGCAACAGGCACGGCACTGTTGGAGCTTGGTGTTGACGCGTCGCTGCTCGCCGCCGTCGCAAGTCCGGCCGTTGGCGCAATGCTGACCGGCTTCACAGGCACGCCGCTGGCCGCAAGACTTGCGTACTTGCCGAAGTACTCGACCTTGGCGTTGGTTCGCAAATCGGCAACCTCTTTTTCCACCGCCTGCCGTTTTCGCTGACTCAATAAAAACGCGCTGATGGCAGAAGCCGCCTTGTCTTCAGTCACCGCCGCCTCTTGCGCACTTAGCAGCATCACGATGCGCATGCCGCCGTTGGCTGGGATGATCAAACCTTGGCCAGCGTTGAGTGACGACACCCGTTGCAACAACGGCAGAGGAATGTTTTCTGCCGCAACCGTTGTGCGTTCTGATCGCGCAGGAATCTTTTGATCCTTCAAAAAAGCATCCAGCGCGGCTGGCGATTTCAGGCTCGTCAATTGCTCTTCAATGCCTTTTTTTTGCGAATCATTGACCTGGACAGAAACTTCTTGAAAGTTGTAAATACGCCTTTGTTTAAAAAGCGCAGGGTTGTCGTCAAAGTAGGTTTGAATTTCTTTGGCCGACGGCTTGGCTGCACCTTCAGCAATGCGCTCCAGGTAAGCCCGCACGATGACATCGCGCTTGGCAGCTTCGACGTTTTGGACAACGCGCTGATCGCGATCGAGCTTTAAGTTACGCGCCTTTTGCAAGACTATTTCTTGCTCGACCAAACCTGCCACCAGCTTGCGACTGACAGGCTCAACTTGGTCAGGCTTCAGGCCCTGCTGGCGATCAAGCGCTTGATTGACTTGCAGCTCGGTGATTTCTTCTCCGGCCACAGTGGCAACGACTTGCGTGGGTCCGCTGGCTGTCTTTGCACCGCATCCCGCCAACAAGACAAGACCGCCACACAGGACGACGCACAACAAATTTTGGGACGGGCGGTGCTTTAGGGAAAACGAGGTGACGCAAAGCAGCATGAGCATGAACTCTCAGGGTTGATGTGTGCGGTGGGAGTTGGAATACCGAGGCGTTTTCGCGGTGCGAACGACGCCACCTTGAATCCCCTTTGGCTAAAACTCCTG
>JANYJJ010000080.1 GCA_025358485.1 Burkholderiales bacterium | reverse complement strand
CGGTTTTTGCTCGCGGTGATGCCGAGCTGCAAGTTCTCGCGCACCGTCAGCCCAGGCACGATGCGGCGCTCTTCGGGCACGTAGGCCAACCCAGCATGAAAGCGCGTGTGCGGCGGCTGGCTCAGCAGCTCAGCGCCGTCAAACATCACGCCGCCGCCGCGCTTGGCAATCAGGCCCATCACCGCGCGCAGCGTGGTGGTTTTGCCCGCGCCGTTGCGCCCCATCAGCGTGACAATTTCACCGGTGCGCACTTCCAGGCTCACGTCTTGCACCACGTGGCTGCGGTCGTACCAAGCATTGAGTTTGTTGATCTTGAGCATGCTCAGCCTCGGCCCGTTAAGTTTCACCAAGGTACACGCGCCGCACCTCAGCGTTGTTGCGAATTTGTTCGGGCGTGCCTTCGGCCAGAAACTCACCGTGGTGCAACACGATCAAGCGCTCGCACAAGCCCATCACCAACTTCATTTTGTGTTCCACCAACACCACCGTTCGCTCTAAAGACAGGGTAGTGATGAGCCGCATCATCACGCCGGTTTCTTCGGGCGACATGCCGGCCGTGGGCTCGTCCATCAACAGCAACACCGGCTCGCTGGCCAAGGCCATCGCAATTTCCAAGGCGCGTTGCTGGCCGTGCGCCAAGTCACCGGCTTGCTTGTTGCCAAGCGCCGCCAAGCCCACGCGTTCCAACAACGCATCGGCTTTCTCGGTCAGCGATTGGTAGCTGGCTCGGGCACGCAGAAGCTCGAACTTTGTTTCGCGCATTTGCGCCGACACGCGCACGTTTTCATGCGCGCTGAGCTGCTTGAACACATTGGTGATTTGAAAACTCTTGGCAATGCCGATGCGCGCAAAGCCGTGCTGCGGCGTGCCGGTGATGTCGCGACCTTGGAATTTGATGCTTCCAGCCGTGGGCGCAAAAGCGCCGCTCGCGACGTTGAAGAACGTGCTTTTGCCCGCGCCATTGGGGCCGATGATGGCGGTGAGTTGGCCCGTTTGAAACGCCACGCTCACGTTGTTGAGAGCGGTGAAGTTGCCGAAGCGTTGGGTGACGTTGCTCACCTCAAGAATCGGTGCGGAGTTGGCTGCAAGTGCGCTCATGCGGCGGCTCTTCTGTTCAACCAATGCAAGACCGAACCCCAAACGCCACGCGGAAAAAACAGCACAAACACCATGAAGATCACGCCCACCACCGCCATCCAGTGCGTGGTGATGGCTGTCGTCACGTCTTCCAAATACAAGAACACGGCGGCGCCCACAAACGGCCCGAAGAAGGTGCCCATGCCGCCCAGCAAACACATCATCACGGCTTGGCCCGACTGCAAATAGTGCAGTGAGTCAATGGGCACGATGGACAAGTGCAAGGCGCGCAAGGCGCCGGCCAAACCGCACACCGTGGCCGACAACACAAACACCACCAACTTGGCGCGGTTCACATCGAAGCCGCAGGCGGCAGTGCGTTTTTCGTTCTCGCGGATGGCTTCAATCACCGCGCCAAACGGCGAATTGAGCACGCGTGAGATCAACCACAGTGCGGCGGCCACGAAGACCAAAATCACGTAGTACTTGGTGGTGGGATTGAGGAAATCGACCTTCATGCCAAACACATCGAAGGCTTCCACCTTGATGCCGCGCAGGCCGTTTTCGCCGCCTGTCCAACGCTCGGCTTTGTAGAAGGCGTAGTAAACAATTTGCGCCAACGCCAAGGTCACCATCGAAAAATAAATGCCGCGCGTGCGTATGGCCAAGTAGCCCATCACCACGCCGACCAAGGCAGACACGGCCACGCCGACGAAGATGGCCGCCCACCAAGGCACGCCAAAACTCACGATGGCGATGCCGCACAAATAGCTTCCCACGCCTAAGAATGCCGCGTGCCCAAATGACAGCATGCCGGTGTAGCCGAACAACAAGTTGAAGCCCACCGCGTACAAACCGAAGATGAGGATGTTCACCGCCAAGGCTTGGTAAGGCATGACCAGCGGGAACAAGATGAGGACAGCGATGACCGCCGCCACGCGGTGGCGGACGATGAGGTTGATGGTGTCGGTCATCCCACTCATCCCATAGCTCCTGGTTTGCCAAACAAACCTTGGGGTCGAATCAGCAGCACCACCGCCATCAACACGAAGATCGACAGCTCGGCCAAGTCGGGCGCGAACAGCGAGGTCAGGCTGAACACCACGCCCACCAGCAAGCCTGCCACCACGGCGCCGGGCAGTGAGCCCATGCCGCCGACGACGGTGACGACGAACGACTCGGCCAACACGCTGATGCCCATCTCGGGGTTCACCGCGCGCGTGGGTGCAGCCAGCACGCCAGACAAACCTGCAATGGCGCATCCGATGCCAAACACCAGCAACCACACGCGTGAGATGTCAATGCCCAGCACGCGCACGATTTCAGCGTCGCGCGAACCGGCGCGAATGATCAAGCCGTAGCGGGTTTTTTCTATGAAAAGCCACAGCGCCACAACCACCAGCGCCGTCGCACCAATCAAAAACAGCCTGTACTTGGGGAAAAAGCCAAAGCCCAAATCCACCGCGCCGCGCAGCTCGGCCGGTGTGCTGGTGGGCACGCCTTCAATACCAAAGGCGACGCGCATGGCTTCGACCATCACGTAAGACAAACCGAAGGTCAGCAGCAGCGGATAGTCAATGCCGCGCCCGTACAAAGGCCGCACCAAAAAGCGTTCAGTCACCAAGCCGATGCCACCCACCGCGAGCGGTGTGAGGATGAGGCTGAACCAAAAATTGCCGGTCAGGCCCAAGAAGTAAACGCCCAGAAACGCGCCCACCATGAAGAAAGCCCCGTGCGCAAAATTCACCACGGTGAGCATGCCGAAGGTCAGCGACAAGCCCAAAGCCAACAGCGCGTAAACGGCACCGAGGGCAATGCCGGTCATGAGTTGCAGGGCGAGGAGGGAAGGGGTGATTTCGGTCATTGGAAAGACTTGAGCCGAGCGTTTCGAATCGCTGCAATTTGGCCCCCCTCCCCAATTCTTTGGAAAGCGCGGGGGAGGGTTGGGGAGAGGTGAAAAGGTGGGGGGTGAGACGGTAAGTGTTCAACGCTCTCACCTCCTCCCCAACCCTCCTCCGTCAAGGAGGAGGGAGTCCAGAATCCTCTCCTCCGTCAAGGAGGAGGGAGTCCAGAATCCTCTCCTCCGTCAAGGAGGAGGGAGTCCAGAATCCTCTCCTCCGTCAAGGAGGAGGGAGTCCAGAATCCGCTCCTCCGTGAAGGTGGAGGGAGTCGAAGGCTCAAGTCGAAATCTTGTGCCCCAACTCATCGCAACTGCGCAGGTTGGCCTCGTTGGCGTTTTCTACCGCCAGCACATTGAAGACGTCGTACTTGTCTTTCATGGCTTTGGATTTCGACTCGA
This sequence comes from Burkholderiales bacterium, assembly GCA_025358485.1. Taxonomy (GTDB): domain Bacteria; phylum Pseudomonadota; class Gammaproteobacteria; order Burkholderiales; family Burkholderiaceae_C; genus JANYJJ01. Next base: position 110 of record JANYJJ010000080.1, on the reverse strand, counting down.
CGATGACCACCGACTGCACCGACTGGTGGTCGCACTTGCGGTAGAACTGGTCGCCCTTGTACCAGTTGTATTTGAGCTGGCGCAGGGCAATGCTCACGGGGATGGAGTCG
>JANYJJ010000207.1 GCA_025358485.1 Burkholderiales bacterium | reverse complement strand
TTGCGCGTGGTGAAGGCGTGGCGCACGCCCATGTAGGCCAGATGCAATTTGGCGGTCATGGCGGTGGGCGTACTTTCCAGAACTTCCGCCTTCTCGCACCAGGGCAAAAACTTCGGATAGTCGGCCACGCCAGTGACCAGCTGGTACATCTCATGCGCTGAGTACCACAGCAGAACTGACTTTTTCACGTGCTTCATACAATGCGCAGATTGTATTGAGCGATGTCCGCATCGGCAGTTCCGAGGCTTTCGCATTCCCCATGGCAACCGCACAAAAACCCACAACCCACACGGCTTCGAAAGCTGGCATCAAGCCCGTCATCAGAAAAGACGAAGGCAAGGTCGTCGCAGAAAACCGCCGCGCTCGCTACGACTATCACATCGAAGAACGCTACGAAGCCGGTGTCGTGCTGCAAGGCTGGGAAATCAAAGCCATCCGCGCAGGCCAGGTGCAACTCACCGACGGCTACGTGACCATCCGCGACGGTGAGCTTTCACTGATTGGTTGCCGCATCAACGCTTTGCGGAGTGCTTCAACGCACGTGAGCCCGGAAGCCGACCGCACCAAAAAGCTGATGATGAAAAAGGAAGAAATCAAACGCTTGGTGGGCAAGGTCGAGCAAAAAGGTTTCACCTTGGTGCCGCTGGACCTGCACTACAAAGGCGGCCGCGTGAAAGCTGAAATTGCACTGGCCAAAGGCAAGGCCGAGCACGACAAGCGCAACACCGAAAAAGAGCGTGATTGGGAGCGTGAGAAGGGCAAGTTGATGAGGCACAAGGTGTCGTCCAAGAATTGAGTCGTTTGTGGTCAGTTCCTTCCTGTTGGTGGAAAACCCAAACAGTCCCCGTTCGGACTGAGGTACCAAGGACATATTGAGAACTGAGCCGATTCAGTTCTTCCGGTGAAAAACACAAACGGTCCCCGTTCGGACTGAGGTATCGAAGTCCCTCGATGACCGCCATTGCCCGCCAAGCAAACCCCTTGACGGCGGCAAAGTGCAGTGTGTATTATTGAATCAATACACCAGTTCACCCAGCCACCACTCGCCCATGCGTTTCAGCATCGCTCCCAGCGATTCCACGCCCATTTACCGGCAAATCGTCGATCAAGTTCGCCGCGAAATGGCGGGTGGGCAACTCCTTGCGGGCGACGCCATGCCCAGCGTGCGCGCGCTGGCTGAGGAACACACCATCAACCCCATGACGGTCAGCAAAGCCTACAGCTTGCTCGAGGCCGAAGGCTTGCTGGAACGCCGCCGCGGCGTGGGCATGGTGGTGGCCGCAGTGCGGTCTGCGGTCAGCCCCAAACAACGCTTGACCCTGCTGCATCCCGCGCTGCAGGCCGCCGCCCAACAAGCCGCCCAACTCAGATTGCCCGCCGACGACGCGCTGGCCTTGTTCAAGCGCTGTTTGGCGCAACACCCTTTTGACGGAGACGTAGATGGCAAACCTTGAAGCACCCGGCATGGCGATCAGCGTCGCCTCACTCAGCCTGCGCCACCGCAGCGAAACCATCTTGAACAGCGTTGATCTGCAAATTCCCGAAGGCGCGGTGGTGGGTTTGGTGGGCCTGACCGTTCCCAACGAAAGCCGTTCGCCGACAGTGCCCGGCATGTTTTCAACGGTCTCAAATCGCAGCGACTCCCAAAGGGTAAGTCCGCGTCAACGCTCCGAAAGTGGCCCCTAATATCAGTCAACGCGCATATCCAGATAAACAGCTTTTTGTATCGCGTGCAAACCCAGGTCGAGGAGCGAGCGTGAATTTTCAAGGTCATCGATTAGGACGTCTCGTCAAAGCACCCGAAAACTTCATCGGCGCTGATGCCGTGGGCACCGTGTTCAATGAGGCAAAACGGGGCCGTCGTGACTTCGTGCGCGGTGCTTTTGCGGCGGCGCTGGCTGGGGCTGGCGCATCCACGGCATCTGCGCAATCCAAACCGGCGCAGGCTGGCGACGCCAACATCCTAGAACTCCTCGCCCACAGCAAAGGCTTGGGCCAAGGTGTGGCAATGGAGGGCTACGGCAAGCCGTCGAAGTTTGAAGCCAACGTGCAGCGCCGCATCAGTCCGGGCTTGACGCAGACCAGGCAGTCGTCGGTGTCGTTTGCACCGCTGCAAAGTCTGTTTGGCATCGTCACGCCCAGCGGCTTGCACTTCGAGCGTCACCACCAGGGCTGGTGGGACGTCGACCCCACGCAACACCGCTTGATGCTGAACGGCTCAGACGCAGCCTTGATGAAAACGCCCATGGTGTTCACGGTGGACGAGCTGATGCGCTTGCCATCGGTCAGCCGTTTTCACTTCATTGAATGCGGTGCCAACACCGGCATGGAATGGGGCAACGTGGCAGTGCCGACCTGCCAGTACACGCACGGCATGCTGAGTTGCAGTGAGTTCACCGGCGTGCCACTGAAACTTCTGCTGGACATGGCGGGCGTGGACTACAGCCGCGCGCGCTATGTGTTGGCCGAAGGTGCCGACGGCTCCAGCATGACGCGCACGGTGCCGATGGAGTTGGTGGAAAGCGGCGAGGTGTTTGTGGCCTACGGCCAAAACGGTGAAATGCTGCGGCCCGAACAAGGCTACCCGCTGCGTTTGGTGGTGCCTGGCGTGCAAGGCGTGAGCTGGGTCAAGTACCTGCGCCGCATCGAAGTGGGCGACCAGCCTTACGGCACCAAAGACGAAACCCTTCACTACACCGATTTGCTGCCCGGCGGAATGCACCGGCAATACAGCAGCACGCAGGAATGCAAGAGCGTGGTCACCACGCCGTCAGGCGGACAGGTGTTGCTAGACAAGGGCTTTTATCAAATCAGCGGGCTGGCGTGGTCGGGGCGCGGCAAGGTGAAACGGGTGGATGTGTCGGTCGATGGAGGTCGGCAATGGAAGACTGCCAAGTTGCAAAGCCCAGTGATGAGCAAGTGCTTGACGCGCTTCACGCTCGACTGGAATTGGGACGGCCAAGCGGCACTGGTGCAAAGCCGCGCCATGGACGACACCGGTTACGTGCAGCCCAGCCTGGCGCAACTGCGCGCGGTGCGCGGCACGCGGTCGATCTATCACAACAACGCGGTTCAGACGTGGCTGGTGGAAGCAGGCGGTGAGGTGAAAAATGTTCATCTGTCGTGAAGCTCAGGCCGCGCTCGCATTGGCAGGGGCGCTTGTGTTGGCGACACCCCATGCAAGCGCGCAAACCGCCTACTCTGGCATCGGCCGCGCGGCAACCACCAGCGAGGTGGCGGCTTGGGACATCGATGTGCGGCCTGACCTCAAGGGCTTGCCCGCAGGCTCGGGCAGCGTGGCCAAAGGACAGGTAATTTGGGAAGCACAGTGCGCGTCTTGCCACGGTGTTTTCGGCGAGAGCAACGAGGTGTTTTCGCCGTTGGTCGGCGGCACCACAAAAGACGACGTCAAAACCGGCCGCGTCGCACGCTTGAACGACCGCGGCTTCCCAAGCCGCACCACCTTGATGAAGCTGCCCACGCTGTCGACGCTGTGGGACTACATCAACCGCGCCATGCCTTGGAACGCGCCCAAGTCTCTGAGCACCGAAGAGGTTTACGCTGTGACGGCTTACCTGCTCAATTTAGGCGGCGTGGTGCCTGACAACTTCATCTTGTCCAACAGCAACATGGCTGAGGTGCAAAAGCTGCTGCCCAACAGAGGCGGCATGACCACCGACCACGGCTTGTGGCCCGGCACCGGCATGGGGAAAAGGGGCGCTGACGTGAAAGCGGTGGCGTGCATGAAAGACTGCGCCGCAGCACCCACGGTGGCTTCGGTCATGCCCGATTTCGCCCGCAACCAGCATGGCAACTTGGCCGAGCAGCAGCGCTTGGTGGGGCCGCAGCGGGGTGTCAACACGGGCAAGGCGCAGACAGCAGTTGCGGCTGCGGTTGCGGTTGCGGGTGCCGTCGAAACAGCAGGCAAAGTCGGCGCAAACTCAAACGCTGACGCACAGGCGCTGCTTCAAAAACACAGTTGCAACGCATGCCACGGCGCAGAACAAAAAATCGTCGGGCCGGGCTTCAAAGAGATTGCCACCAAATACGCGGGCGACAATCGCGTTGAAGCTTATTTGCTCGGGAAAATCAGGGCCGGCGGGCAAGGGGTTTGGGGCAACATTCCCATGCCTGTTCAGGGTCTGCCGCCGGACGACGCCAAGGCCATTGCACAGTGGTTGGCTGCAGGGGCATTGAAGTAGGCGGCTTGTCAGAGTAGGCAGCTATTCAGAGACTGCGCGCCCAATGCGCCAGACTCAAACGATTGCGAACGAAGGAGACATTGATGTTGAACCGAAGAGGATTGAACCGAAGAGATTTGCTGACGCACTCAGCCAAGCTGGCTGCCTTGCTGGCAGGCGCGGGCCTGCTGCCTCAAGCCGCCCACGCCTCCTACAACACGGCGGCGTTTGAGACAAAAACCATGTCCGACCTTCTCAAGAGTTTGGGCGGCAGCGCGCCGTTGGAAAGCAAAGACGTGACCCTCACCGGACCCGACATTGCCGAGAACGGCGCGGTGGTGCCACTCGGCGTTTCGACCGCCCTGCCCGGCGTCAAAAAATTGATGCTGTTGGTTGAAAAAAACCCCAGCGTGCTGTCGGCCATGTTTGATGTGACCGACGCGGTAGACGCCAACTTTTCCACCCGCGTGAAGATGGGCCAATCGTCGAACGTGTACGCAGTGGCCATGATGGGCGACGGCAAAGTGTTGTTCGCGCAAAAAGAAGTCAAGGTCACGCTCGGCGGCTGCGGCGGCTGAACGACACAACGCACGCAAAAACACACCAGAACACGCAAGAACGTCAGGAGAAAAAAACATGCCAGATCCGATGCGCATACGCGCCCAAGTTGCCGGTGACAAAGCCACCGTGCGCGTGCTGATGAGCCATGAAATGGAAACCGGCCTGCGCAAAGACGCGGCGGGCAAAGCTATTCCCGCTTGGTACGTCCAAGAAGTCAGCGCCCAACTCAACGGCAAGCCGGTGTTGACCGCTGCATGGGGGCCTTCGGTGTCGAAGAACCCGTTTTTGCAGTTCAACATCAAAGGTGCCAAGGCGGGCGACAAAGTCAGCGTGACTTGGAAAGACAACAAAGGCGAGACGCGCACCGATGAAGCGGTCGTGGCTTGATATGAAGCTTCTTGCCAGCTCGATAGCGGCTGCCGCTTTTGCCACACTGGCGGCGAGCATGACCGCAACCGCACAAACCAAGTCGGCAGCCGAAGGGATTGCCGAGTACCGCAAGATGCTCGAAGACGGCAACCCGGCCGAGCTGTTTGAAGCCAAAGGCGAAGACATTTGGAAGACAGCGCGCGGCCCGAAAAAGGCCACCTTGCAAGCCTGCGATTTGGGCTTGGGCGCGGGCGTGGTGAAAGGCGCTTGGGTGCAAATGCCGCGCTGGTTTGCCGACACGCAGCGCGTGCAAGACCTGGAATCGCGTGTGTTGACTTGCATGGAAAGCCTGCAAGGTTTCAATGCCGCCGAGATTGCGAAGACGGGCTTCGATAAAGGCGAGCAAGCCACGCTGGCGGCCCTGGCGGCCTGGATTTCAGCCGAGTCCAAAGGTCAAAAAATGGCCTTGCCTCAGGTTCACCCTGAAGAAAAGCGCTTCTATGAATTGGGCAAACGCGCCTTCTACTTTCGCGGTGGGCCGATGGATTTTTCTTGCGCCAGTTGCCACGGCGAAGCGGGCAAACGCATCCGCCTGCAAGACCTCCCTGAGCTGACGAAGAACCCTGGCGACGGCGTTGGATTTGCGGCTTGGCCGGCCTACCGCGTGTCCAGCGGCGAGATGTGGAGCATGCAGCGCCGCTTGAACGATTGCTATCGCCAGCAGCGGTTTCCTTACCCCGGCTTTGCGTCCGACGTGACGGTGGCCCTGGGCGTTTACATGGGCGTGAACGCCAAAGGCGCGCAGTCGATCGCGCCTGCGCTTAAGCGCTGAGCCGAACGTTGAGCCACAACATGAACATCAAACTTGGTCTCACTTTTTTTGCGCTGCTGGCCACTGGTTGCGCCACCCCTCCTTCGTCCGGCGAGCTCGATGCGCAAGCCTTGGCAATGATCAAGTCATCGTTTCGCGAGCAAGGCATAGCCAAGCTGGAGCGCTTGACGCAAGACCTGGGTCAGTCGGCTTGCTCGGGTGAAAAACCACCGAGCGCCGAGGTGGCCGCGCGGGTCGAGGCCGAAGCGCTTGCCACCATCCAATGGCCGACGGGCGGTCAGTACGTAGGCGATTGGCGCGAAGGTGAAAAGCTGGCCCAAAACGGCCGCGGCATGACCTGGACTGACGCCAGCCCTGCCACCGCTGGCAACGGCGCGCAGTGCTACAACTGCCATCAAATTGACCAAAAGGAAATCTCCCACGGCAACATCGGCCCGTCGCTTTGGAACTACGGCAAATTGCGCGGCGTGACCAACGTGGCCGACCCTGCATCTGCGCCCATCGTGCAGTACACCTGGGGTAAGTTGTGGAACAGCAAAGCGTACGCAGCGTGCTCCAACATGCCGCGCTTCGGTCACGCCAAGCTGCTAGACGAACAGCAAATACGGCATTTGATGGCGTTGTTGCTGGACCCCAAATCGCCGGTGAATCAGTAAGCACATCAAGCCCGCAAATCAGCGGGCTTTTTTTCTAGCGCACCGTTGAACGCCACGCCATGAACCTCTCGAAACGCGATTTCCTTCAAGTGCTGGCATCTGCCTCGGCCGCAGGCATGGCCTTGGGCAGCTACGCCGACGCCGACGCAGCCACTGCCGAGCAAGGCTTGTACGACCTGCCTGCCTTCGGCAACGTGTCACTCCTGCACATGACCGATTGCCATGCGCAACTCAAGCCCACTTACTTCCGCGAGCCCAGCGTCAACTTGGGGCTAGGCAACATGCAAGGCCAGTTGCCGCACTTGGTCGGCGAAAGCTTGCTGAAGGCCGCCGGCGTTCGCCCCGGCACGGCCGCAGCGCACGCCTACACCTTCATCGGCTTTGAGAAGGCCGCGCGCCGCTACGGCAAGGTCGGCGGCTTTGCGCACCTGGCCACGTTGGTCAAACGCCTCAAAGCCAGCCGCCCCGGTGCTTTGCTGCTGGACGGCGGTGACACCTGGCAAGGCTCGGCCACAGCGCTGTGGACAGGCGCCCAAGACATGGTCGACGCCAGCAAGTTGCTCGGCGTAGATGTGATGACCGGCCACTGGGAATTCACCCACGGCATGGACCGTGTGAAGCAAATTGTTGAGCAAGACTTCAAAGGCAGCATCGAGTTTCTGGCGCAAAACATTCAGACCAACGACTTCGGCGACCCGGTGTTTAAGCCCTACACGATGCGCGAAATCAACGGCGTGGCGGTGGCCGTCATCGGCCAAGCTTTTCCCTACACGCCGATTGCCAACCCGCGCTACTTTGTGGCCGATTGGGAATTTGGCATCCGAGAAGAACAGATGCAAAAGGTGGTGGAGGAAGCGCGCGGCAAGGGCGCGCAATTGGTGGTTCTGCTGTCGCACAACGGCATGGATGTGGACTTGAAATTGGCCGGTCGCGTGCGCGGCATCGACGCGATTTTTGGCGGCCACACCCACGACGGCGTGCCGGTGGCGGTGCCTGTGAAAAACTCCGGCGGTGTGACGTTGGTGACCAACGCAGGCAGCAACAGCAAGTTCCTGGGGGTGATGGACTTCGACGTCAAGTTTGGCAAATTGGTGGACTACCGCTACCGCTTGCTGCCCGTCTTCGCCAACCAATTGCGGCCCGATGCCGAGATGGACGCGCTGATCAAAAAAGTGCGTGCGCCCTATGAAGCCAAGCTCGGTGAAAAGCTCGCCGTCACTGACGGCCTGCTCTACCGCCGAGGCAACTTCAACGGCAGTTGGGATCAGCTCATTTGTGATGCCCTGATGGACGTGCAAGGTGCCGACATCGCCTTCTCGCCTGGCTTTCGCTGGGGCACCTCGTTGCTGCCCGGCGACACCATCACACGCGAACTGCTGATGGATCAACTGGCCATCACCTACCCCTACACCACGCTGTCTGAGATGAGCGGCGACACCATCAAAACTATTTTGGAAGACGTGGCCGACAACCTTTTCAACCCCGACCCGTACTACCAACAAGGCGGCGACATGGTGCGCGTGGGTGGCCTCACTTACGCGATGAATCCAGCCGCGGCAATGGACAGCCGCATCAGCGACCTGCGCCTGAAAGGCAAACCCTTGGAAGCGGGTAAAAAGTACAAGGTGGCGGGCTGGGCACCGGTGGCTGAAGAAGCCAAAAACGCGCCGGGCACCCAACCCATTTGGGAACTGGTGGAGCGTTGGTTGAAGTCGCAAGGCGGCCGTGTGACGCCGCGCCGCATCAACACGCCAACGTTAAGTGGCGTTCAGGGCAATCCGGGCATGACAGGCGTTTGAGCGCGAAGCGCTCAGGCAGCCAGACGCGCGAAATCCATCAAGTCCTCTTCAAACATTTCGCCCGCCAGTGCTTGCACCAAAGCCCCTTGTCGGTCGAGCACGCAGGTCATGGGTATGACGCGGCGCGAAGTCAGGCGTTGACGCAACTGGCCGCCGTCCATCGCCACCGGAAAAACATAGCCGTTGGTTTGCATGTAGCGGCGAACAAGCTGTTCGTCGGTGTCGAGTGCCACGCTCAAAATTCGCAGGCGCTGACCTCGCGTGGCGCGGAACAGCTTGTCCAGATGGGCGTTGTGGCGTTTGCAAAATGGGCAGGTGGTTTCCCAAAATACGACCACCGCCGCTTGCCCACGCCAGGAATCGGGTGCCAGGGTGCCGCCGTCCAGCAGCACGATGGGTGGCCATGCAATGGGTTGAGCGGGTGCCGCAGTGGGTGCAGCGGTGGGTGCAGCGGCGGGTGCAGCGGTCTGGGCGCTCGGCGCAAATGGAAGCGCTGCGGCGCAACAGGCAAGGTTGAAGTCACGGCGATTCACGGTGATTGCACTCCTTCAAATATCCATCAACATCGCACAACACAAGCGACAGCTTAGTGTGCGGTAGGCTGCGCAGCCAAAGGCGAACTCACTTGAAGCGGCGCACACCCGCAACAACAAATTGATCGCCGTGCCCAAGTGCGATAGCCTTGCGCGTTAGCGTTACAACCAGTTCAAATCACCCAGCGCTCAAGTGAACACTGAGCCAATTTGGAAGTCCATCAAATGCATTATTTTCGACGCTCACGGCGTTTCATTTGCGGCGCGATGATCACGCTTGGGTTGTTGGGCGGTGCGCACGCGCAAACCGCTCCTGGCCAGCTTCAAATGCGCTCACTGGCTGCCACTTGCGCTGCATGTCACGGCACCGAAGGCAATGCGGTTCAAGGCGAAACCATGGTGCGCTTGGCGGGTTTGCCCAAGGACTACTTCGTTTTGCAAATGCTGGCGTTTCGCGAAGGCAAACGCCCCGCCACCGTGATGCACCAAATCAGCAAGGGCTACACGCCCGAGCAAATCGAAGCCATGGCGACTTACTTCGCCGCCAAGAACACTTCTTCTAAGAACTGAGCACACCATGCTGAATCGTCGCGAATGGGTTCAAGGTTTGTTGGCGGGCGGCTCATTGGCCGCTTTGGGCGGTTGCGCCGCAACCAGCACCAACGCGGGCGGCGCACCGTCTGCGGCCAAAGTGGTGGTGGTCGGCGGCGGGTACGGCGGAGCCACCGCTGCCAAATACATACGGCTGTTTTCAGACAACACGCTTGATGTGGTGCTGATCGAACCAAGCCGTAATTTTGTGTCGTGCCCCATGTCCAACTTGGTGGTGGGCGGGGTGAAACAACTGAGCGACATCACGCTCAGCTACGACGGTCTGCGCAAGAAGCACGGCATCACCGTGGTGCACGACATGGTGGCCGCCATTGACGTTGAGAAGAAGTCCGTCAAGCTGGCCAACGGCGGCGAGATTCGCTACGACAAGCTGGTGTTGTCGCCCGGCATTGAAATGATGTTCGACGAGATTCAAGGCTTGAGGCAAGCCAACGCCGAAGGCCAAATTTTGCAGGCGTGGAAGGCGGGCAGCGAGACCGTGGCTTTGTGGAAGCAGCTTGAGGCCATGCGCGATGGCGGCGTGTTTGCCATCACCATTCCCGAGGCACCTTACCGCTGCCCACCCGGCCCGTATGAACGCGCCAGCCTGGTGGCGGCTTATTTGAAGGCGAACAAGCCCAAGTCGAAAGTGCTGATCCTCGACGCCAACCCCGACATCACTTCCAAACCGGCGCTGTTCAAGAAGGCCTGGGCCGATTTGTACCCGGGCATGTTGGAGTATCGAAGCCAGCACAAAGCCACCAGCGTCGATGCGAAAACCATGACGGTGAAGTTCGATGTGCAAGACGACGTGAAAGCCGATGTGCTGAACGTGCTGCCGCCCATGCGCGCCGGTGCCCTGGCGGTGCAGTCGAAATTTGCCAACGCCAACGCGCGCTGGTGCCAGGTGAATTACCAAACATTCGAGTCGACCGCAGCCAAAGACATCCACATCATTGGCGACGCCATACAAATCGCCCCGGCCATGCCCAAATCAGGTCACATGGCCAACAGCCACGGCAAGGTCGTGGCAGCCGCCATCGTGTCCCGACTGAAGGGCTGGGAGCTGAACGCACGCCCGATGTTGACCAATACCTGCTACAGCTTTGTGAGCCCATCTGAGGTGATCCACGTGGCCAGTGTTCACGAGTACGTGGCGGCCGAGAAAACTTTCAAGACAGTGGCGGGTTCAGGCGGCGTGTCGGCGCTGCGCTCAGAGTTGGAGGCCACTTACGCGACCGGTTGGGCGCGCAATATTTGGGCGGACACCTTGGGTTGAAAGTTCAATCGCGGTGTGATGGCTCAGGACGAGCGGATCAATGCCGCCAGATCAAAACCGCCAAGTCAAAGCCGCCAAGTCAAAGCCGCCAAATTTGGTAGCGCAGGGCCAGCACAGCGCCCACCATGATGGCCGCCGTGGCCACCATGCTGCCCAGCGACAAGGTGGACAAGCCGCTGATGCCCTGCCCCACCGTGCAGCCCAGCGCCACCACGCCGCCCACGCCCATCAACGCACCGCCCACCAAATGATTGGTCACATCCTCGACGCCGCCAAAGCCTTCCCAGCGAAAGCTTCGGTCGGCCAGTGAGCCCAGCAGGCCACCCAACGCCACGCCCACCATGCTGACAATGCCCAGCGTGAGCAGCTTTGATTTGTCGCTGAAGAACATCAACCAGTCGAGCGTGTAGGCCACGGGGGCCACCATGCTGAGCGACTCCATGCGCTTGGAGTTGGTGGCCAAGAAGGCGGGCTCCAAAGTGCTGGGGTCTTCAGGCACATAGCCCATGCGGCCCGAAACCCACCACACCGCAACGATCACCGCGCCGATGCCCGCGCCGCCCCACCACACCTCAGACGTGCGCCCTTCAGGTTTGCGCACCACCCAAGCCGTCAACAAGAGTGCCACCACTGCCCCCAGCAACATGGCCAACATCGGCTTGGCGACGCCCACCCGCTGCGCTAAAAGCGAGGGCAAATCTTGGCCTGTAGGCATATCCAAAAAGACCATGTCCACCGAATTGACGCGCAACACCGCAGTGATGCCGCGCAAGGTGGCGAAGGCCGCCACGCCCAGCACCAGCACCGTCACCAAAGCCTTCAAATTACCGCCGCCCAAGCGCACCAGGTTCTTGCTGCCGCAACCCGATGCCAGCACCATGCCAAAGCCAAACATCAGCCCGCCGACAACAGACGACAACCACAACAAGCGCGTGCCGCCGTACAGCGACTGCTTGGCCTCAACCCAGCCCAGCCACACCATGGCGTTGAAACCCAACACCGCCACCGCGATGGCCAACGCCCACATGCGAGCGCGTGTCCAGTCGCCCATGTTGACCACATCGGCGATGGCACCCATGGTGCAAAAGTGAGTGCGCTGCGCAATCACCCCAAACACCGTAGCCAGCCCAAACGACGCCCACAAAACTTTGGCGGCCAAGCCGCTCATTTCGATTTCATTCATCACCTGATTCTCCTTTGACTCGCGCGACCCGCAGCGCGCAGACAGCCATCTCAAAAGCGACTCAGTATCGGCGCGTGCTGATACATTGATGCATCAAGCAGCGGTGAGGGGACTGTGGTGAAGGTCGTGAGGAACAGTGTGGCAAACAGTGCGGCAAACAGTGTGAAAAACGTCGTGGCAAACACCAGCGAAGAAGACTTGGTTTTTGAATCGGCCGCCGAGTTGTTCGGCCTGCTGTCCACCCCCGTGCGCTTGAAGATCATCAGCGCGGTGTGCAACGGTGAGCGCAATGTGTCGCAGTTGCTGGCGCAAATTGACACCACCCAGCCCAACATGTCGCAGCACCTGGCCACGCTCTACCGCGCTGGTGTTTTGGGGCGTCGCCGCGAAGGCACGCAAATCTATTACCGACTGCAAAGCGAACGCGTGGCAACGCTGTGCCGGGCGGTATGCACCCAAGTGGCCACCGAGCTTGACTCAGATGCCAGCCTGCCAGCGGCCGACCGCTTGCTGCGAGCGGTGCATCGCTGAGTCACACACGCAGCAACGCGGCAATCCCCCCCACGGAACAGTGTTGGCGGGCCTGCGGCCTCGAAACATCACTGCGGACACCTCAAAAAAACGAGCGCGCCGGGCGGCCGCTCAGCAAGGTCGTCAAGGGTCGGGGTCGCAAATTGCTTGAACGATGCTGCTGCGTGATGCGCCCACACAAAGCGGGTTTAATTTATCCGAGTGAACTGACAGCGCGCCGACGAACACCTCAAACCACAAAGCGACCACGCTGTTGCATCGCGACCACCGCCGGTGATTCGATGTCCAGCCATGTCAAAAAGTCGATGGTTTTGAACTCGGTGTCCAGTGCAGGTGGGCCGCAAATGGCCGCGCCCATGGCCAAGTAGGCCGACAACAAGCGCGGGATTTTGGGGGCCTTCGCGGTTGTCGCCGCGTCTGTGTTGCCACGCTGACATGCAAAGGCCGCGTGCGGCAACGTCAGCCATTCGGCAGGAGCCAAATGCGGGGTCAGAACGCGGTAGGCGGCCATGCCTTCGGCCACGTCTTGCGAGGTGATGGAGCTGCACCCAAGCAAGTAACGCGCGCCGTGATCACGCGCGAATTGACCAATTCCCCTCCACAGCAAAGTCAGGACGGCGAAGTTTCGGTGCTTGATGTGGATGCAGGCGCGGCCCAACTCGACCATCTGCGCGCGCCGTGCTTCAAACGGACTGAAGTCGAATTCGCGTTCGCTGTAGTAGCCCAAAGCGTGCGCCGCGCGAAGGCCGGTTTGCATGCGGTAGGTGCCCACGACGGCACCCGAGGTGGTGTCTTCAACAATCAAGTGGTCGCAGATGGCGTCAAACGCATCGGCGTCTAAACCGGTGTCGTAGGCCTGCGCCAAACCTTCGTCCAGTTCAAGGTTGAACACTTCAAACCGCAAGGCTTGTGCGGCGCGCAGGTCATCTGCCGAGTTCGCCAAGCGCGCGCTGTAGGCGGGGCGGGTTGAGGTGCTGGCATCGGCGCGAGATTGGATTTCCATGAAGTTCAGGCCGAGCGAAAAATGCGCAGCGGGCTTACGGTTGTCGCGTAAACAGAATGTCGATTACAAGTGAATTTGTAATCTTGCGTTGATAGGCTCGACAACTGGTTATTCGCATTCCAGTGCGGCCTTCCACCCATGTCCCGCCAGCCAACAGCTTCTCTGTCTCGACCCTTTAGCCCCAGCTTATGGACAGCCATAGGCGTCGCGCTGACGGCTTTGGGCTGTGCGCCGCCCGGCCCTGCCACTTCGGCGTCCGCCACCGAAGCGCTCCGCCAAACTATCGACATGGGATCGCCCTTGTCAGCCCGCGTCAGCTACTTGCGCAATGGCGATGCGCGCGGACCGCGCTTGATCTTGGTGCACGGCACGCCGGGCTCGGCCACAGGCTGGACTGACTACGTGACGCGGCCACCCGTGGGCTTGGAAGTGGTGGCGCTGGACCGACCGGGCTTTGGTGTCAGTGGCCCAGACGCGGCAGTGACGGGTTTGGCCGAGCAGGCCGCGGCCGTCATCGCTTTGTTGCCCACCGATGGCCGCCAAGCAGTGTTGCTTGGTCATTCTCTGGGTGGGCCCATCGTGGCCTATGTGGCGGCGCAGTTGGCCGCCGAACAACCGCCGCGATTGCGTGCCGTGGTGTTGTTGGCCGCCTCGCTGGACCCGGCGCAAGAAGTCATCCACCCCATGCAGCATGTGGGCGCTTGGAGCCCGGTGCGGTGGATGTTGCCTCGCACCATACGCAACGCCAATGCCGAGTTGATGGCGCTGAAGCCGGAATTGGTGGCGCTGCAAAACATGCTGGCGCGCATCAACACCAAGGTCGTCATCGTGCACGGCACGAAAGACGATTTGGTGCCCGTGGCCAACGTGGCCTTCATGCAAGCGCAGCTCAAAAATGCCGCTTGCGTTCAGACGGTGCTGCTGCAAGGCCGCAATCACTTCTTGCCCTGGAACTCTGAAGACGTGGTGCGCGACGCGATTCGCTCGGCCTTGGAGCCTGCATGTTTTTGAGCGCATGGCACCAAGCCAGCAGCTGGTTTGCTCAGGCGTTGTCGGGCATGGCCACACCGGGGGTGATTGCCCTGGTACTGGCACTCACCACGCTGCTGTTGGAAGACCTGGCCATTGCCGCTGGTGTGGCGCTTGCTGCCCAAGGTGCCATCTCGTGGGGGCTGTCTTTGTTTGCCGTGGGCGCCGGGATTGCCGTGGGTGACCTGGCCCTTTACGGCGTGGGCTTGCTGGCCACGCGCATGCCTTGGTTGCAGCGGCGTTATGTGGGGGCCAAGTCAGCCTGGGCGCGCGAAAAGATAGTGCGCCGCTTGAGCAGCGCCGTGTTGCTGGCACGTGTGATTCCTGGCCTGCGCTTGGCCACTTACACGACCTGCGGTTTTGTGCGCGTGCCGTTCATTCCCTTCAGTTTGTGGGTGTTGCTGGCGGTCGCGCTGTGGACGGTGAGTCTTTACGTGTTGAGCGCGGCCATCGGCCAAACACTGGCCTGCACGCTGGGTTTGCCTGCGCCGCTGGCAGTCGCCTTGCCCATCATCGTGCTGGCCCTGGCCGTGCCGCTGTGGCAACGTTGGCAGGTTTTGCGTCAGCGTCGTAATCCAGTCGCTGCAAATCCGACCAATTCACCATGACCATCATTGCCTTCCCAGCCGCGCGCGTGCCTGCACATCTTTCCGAGCCCCCTGCGACTGCGACTGCGATTGCGATTGCGACTGCGACTGCGACTGCAAGTGCGACTGCGCCATCGCTTGAGACCAGTCACGTTGCAACTCATCCGCACCAAGGCATGCCGCCCTTTGATGAAAGCGGCAAGCCGCTGAGCTTTTTTGAGTTCTGGCCCATGTGGGCTTTTTATCCACCGGTGATGTTGTACGCAGTCTGGCTGATGCTGCGTCACCGCAGTGTTCTGCTGCCGACGGCAGCCAACCCGTCGTTTCCGGGCGGTGGTTTTTTTGGTGAATCGAAGGCCGATATTTTGACCATGGCCATGCGGTACATCCCGCAATGGGTGGCCCCGTTTGTGCGCGTCACGCGTCCGCTGCAGCTCGCAGATGTGCAAGCCGAATGCAACGCTGCATTGGCCACCATGGCCGCCGCAGGCTTGGCCTTGCCCGTCGTGGCCAAACCGGATTTGGGTTGCCGTGGCGCGGGCGTCAAACTGATGCGCAGCCCCGCTGACGTGACGGCCTATTTGCAAGCCTTCCCTGCCGGTGCCACCCTGTTGTTGCAGCGCTTGGTGCCGTTCGAAGGCGAGGCTGGCATCTTCTACTGCCGCCGTCCGGGCCAAGCGCAAGGCCGCATCGTGTCCATCACCCTCAAGTACTTTCCACACGTGATTGGCGACGGCAAGCGCACGCTGCGTCAACTCGTCGTGGACGACCCACGCGCTGGCAAATTGCAGCACCTGTATTTGAAGCGCCACTTGCAGCGGCTGGACGGCGTGCCCGCGCAGGGCGAGGCCGTGCGCTTAGCGTTCGCTGGCAGCCACAGCCGTGGCGCGATTTTTCGAGACGGCACTGCCTTGGTCACGCCGCAAATGGAAGCGGCTTTTGACGCCATCTCTCAGCGCATGCCCGAGTTTCACTTTGGTCGATTCGATGTGCGCTTTGCCGACTTTGCGCAAGTGCAGCGCGGCAGCGGCTTCACCATCGTCGAGGTGAATGGTGCAGGCGCGGAAAGCACCCACATTTGGGACCGCAACACCAGCTTGCTGCAAGCCTGGCGCGATTTGATGCGCCAGTACCGCTGGCTGTTTGAGATAGGCGCAGCCAACCGCAAACGCGGCTTTGCAGTGATGCGCTGGGCCGACTTTGTGCGCGACTACAAACGCGAGAAACAGCTCACGCCCTTGTACCCAGCCACCGACTGATGGCACACAAATCTTTGCGCGAATTTTCGCAATTGACGTAATGCCGCAAGCCTTGGTTCGACGAACAAGCACATCGTTTTCAACAATCACCGAGGCATGATCATGCTGCAACCTTCGCGCACAAATACCGGCTCCACGATCACCCGCCGCCTGCTTTTGACGCTGACCGCAACAGCCCCCTTCGCAAGCGTCATCGCAAGCGCCGTCATAAGCACAAGCGCATTTGCTGCGCAGCCGATCAACACACTCAAGAACAGCGTGTTCGGCGGCAGCACCGACACCGCCATCAACGGTTACGACACGGTCGCCTATTTCATCCAGAGCAAGCCCGTCAAAGGCACCGACGCACTGGCCACCGATTGGCAAGGCGCGAAGTGGAAGTTCGCCACACAGGGCAACCTCGATCTCTTCAAAGCCAACCCCGAAAAATACGCCCCGCAATACGGTGGCTACTGCGCTTACGGCGTCACGCAAGGCAATTTGGTGAAAGTCGATCCCGAGCAATTCAGCGTCATCGACGGCAAGCTTTATTTGAACTACGACGCTGAGGTGCAAACCAAGTGGAAGAAAGACACCGCGGGTTACATCACCACCGCGAACGTCAAGTTTCCAGCCCTGCTGAAGAAGTGAGCAGCGTCATGGCCTGGCTCAAAAAACATGGTCACTGGCTGCTGACGGCCTTTGTGACATTCGTCTTCATCCAGTCACTGTTCTTCAAGTTCACCGGCTCGCCCGAGACTGTCTACATCTTCGAAGGCAAGCTCAACCCTTGGGCTGCGTCGCTGGGCTTGGGCGGCGTGTTTGCACCTGGCGGCATCTTCTCGGCCAAGGTGGTGGGCACGTTTGAGTTGATCGCTTCTGTCTTGCTCATCATCGGCGCAGCCTTGAGCGGTTCACGCTTGGTGCAAGTGCTGGGTGCGGCGATGGGTTTGGGCGTGATCAGCGGGGCCATCTTTTTTCACCTGTTCACGCCCTTGGGCATCGCGGTGGTGAACACCGACGGCAGCAGCGACGGCGGAGAACTCTTCATGCTGGCCTGCGGCGTGTGGGTGTGCTGTGCTTTGCTCCTGTGGCTGCGCCGTGATGTGTGGCTGTCGTTGCTGATGGGGAGCAAAAGTCGGGTTTGAGTTTTTCTTCCGACCTCGCGCCTGTCGCACCATCAGAACAACCGTCAGCCCACACTGCCATGTCAGCCCACCCCGTCAACGTCCGCACCGAAAGTGACGACAGTCCCTGCCTGCTTGGCTTCAACGCGCTGTTGCTCGAACAAGCTTTGGAATTGGCAGCCGCCCATGTCGGCCCCACACGGCCGCGCTACGCAGGCTTGGTGGGTTCTCATCTGCGCCATGTGATTGAACACTTCGAGGCATTGCTATTTCCCGCTGTGACCGGCAGCGTCGACTACGACGCCCGCCCTCGCAATGCCGCGTTAGACGCCAGCCCGAACGTCGCCCGCGAGCGCCTGCATGCGCTGCAAGCAGCACTGAAGGCCACCTCGGCGACGAGCTTTGCAGAACCGCTGCAAGTGCTGGGGCAAAGCGGATTGGAAGGCGAAAGCGGCTTCCGGGTGTCGTCCAGCCTGGGCCGCGAACTCGCCTTCGTGGCCAGCCACACCGTGCATCACTTCGCCTTGTTGGCCAACCACTGCCAACAGCAAGGCATACCCACGCCTGAAGGCTTCGGCAAAGCACCTGCCACCCGAGCGCATGAGCGCGCCAAGCTCAAACTGGCCTGCGTCTGAACGAGGCGTGCGGTCGCCTGTACGGAGCCAAAAGACTCCGCGACTTTCAAGCCAACGGCAAATTCCACTCAAAGCGCACTTCGCCGACCACGCCGCCCGAGGCCCCGAAGCTGCGCTCCACCACGTGCACGCTGCGCTGCTTGCCCTGGTTTTGCACCACCACCAGCGTGGCGCAACGCGTGCCGTAAACGGCCACCGCCGGGTCGTCACCGACGATGCGAATGAAGGCTGGCGACACCTGCCGTTCGCGCAGCAACGGCAGCCCGGTGGCTGGCAGCTCGGTGTCTGCCGCGACCTGTGGATCGGCCAGCGCCGCAAAGGCAGAGGCCTGCAAACCCGGCAAGTCATGCCCATCACCCAACATGCTTTGCAGCCGCTGCTTCAGCCGCACCAGCTTGGGCCAAGGTGTGTTCAACGCTGCGTTGCTGACGCCGTGCACACCCGACCTCAAGCCGCGATCTTGCAACTGGGGGCGGTTGCTGAGCCAGCGCGCCTGGTCTGAGGCGGCCGAGTTCGACCCGACGTATTGAAGATCGGCGACCAGCAGATTAAAGCCGTTGCGCGCCACTTCACCCAGTCTCAGGAGCGCGGCCGCATCGTGCGCACCGTGTCCGCTTTGCAGCCAGTTCGGCACGAGCTCGCCCCGCGAAGGCGACCCCACCAACACGCGCCCAGGCTCACGAACATTCGTCACCAACGCCAAGCGGCCGAGGGCTGTCAGACCCA
Organism: Burkholderiales bacterium; assembly: GCA_025358485.1. Classification (GTDB taxonomy): domain Bacteria; phylum Pseudomonadota; class Gammaproteobacteria; order Burkholderiales; family Burkholderiaceae_C; genus JANYJJ01. Next base: position 874 of record JANYJJ010000207.1, on the reverse strand, counting down.
GCCACGTGCCCCCAGCTGACAGGTCACGCCCAGCCAACAAGCCGGGCGCAGCACCGCGGTCTGGCCACCACGTCATGGCCGCAGCGTCACGGTCAAAACCCTCGTCGCGATTGGCGAGCAAGACGAAAGGAAAGCGGTCATTGAGACCAGCGGCAAACGCTGCAAGGCACATGGGCAGCAGCATGCGGCTTATCTGGCCGTGCTGAATGGGAGTTGGGGGAAGTGCCTCAATTGTCTTCGGGCTGTGCCCGCGCAAAAGCAAATGCACCAGCTCAGCTCAAAAGTGAGATCGTGTTCATTCAAGGTTGCCAACCCCACGACGATTGACCAGCGGCAACCAGAACGACGTTTTGAGCCCAAAAAAAACGGGTCAGCGTCTTGTGAACGCTCACCCGTTGATTTGACTGGTCGGGACGGTGGGATTCGAACTCACGACCCCTTGCACCCCATGCAAGTGCGCTACCTGGCTGCGCTACGCCCCGACTGAGCAGAAATTATAGGTTCAAAACAGCGGCTGTCAGACCGCGAGCAGGCTGCGGATGGAGATCAACTCGCGGCGCACTTGGTCGGCGCTTAGCGTCGAGGACTTGCTAAGACTGGGGTCGCCGGCGGCCGGCACGTCGAGCATGGCCACTGTCGTGATGCGCGCAGACATCTCTGCCGCTTCGACCTCTTCCAAGGCTTCGTCATATGCAAGCTGCGACTCATTGCCTTGCAGCATGTCGGCGCGGACTTGGGCGCTGTCGGTCAGGCGGTTGCGGGCGCCGCTGATGGTGAAACCTTGGTCGTACAGCAGCTCGCGAATTCGGCGAATGAGCAGCACTTCGTGGTGTTGGTAGTAGCGCCGGTTTCCGCGACGTTTCATGGGTTTGAG
>JANYJJ010000190.1 GCA_025358485.1 Burkholderiales bacterium | reverse complement strand
GCGCGACGGCGTGCGCGAGCGCGCACGTGATGGTCAGTTCGGCAACGAGAACGGCCAAGACGCGAATGCGCGCCGCGCTTATCAGCCGCCTGCACCGCCAAGTGAGTTTCAAAAGTTCGTGGAGGTCGCCACGGGCCGCTTGTTGCCCGTCTTCGGCTTGAACTTCTTCACAGAGGCAGCTGACCGGCCCAGCGGCTTGAGCAATGTGCCGGTCTCTGCCGACTACACCGTCGGCCCGGGTGACGAGCTGGTGATTCGCGCCTGGGGCTCCATCGACGTGGACTACCGCAGCACGGTCGATCGCAACGGTCAAGTCAGCCTGCCCAAAGTTGGCAGCTTCAACGTAGCCGGTGTGAAGGCGTCTGAGCTGGAAAAACACCTGCGCGCGCAAATCGGCAGGCTGTACACCAACTTCAATCTCAACGTCACCCTGGGCCAGTTGCGCGGGGTGACGGTGTTCGTCGTCGGGCCTGCGCAGCGCCCCGGTGTGTTCACGCTGCCCAGCCAATCGACGCTGCTGTCGGCCGTGGTGGCAGCAGGCGGCCCGGCACCGAATGGCTCCATGCGCAAGCTGACGCTGCGCCGCGACGGCAAGGCGGTCTCGGTGTTCGACGCCTACGATTTTTTGGTTCAAGGCGACAAGTCCAAAGACGTGCAATTGGTGGCCGGCGACGTGTTGGTGTTTCAACCCGCAGGCCCGCGCGTGGCCTTGACCGGGGCGTTGGACACCCCGGCTATCTACGAGCTGCGCTCGGCGCAGGAACCACTGCGCGACGTGCTGCGTTACGCAGGCGGTGCCACCGTGTTGGCCAATCCCAACCGCGTTCAGTTGGAACGCATCGACAACATGCAGGCCAAGGCCGCGCGTTTTGTGGAGGAGTTCAAGGCCGACTCTGCCGGCTTGCAAAAGACCCTGCGCGACGGCGACGTGCTGACCATGCTGCCCATCTCAGCCCAGTTTGCCAACGCCGTGACGCTCAAAGGCCATGTGGCCCAACCGCTGCGCTACGCCTTCAAGCCGGGCATGCGCATCAGCGACTTGATCCCTGATCGCGACGCCCTCATTTCGCCCGACTTTTATCGGCGCAAAAATTTGCTGGTGCAGGTTTTGGAGCCGGATGAAGACGATCCCAGGCGCAATGCCTCCGACCGAACCGAAGCCAACGAGCAAGGCAGCACTGCCAGTCGCACCCCGTCGCGCCGAGCCCAAGAAAAGCGCGAAGACGATGCGCTGGTGGCCGCAGCCCGCAAACGATCTGGTGTGCTGTTTGACGAGCTGAATTGGGATTACGCCGTCATCGAGCGACTGAACGCGCGCGACCTGTCCACCCAAGTGATTCCGTTCAATTTGGGCAAGGTGGTGCTGCAAGGCGATCCACTGAACAACATTGAACTGCTGTCGGGCGACGTGGTCACGATTTACAGCCAAAAGGATTTGCGCGTGCCGGTGGCGCGCCAAACCCGCTTGGTGTCGCTCGAAGGTGAGGTGGGAGCGCCCGGTATTTATCAATTGTTGCCGGGTGAGTCTTTGAAGCAATTGCTGGTGCGCGCTGGCGGATTCACGCAGCAAGCCTATGTGTATGGCCTGGATTTCAGCCGCGAAGAAACGCGCCTGCGCCAACGCGAAAACTTGCAGCAAGCCATGACCCGGCTGGAAGCGCTGTCGGCCACGCAAACGGCGCGCGAATCGGCAAATCGTCGAGACGACGTATCAGCCGACCGCAGTGCCGCCGTCAGCAACGCCGCCACACAGGCCCAACTCGCGCGCCTGGCGCGCATACAACCGAATGGCCGCATCGCACTGGAGCTGACGGTCAACACCAACTCGGTCGATCAGCTGCCGGATGTGCCCCTGGAAAACGGCGACCGCATCAGCGTCCCCACGCGACCTGGCTTTGTCACAGTGGCAGGCGCGGTGGTCAACAGCAACGCCTTTTTGTGGAAGGCCGGGCGCACGGCGGGCGACTACTTGCGCTTGGCCGGCGTGGACGAGGCGGCAGATCCGTCCAACATGTTCATCTTGCGGGCCGATGGCACCGTGAACCACTCAAATGACAAGCGCGGTTTCTTTGGCGTGGGCAGCTTGGAGTCGCAGCCCCTGCAACCCGGCGACGCAGTCGTGGTGCCCAATCAGCTTGACTTCGAGACCTGGGGCCGGGCCTTGGTGCGCAACTTGAAGGATTGGTCACAAATCTTCTCGCAGTTTGGTCTGGGCGCTGCGGCCATCAAGACGATACGGCAGTGACATGAATTCCTCTGAGCGAGACGCTGCGGCAACATCAGACACCCTTGCCTATGAAGAGGAAGACGGCGGCATCGGCTTGATCGATCTGCTGACTTGGTGGGGCGAAGGCAAGCGTGTGATTTTGGGTGCGACCGTGGCGGCCGCGCTGGCTTCGCTGGCCGTGTCGCTCGCGCTGCCAGCGATCTACACCGCACGCACGACTTTGTTGCCCCCGACCTCGCAAAACTCGGGCGGTGCGTCTGCCGCCTTGGCCGCCTTGGGTTCCTTGGGCGGGCTGGCAGGCGGCATGGCGAAAACACCGGATGAGCTTTACGTCGCTTTGTTGAAAAGTGACAGCGTGCAGCGTGCTCTGGACGAGCGCTTCAAGTTGAAAGACCGCTACGAAGTCAAGTCCTACGAGGTGTTGCGCAAGACCTTGCCCAAATACATCCGCGTCGCGTCCGAGAAAAAAAGTGGCGTGATCAGCGTCGAAGTTGACGACGAGGACCCCAAGTTTGCGGCCGAGTTGGCGAACGCCCATGTCGGCGAAGTCACCAAAGTCCTCGGCCGTTTGGCGGTGTCAGAAGCGCAACTGCGCCGGGTGTTTTTCGAGCAACAACTGAAAGACACCAAAGAGAACTTGGTCAAGGCGGAAACCCAACTGCGCGCCGTGCAGGAAAAGTCGGGCGTGATTGCGCTCGACAAACAGGCCGAAGCGCTGATTTTGGGCGCGGCGCAACTGCGCGGTTTGATCGCCGAACGCGAGGTGCAACTCAAGGTTTTGCGCGGCGGTGCCACCGAGCAAAACCCTGACGTCATGCGCATGAACGCCGAGTTGCGCGCACTGCGCGGCGAACTCGCGCGCATGGAGTCCAACAAAGGCGGCAACGCAGGCAGCGCAGTCGACATGCCCGTGGGCAAGCTGCCCGAAGTGGCCATCGATTACGTGCGTGCGCGCCGCGAGTTGAAGCTGCAAGAAACTCTGCTCGAAGGCATGATTCGGCAGTACGAGATGGCCAAGCTCGACGAGGCCAAAGAAGGCCCGGTCTTGCAGCAAGTCGATGCGGCTTTGGTGCCCGATTACAAATCCAAGCCGTCGCGCGCCATGATTGTTTTGGCGAGCACATTGCTGGCGTTGATCGTCAGCGCCGTTTGGGTTGCCTGGCGACGTTTTTCGCTGTTGTCGCGCGAAAACAATCCCGAAGCACAAGCCGCCCACGCTGTGTTGTCGCGCGCCTGGCGCTGGCGCTCTTGATTCGCCCGCCAGACGCGCTTCCCTTCGGCGCGGGTTTCCACGTATAATTCCGAGGCTTTGCTGCAACCGCCTGTAACTGCTTTGTAATTCGCGCCATGATCGACTCGTTTGACCACGGCCAACCCATCGCAAAGAGGGCTTTCAAAGTCATTGCCGACTCGATAAGAGATGAGTCAAATGATGGGAACTACAAGGCGTTGACCCGCGAAGAGGCGCAGGCCTTGCGAGTCAAGCAACCCATGATTTCGCCTTGGCGTGTCGTGGGTGCGCAAGCCGCGGTGGGGTTAATTTGCGTGGCGGCGACTTGGATTTTTGTCCGCACAGGCGGTGGTCACCAAAACGCTGCTTGGTCAGCGCTTTACGGCGCGGCTGCTGTGGTGATCCCGAGTGCTTTGCTGGCGCGCGGGATGACCAAAAGAGCTGATTCCCCAACCGCTGCGGCCATGGGGTTGATGTTTTGGGAAACGATGAAAATCGCGGTCGCTATTGCCATGTTGGTGATTGCGGCCAGAGTGGTTCCTCATCTGAACTGGCCCGCTTTGCTGGTGACGATGGTGGTCTGCTCACAAATGAATTGGTTTGCGCTGTTGTGGCGCGGACGTTAACTCGATCTGGCTTGACACAAGTGATGAGGATCTGACGAACATGGCAGCAGAAGGCCAAGCACTGACAGCGGGCGGGTACATCGTTCACCACCTGCAGCATTTGCAGAACAAAAAACAGACGTCTGTGGTGGACTTTTCCGTCATTAACTACGACTCTTTGTTCTTCAGTGTGACCCTCGGCATCGTCGGTTGCTGGCTGTTGTGGCTGGCTGCGCGCAAGGCCACATCGGGTCGCCCCGGCCGTTTCCAGGCTGCGGTTGAGCTGCTGGTTGAAATGGTCGACAGCCAAGCCAAAGGCATCGTGCACAACGCTCACAGCCGCAAGCTGGTCGCACCTTTGGCGCTTACGGTGTTCGTGTGGATTTTTCTGCTGAATGCCATGGACTTGTTGCCCGTGGACATCCTGCCCTGGATAGGCGAACACGTCTTCGGCCTGCCTTATCTGCGTGTGGTCGCCACCGCCGATCTGTCCATGACCATGGGCCTGTCCCTTGGCGTGTTGATTGTTTGCTTGGTCTACAACGTCAAGATCAAAGGCGCGACGGGTTGGGTGCATGAGCTGTTCACCGCTCCTTTCGGCAACCACTGGGCTTTGTACCCTGTGAACTTCGCCATGCAGTTGATCGAGTTTGTGGCCAAGACGGTTTCCCACGGCATGCGTCTGTTTGGCAACATGTACGCCGGTGAGCTGATTTTCTTGCTCATTGCGTTGATGGGCGGTGCGTTTGCGCTTTCGGGAACGGGCATCGCGCTCTTCCTGGGCCATATCTTTGCGGGAACCGTGTGGTCGATCTTCCACATCTTGATCATCACCCTGCAAGCCTTCGTGTTCATGATGTTGACCTTGGTCTACATCGGGCAGTCGCACGACGCCCACTGATCTCTCTTCGCCGTTTTGTAGTTCGTTTGTCTCGCTAGTTTTTATTTTTTATTCTTAAGGAAACACCATGGAAGTCATCAGCTTTGTCGCTCTCGCCGTCGGTTTGATCATTGGTCTGGGCGCGTTTGGCGCTTGTATCGGCATCGGCATCATGGGCAGCAAGTACCTGGAATCGGCAGCACGTCAGCCTGAGCTGATGAACGAACTGCAAACCAAAATGTTCTTGTTGGTGGGCCTGATCGACGCGTCCTTCATCATCGGCACCGGTATCGCTTTGTGGTTCGCCACAGCCAACCCGTTCTTGGCCCAAATCGCCAACCTGCCGAAGTAAGCAGAACGCTGCTGACGCTGACGACCCACGGTCGTCAGCGTTGGATTCCAAATTGATTCAAGCTGACCTAACCTGATCAAAAAGGGCAACATCGTGAGCATCAACGCTACGCTGATCGCGCAACTGATCGTGTTCCTTATCTTGGTCGGTTTCACGATGAAATTCGTGTGGCCGCCCATCGTCAAGGCACTCGACGAACGCGCACAAAAGATCTCCGACGGCTTGTCCGCCGCCGACAAGGCCAAGACCGAATTGGCCAACGCCAACAAGCGCGTCGAAGCTCAACTCTCCAGCGCCCGCAACGATGCGGCGCAGCGTTTGGCTGATGCTGAGCGTCTGGCGCAGTCCATGGTCGAAGAAGCCAAAGGCCGCGCGTCCGAAGAAGGTGCCAAGATCGTCGCAGCAGCCCGGGCCGAAGCACAGCAAGAGTCATTGAAAGCGCGCGAAACCTTGCGCGAACAAGTGGCTGCGTTGGCGGTTAAAGGCGCCGAGCAAATTCTCAAACGCGAAGTCAACCCTGGCGTTCACGCTGAGTTGTTGTCGCGTTTGAAGACCGAGCTTTGATTCATGGCTGAGCTTGCAACCCTGGCCCGGCCGTATGCCGAAGCGCTGTTCCAAGTGGCCGTCAAAGGCGACTTGAAGCAAGCGGGCGCTCAGATTGATGCCTTGGCGGACGTGTCTTCCAACGCGCAGCTGCGTCAATTTGCGGACAGCCCGAAGACAACCACCGCTCAAGTGGTGGATGTCATGACTTCGGTGGTCAAGCTTCCTTTGTCAGACGCTTCAAAAAACCTGTTGCGCACCGTGATTGAGAACGATCGCTTGGCAGCTTTGCCCGAAATTGCAGCGCAGTTTCACGTGCTGGCCAACGCCAACGCCGGTGTGTCAGATGCGGTGATCTACAGCGCGTTTGAGATGTCTGCTGAGCAAGTGAATGAGGTGGTTGTTTCGTTGGAAAGGCGGTTCGGCCGCAAGCTCAATGCCAGCGTGCAAGTGCAAGCTGACTTGATTGGCGGCATTCGCGTGGTGGTGGGCGACGAAGTGCTCGACACCTCGATCAAAGCTCGCCTTGAACAGATGAAAGCCGCGCTGGTCGCGTAAGCAATGGCCGCTTTGCGCTTTTAAAAGCGGGCGGCTGTACAAATTTTTGGTCTGACGCCGCATGGCATTTGGATGCCGCGTCAGAACCGAGCTAACGAATTCAAAGGAAGCCGAGCATGAATCTGAATCCCGCAGAAATCTCTGAACTCATCAAGAGCCGCATCGAAGGTCTGGGCGCCGCGGCCGACATCAAAAACCAAGGCACGGTGGTGTCGGTGACTGACGGCATTTGCCGCATTCACGGTCTGTCAGACGTGATGCAAGGCGAGATGTTGGAGTTCCCCGCCGCCCCTGACGGTTCACCCACTTTCGGGCTGGCGCTGAACCTGGAGCGCGACTCGGTCGGCGCAGTGATTTTGGGCGAGTACGAACACATCTCTGAAGGCAACACGGTCAAGTGCACCGGCCGCATTTTGGAAGTGCCCGTGGGCCCTGAGCTCAAAGGCCGCGTGGTCAATGCCTTGGGTCAGCCCATCGACGGCAAAGGCCCTATCAACGCCAAGTTGTCCATGCCGATCGAGAAAATCGCACCCGGCGTGATTGCGCGCAAGTCGGTCGATCAGCCCATGCAAACCGGCCTGAAGTCGATTGATTCCATGGTGCCTGTGGGTCGCGGTCAGCGCGAACTCATCATCGGCGACCGCCAGACCGGCAAAACCGCCGTGGCCATCGACGCCATCATCAACCAGAAGGGTCAGCACATGACCCGCATCTACGTTGCCATCGGCCAAAAAGCATCGTCGGTGAAGAACGTGGTGCGCGCACTGGAAGCCAACGGCGCGATGGAATACACCATCGTGGTGGCAGCGACGGCAGCGGAGTCCGCGGCCATGCAGTACGTGTCGGCCTACTCAGGCTGCACCATGGGTGAGTATTTCCGCGACCGCGGCGAAGACGCGCTCATCGTGTACGACGACCTGTCCAAGCAGGCCGTGGCCTACCGCCAAGTGTCCTTGCTGCTGCGCCGCCCACCAGGCCGTGAAGCCTACCCTGGCGACGTGTTCTATCTTCACAGCCGCCTGCTCGAGCGCGCGGCACGCGTGAACGCCGATTACGTTGAAGCATTCACCAAAGGCGCGGTCAAAGGCAAAACCGGTTCGCTGACGGCACTGCCCATCATTGAAACCCAAGCGGGCGACGTGTCCGCTTTTGTGCCCACCAACGTGATCTCGATCACCGACGGCCAGATCTTCTTGGAGACCTCGCTGTTCAACGCGGGCATCCGTCCTGCGATCAACGCCGGTATTTCGGTGTCTCGTGTGGGTGGCGCGGCGCAGACCAAAATCATCAAGGGCCTGTCTGGCGGCATCCGTACCGACTTGGCGCAGTACCGCGAACTGGCTGCCTTTGCGCAGTTTGCGTCAGACCTGGATGAAGCCACTCGCAAGCAGCTTGACCGTGGCGCGCGCGTGACTGAATTGCTCAAGCAAGCCCAGTACTCGCCTCAGCCCATCAGCTTGATGGGTGCCACCTTGTTCGCCGTGAACAAAGGCTTCATGGACGATGTGGACGTGAAGAATGTGTTGTCGTTTGAAGCCGGTCTGCACACGCACTTGAAAACCAGTCATGCCGCGATGCTCAAGAAGATCGAAGACAGCAAGGTGCTCGACAAAGAATCTGAAGCCGAGATGACCGCTGCGGTGGCCGCCTTCAAGAAATCCTTCGCCTGAAGAAATGACAGCCCCCACGTCACTTTGTTCCTGTCCCCCAAGGGGGCGCTCGGAGCGACTGCGCCGAGACTTAGGAGTTCTGCATGGCAGCCGGTAAAGAGATTCGAGGCAAGATCAAAAGCTTCGAGAACACCAAGAAGATCACCAAGGCCATGGAAATGGTCGCGGCTTCAAAAATGCGCAAGGCGCAAGACCGCATGCGTGCGGCGCGTCCCTACGCTGAAAAAGTGCGCAGCTTGGCGGCCAATTTATCGACCGCCACGCCCGAGTACAAGCACCCTTTCATGCTCAGCAACCCCGGCGCGAAAACCGCAGGGTTCATCCTCATCACGACAGATAAGGGTTTGTGTGGCGGCTTGAACACCAACGTGCTGCGCATGTTGACCAACAAGCTCAAAGAGGTTGACGGCGAAGGTCAGAAGAGTGAGGCTGTGGCCATAGGCAACAAAGGCCTGGGCTTTTTGAACCGTGTGGGCGTGAAGGTGGTCTCGCACGCCACTCTACTCGGCGACAAGCCTGCGCTCGACAAATTGATCGGCCCCATCAAGGTTCTGCTTGACGCGTATGCGGCGGGCCAACTCAGTGCTGTTTATCTTTGCTACACACGCTTCATCAACACGATGAAACAAGAGCCGGTGATGCAGCAATTGCTTCCGCTGTCGGCCGAGAGCATGGTGGCGGAGAAGGCCGTTGGCGCTGGTGCGCACGGCTGGGACTATCTGTACGAGCCCGATGCTGCGACGGTGATCGACGACTTGCTGGTGCGCTACACCGAGGCTTTGGTGTACCAAGCCTTGGCCGAGAACATGGCGTCTGAGCACTCATCGCGCATGGTGGCCATGAAGTCGGCGACCGAGAACGCGGGCAGCGTGATTGGCGAGTTGAAGTTGGTCTACAACCGCTCGCGCCAAGCCGCCATCACCAAAGAATTGTCTGAAATCGTGGCCGGTGCGGCCGCAGTTTGATTGACGCCCAACTTTTTGACACCAAATTTCTGAATCGCTAACAAGGAATCAACATGTCCTCAGCAACTGCAAACGCAGCAACCCACGAAGCTCAAGGCAAGATCGTTCAGTGCATTGGTGCCGTGGTTGACGTGGAGTTTCCACGCAACGCCATGCCCAAGGTTTACGACGCGCTCAAGCTCGACGGCTCGGCCCTCACGCTTGAAGTGCAGCAGCAACTCGGTGACGGCGTGGTTCGCACCATCGCTTTGGGCTCGTCAGACGGCCTGCGTCGCGGCCTGATGGTTCGCAACACCGCCGCGCCCATCATGGTGCCGGTCGGTCGCGCCACGCTGGGCCGCATCATGGACGTGCTCGGTCAGCCCATCGACGAGCGCGGCCCTGTCGGTCAAGAACTCACCGCATCCATCCACCGCAAGCCGCCGTCGTATGACGAACTCAGCCCGTCTCAAGACCTGTTGGAAACCGGCATCAAGGTGATTGACTTGGTGTGCCCGTTTGCCAAGGGCGGCAAGGTCGGCCTGTTCGGCGGCGCGGGTGTGGGCAAGACGGTGAACATGATGGAACTCATCAACAACATCGCCAAAGCGCACAGCGGTCTGTCCGTGTTTGCGGGCGTGGGTGAGCGCACTCGCGAGGGCAACGACTTCTATCACGAGATGGCCGACTCGGGCGTCGTGAACCTGGAGAAGCTCGATGAATCAAAAGTGGCCATGGTCTACGGCCAGATGAACGAGCCTCCGGGAAACCGCCTTCGCGTCGCGTTGACCGGCCTGACCATCGCCGAGTCGTTCCGCGACGAAGGCAAAGACGTGCTCTTCTTCGTGGACAACATCTACCGCTACACCTTGGCCGGCACCGAAGTGTCAGCGCTGTTGGGCCGCATGCCATCCGCCGTGGGTTACCAGCCGACGCTGGCCGAAGAAATGGGCCGTTTGCAAGAGCGCATCACCTCCACCAAGGTCGGCTCGATCACATCCATCCAGGCCGTTTACGTCCCGGCCGATGACTTGACCGATCCATCACCCGCCACCACCTTCGCCCACTTGGATTCGACCGTGGTGCTGTCGCGTGACATCGCTTCGCTCGGCATCTACCCTGCGGTGGATCCACTCGACTCCACCAGCCGCCAGCTCGACCCGAACGTGGTCGGCGACGAGCATTACGCGACCGCGCGTGCGGTGCAAGGCATCTTGCAGCGCTACAAAGAGCTGCGCGACATCATTGCGATTTTGGGCATGGACGAGTTGGCCCCGGAAGACAAATTGGCCGTGGCCCGCGCCCGCAAAATTCAGCGCTTCTTGAGCCAGCCCTTCTTCGTGGCCGAGGTGTTCACCGGTTCGCCCGGCAAGTACGTGACGCTGAAAGAAACCATCCGCGGTTTCAAGATGATCGTGGCCGGTGAATGCGACAGCTTGCCTGAACAAGCCTTCTACATGGTCGGCACCATCGATGAGGCCATTGAGAAAGCCAAGAAGATGCAGTAAGCCAAGCCGGTTGGGCGTTCAGATTGATCGCCACACCGACCGCTCGCTGAATCATCTTTTGAAGCTCAAGGAACACACATGGCCACCATACAAGTAGACGTTGTTTCCGCAGAAGAAAGTATCTTCTCGGGCGTTGCCAAGTTTGTCGCGTTGCCGGGTGAAATGGGCGAGTTGGGCATTTATCCGCGCCACACGCCGCTCATCACACGCATCAAGCCGGGCGCAGTTCGCATCGTTCGCGCCGACAACGACCAGGAAGAATTCGTGTTTGTGGCGGGTGGCATTTTGGAAGTGCAGCCCGGTGCCGTCACCGTTTTGGCCGACACCGCCATCCGCGGCAAAGACCTCGATGAAGCCAAAGCCGATTCAGCCAAGCAAGCCGCCGCAGAGGCCATGAAAAACGCCAAGACCGACATTGACTTCGCCAAAGCGCAAGGCGAGTTCGCGGCCATGGCGGCGCAGATTGCAGCGCTTCGCAAGTTCCGCAAAAAGTAAAACTGAAAACCAGAAAATCGAAGTCCAAAAAAAACAAACCCGCTCAGCGTCAGCTCAGCGGGTTTTTTGTTGGGCGCGGCGAGCGCAGGGGGTTGCCAGTCGGTTCAAAGCAAGGTCGGACGATCGGGCAGTTCGTTGGGATTCGAAGCCCGCGATGACACCGGGAAGTGCCGCGCCAACAATGCGTCTATGGCGTCAACCGCCGCGATCAAGCCCGACTCAAACTCGCCACGCTTGAAGGCGCCCGACATGTCTTTCAGCAAGATGTCCCACTGCGCAGCGGTGACGTGGTCGTTCAGGCCGCGATCGGCCACGATGTCGATCTGTCGCTCAGCCAGCAACAAATAAATCAACACGCCGTTGTTGGCCTGGGTGTCCCACACGCGCAGCTTGCCAAACAGCATGACCGCGCGTTCGCGGGCCGGGGCGTCGCGCCACAGGTAAGACAGCGGCAAGCTCGCCTCGACGCATATGCGGATCTCGCCACTGTGGTGGCGTTCGCTGGCCTTCACGCGTGCTTCGATGCGGTCGAGCGCAGCCGCGCTCAGGGCGCGCTTGGCATCGGTCTCATCATGCAGGCGGTGTTTCAGGATTCGGGACAGTTTGGCCATCTTTGATACCTACCAATCGCCCGACGCACCGCCGCCGCCGAAGTCACCGCCCCCGCCGGAACTGAAGCCCCCGCCACCGCCACCCCCACCGTGCCCACCACCAAAGCCGCCACCTCCGCCACCCCAAATCACCGGCCCCGCGCCAAAGCCGCCGCGGCGTGAACCGGTCAGCAGGTTGCTCGCAGCACCGATGCCAAATATCCCCACCAACACCACCGCCACCACAGCCGCAATGCCGGCCAGCAAGCCGCTGGCGGTCAGCAACCAACCCACACCGCCGGCAGCACCGCCTGTCAAAACCGAGCCCAATTTCCGCCCAAAAATGCCAGTCAGGATGCCGCCCAAAATCGGCACGCCGATGAAGAAGAACATGGCCACCTGCTGCCAGTCGGCGCCGAAGGAATTGTTGCCACGCTGGGAACGGGCGCTGGGTTGTGTCAGGCCCTCGCCCTTGATGCGCGCGGTCAAGGCGTCAACGCCTGCGTTCAAGCCGCCTGCATAGTCGCCAGTTTTGAACGCCGGGCCCACCTGCTCGCTGATGATGCGTTTGGCGGCCAAATCGGGCACCGCGCCTTCCAGCGTTTTGGCCACCTCGATGCGCACGCGTCGGTCGTTCTTGGCCACGATGATGACCACGCCGTCGCCCACATCGCGCCGGCCTATCTTCCACGTGTCGGCCACACGCTGCGCATAAGAAGCGATGTCTTCCGGCGAAGTGGTGGGAACGATGAGCACCACCATTTGCGTGCCGCTTTGCTGCTCCAGCGTGGCCAGCTTGACGGTCAGCTCAGCGTTTTGCGCCGACGTGAGCGTGCCCGTTTGGTCGATGACCTGGGCCGTCACCGGCGGCACTGGCAGCACGTCCTGCGCATGGCTCGTGCCTGCCCACAACAGCGCCGCTGTACACAGTGCCGAGAACCACAGTGCCGAGAACCACAGCGCCGACAAGCACAGTGCCAACGAGCGCGACAGCCTGATGTTCATCAAGTGAAGCGGTCGAAGTGGATGCTGCTTACTTCGCAACAGGCTTGTCGAAATTCACTTGCGGCGGGGCCGAAATTTGCGCCTCGTTGGCCACCGTGAAACTGGGCTTCACCGCATAGCTGAACATCATGGCCGTCAAGTTGGTCGGGAAGCTGCGTGTCAGCACGTTGTAGCCAGCCACTTCTTTGATGTATCGGTTGCGCGCCACAGTCACGCGGTTTTCGGTGCCTTCCAACTGCACGCGCAGGTCTTGAAAACCGGCGTTGGCTTTGAGATTCGGGTACTGCTCACTCACCACCATCAGGCGACTGAGCGCGCCGCTCAACTCGCCCTGCGCGGCCTGAAACTTCTTGAACGCTTCTGGGTTGTTGATGAGCTCGGGCGTGGCCTGGATGCTGGTGGCCTTGGAGCGCGCTTCGATCACCTTGGTGAGCGTTTCTTGCTCAAACCCAGCCTCGCCTTTCACGGTGGCCACGATGTTGGGAATCAAATCTGAGCGGCGTTGGTATTGGTTCAACACCTCTGACCAACTGGCTTTGACGGACTCATCAAGCTTTTGAAAATCGTTGTAGCCGCAGCCGCTCAAAGCCAGCGTGGCGGTCAAAACGGCGGCGATAGAAATTTTGCGAATCATGGACAAGTCTCCTGTGGTCAAGCGGATGGATGCTAACTGGGGATGGCGTACCGAAATGCAACGCATGCGGCTGCCGTGTGCTTGCAACTCACTCGGTCGGCAAGAAGCCTTCAATCGACAGATAGCGCTCGCCCGTGTCGTAATTGAAGCCCAACACCGTGGCACCTGCGCTCAGCTCGGGCAGCTTTTGCGCAATCGCCGCCAAGGTCGCACCTGACGAGATGCCCACCAACAAACCTTCTTCGCGCGCGCTGCGGCGTGCCATTTCGCGAGCGGCTTCGGCATCGACTTGAATCACGCCGTCAAGCAGTGCGGTGTGCAGGTTTTTGGGGATGAAGCCCGCGCCTATGCCTTGAATAGGGTGCGGGCTGGGGTTGCCGCCGCTGATGACGGGGCTGGCCGCAGGCTCCACCGCGTAAACCTTCAACTGCGGCCACTTGGCCTTCAGGACTTGGGCGCAGCCAGTGATGTGCCCGCCTGTGCCCACGCCAGTGATCATCGCGTCCACGCCGCCCGGGAAGTCGGCCATGATTTCCAGCGCCGTGGTGCGCGCGTGAATGTCAATGTTGGCCGGGTTTTCAAACTGCTGCGGCATCCATGAATTGGGGGTTTCAGCCACCAACTCTGCGGCACGGGCGATTGAGCCGTTCATGCCCTTTTCGCGCGGCGTCAGCACAAAGCTTGCGCCATAAGCCAGCATCAAACGGCGGCGCTCGATGCTCATGCTCTCAGGCATCACCAGCACCAATTTGTAGCCCTTCACCGCCGCCACCATGGCCAAGCCGACGCCGGTGTTGCCGGACGTGGGCTCAATGATGGTGTGACCCGGCTTCAACGCGCCCGATGCCTCGGCCGCTTCGATCATCGCCAGCGCAATGCGGTCCTTGATCGAGCCACCCGGGTTGCCGCGTTCGCTCTTGATGTAGACCTTGTGCCCCGGCCCAAACAGCCGGTTCATGCGGACGTGGGGCGTGTTGCCAATGGTGTGCAGGATGTTGTTGGCGAGCATGCTTTTCTCCAGTCTGAGTTTCCAGCGAACTGCAAATTATGGGCGCGATAATTCTTGGATGTACGCACCCCTTCAAAACGACAACTTCATCCGCGCTTGCCTGCGCCAGCCCACAGACCACACGCCCGTGTGGCTCATGCGACAAGCCGGTCGCTATCTGCCTGAGTACCGGGCCACGCGCGCCGTCGCGGGCAGCTTCATGGGCCTGGCCACCAACACCGACCACGCAACGGAAGTCACCTTGCAGCCGTTGGAACGCTACGCGCTCGACGCCGCCATTTTGTTCAGCGACATCCTCACCGTGCCCGACGCCATGGGCCTGGGCCTGAGCTTCGCGCTGGGCGAAGGCCCCAAGTTTGCGCACCCGGTTCGCGACGAAACGGCCGTGGCCAAACTGCAAGTGCCCGACATGGACAAGCTGCGGTATGTGTTTGACGCCGTCACTTCAATCCGCAAAGCGCTCAATGGGCGCGTGCCCTTGATTGGCTTTTCGGGCAGTCCGTGGACGCTGTCTTGCTACATGGTTGAAGGCGCAGGTTCAGACGACTACCGCCTCGTCAAAACCATGATGTACAGCCGCCCTGACCTCATGCACCGCATGCTGGAAATCAATGCCGAAGCCGTGGCGTTGTACCTCAACACCCAAATCGAAGCCGGTGCGCAAGCGGTGATGATCTTCGACAGTTGGGGCGGCGTTTTGGCCGATGGCGCTTTCCAAGAATTCAGCCTGGCTTACACCCGGCGCGTGTTGCAAAAACTGAAGAAAACGCACGACGGTCAGCGCATTCCGCACATTGTTTTCACCAAAGGCGGCGGCTTGTGGCTGGAGGAAATGGCGGCGCGTGTGGTGGGCCTGGATGGAGGTGAATCAGGCGCCGATGTGCTGGGCCTTGACTGGACAGTGAACCTGGGCGCAGCACGTGCCCGTGTGGGCGACCGCGTGGCGCTGCAAGGCAACCTCGACCCCAACGTGCTGTTCGCTGGCC
Organism: Burkholderiales bacterium; assembly: GCA_025358485.1. Taxonomy (GTDB): domain Bacteria; phylum Pseudomonadota; class Gammaproteobacteria; order Burkholderiales; family Burkholderiaceae_C; genus JANYJJ01. The sequence continues at coordinate 4,166 of JANYJJ010000190.1, read as the reverse complement.
CCGACCAAATTCGCGCCGAAGTGGCCCGCACGTTGAAAAGCTTCGGCGCGCCGCGCAACGCCGACGGCAGCTCGTCGGGCCACATCTTCAACCTGGGCCACGGCATCAGCCAGTTCACGCCGCCTGAGAGTGTGTCGGTGTTGGTGGACACTGTGCACGAGCTGTCGCGCCGCTGAGCGGATGCTGACACGCGGCAGGCCGGGCGGAATAGTCCCGCCACTGTGTTGTTTGCAGGTGAGTGAGCGCTCAGGGCTTGACTTATCCCCAAAATCAGGGTTTGCGTCCAGACCACGTAAAACTGCTGCGGCGCAGCATGCATTTTTCCTTACATTTCCCTAAGTACTTGATTTGATTGAGTTTTCTCAAGCTTAGCGAAATTGCTCCTAAACTGAGCAATGCGTCGGCAAGCCCCGCCAATGCAGCGTTTGGGGTGCGCCCAGGCAAGTTCCCCACAAAGTTATCCACAGTAGAAGTGGAGATCTTTAAAAGTCTATTTGAATCATAGACTTACCGCATTTCTTTGCATTAAACCTTAGCTTTCATGCCTAAGTCGCTTGCGTATGTTTGAGTCAACCGTGGTGCGCGTGGCGGTCGAAACCCCGCAGCACGCAGGCTTGTCTGACGCGTTGGACTACCGAAGTGAGCAAGCGCTGGCACCCGGCACTTTGGTCAAAGTGCCTTTGGGCAAGCGCGAAGTGCCCGGCCTCGTTTGGCCTGATGTTCGGCCCAAAACAGCCTCTGAACCCGCGCAAGTTGAGCTGAAGAATGTTCTGCAAGCCGTCACCGCCTTGCCGCCGCTGGGCGCGCGCTGGTGTGAGCTGATTGCGTTCACAGCCGGCTACTACCAACGCGGTTTGGGCGAAGTGGCGTTGTCGGTGCTGCCGCCCGAATTGCGCAAGCTCGACAACGCTCAAATCGCCAACCGCATCGCCAAATTGCACAAAGCCATGGCGGCGATGGCGGCGCCTAATACGGCCCCGGCCCCGGCGGCGGCTGCGGCTGCGGCTGCGGCCGCGAGGAATGACGCGGCCTTGCCCGAACTGAGTTCCGACCAAGCCGAAGTGCTGGCCCAGCTTGCCGCCTTCCAAGACAAACCCGGCACGACGCTGCTTTTCGGCGTCACGGGCAGCGGCAAAACCGAAGTCTATTTGCGCGCCGCTGCGGCCGCTTTGGCGTCAGGCAAACAAGCGCTGGTCTTGGTGCCTGAGATCAACCTCACACCGCAATTGGAAGCACGGTTTGCCGAGCGCTTTGGGGGCCGCCACATCGTGTCGCTGCACAGCGGTTTGACGCCTGCGCAGCGGCTGCGCAGTTGGTTGGCAGCGCACCTGGGCCTGGCCGATTTGGTGCTGGGCACGCGCTTGGCCGTGTTTGCGTCCATGCCGCGCTTGGGCTTGATCGTGGTCGACGAAGAGCACGACCCGTCTTACAAACAGCAAGAAGGCGCGCGTTATTCGGCACGCGATTTGGCGGTTTATCGCGGCAAGCTGGAAGGCGCGCCTGTGCTGTTGGGTTCGGCCACGCCGTCGCTGGAAAGTTGGCAGCGAGCCGAGGAAGGACGCTACGTTCGGCTGGCCTTGCCTGCGCGCATAGGCGGCGGCGTGCTGCCCAAAGTGCGGCTCGTTGACATGAAGCAGCAGCCCAAATCAAGCGGCGCAAATTCAGCCTTGTCGCCGCCTTTGATTGCCGCCCTGCAAGACCGCATCGCGCGCGGCGAACAAAGCTTGGTTTTTCTCAACCGCCGCGGCTACGCGCCCGTGCTGCACTGCGGCGACTGCGGTTGGAAAAGCGCCTGCCCACATTGCAGCGCGTGGCGCGTGTTTCACAAGCTCGACCGCAGCCTGCGCTGCCATCACTGCGGCTACGCCGATCGCGTGCCACGCGCTTGCCCTGACTGCGGCAACCTTGACATCGCACCGCTGGGCCGTGGCACTGAAAAATTGGAAGAACAACTGGCCGATTTGCTGCGAGTCGATGACTCAGTTGCGGGTGGGGGTGCGGGTGCGGGTGCAGGAACAGCAACCAAGCCCGTGCGCATCGCCAGGATCGACGCCGACAGCACCCGCCTCAAAGGCTCGCTCGAAGCGCAACTCAGCGCCGTGCACTCTGGCGATGTCGATGTGTTGGTCGGCACCCAAATGGTCACCAAAGGCCACGACTTTCGGCGCATCACCCTGGTGGCTGCCGTGAACCCCGACACCTCACTTTTCAGCAGCGACTTCCGCGCCCCCGAGCGCTTGTTTGCGCTGCTCATGCAAGCTGGTGGCCGGGCAGGGCGCAGCGCTGAACAGGCCGCGCGCAGCGAAATGTGGGTGCAAACCTGGCACCCTCAACACCCGCTGTACGCGGCACTGCGCCAACACGATTTCACCGCCTTCGCCGCCAGCCAATTGAAAGAACGCGAAATGGCCGGCCTGCCGCCCTACGCGCACATCGCCATGCTGCGCGCTGAAGCGCACACCGCTGAGGCCGCGCGCGGCTTCTTGCAAGCGGCTGCCGAGTCGGCCAGCCAATTGCAAGACTTCGTTGGTGGTTTCAATACGGTCATGCTCTACCCTCCCGTGCCCACCACCGTGGCCCGCGTGGCCAACGTCGAGCGCATGCAAATGCTGATCGAGTCCCCGTCGCGCATGAACTTGCAGCGCTTTCTGGCGCAGTGGCTGCCCGCGTTGCACGACGTGCGCAAACAGCTCAAAGCACCAGAGCAGCGCATCTTGCGCTGGGCGGTCGATGTGGACCCGCTGTCGATTTGACGGCGGAAAAGTAGAGCCAAACGCAGCACACCGTGGAGCCGGGGTTCGCTGATCGGCACCACAACAAGCAAGTGAACGGCTCCAAGCTGCGCAACCAAGCCGAAGTTGACAGCCAGTCAAAGCTGTAGCCCTTGGTGCACAACAGACCGGCATCAGGCATCGACCAAACCCTCAGTGGCTCGACGCTCCAATGACCACAGGATCGAAATGAAGTACCCGCGGAGCCGAAGTTTCAATACGCGACGTCTGGGCCCGCACAACCAGCTGAAGTTCAGCGACAGCGCCGAGCACCAAGGCCGACTCCAGAGAAGCAGTCTGTTTCCTCGTTCATGCCCTTCAACGGCATCGCCAGCATTTTTATCAACCGCAAAACCAAACGGCGATCGTCATGAAAACCAATTCATAAACCGACATCAGATTGACAAAGTGGGAAGTCCCTTTAAAGCGTTAGGCGGAGCTCGTAGCACTACGCCATGTGTTCGATGGCTGCGGGCAGACCGACCCAGCTGTGCATTCGCTCCTCGTACACCGAGAACGTTGGCGCTGGAAAGCTCGGTTCGGCGAACGCTCCGACCGGTACCACTACTGCGCCCGGCATCTCCTCGATGGTGTAGCAGACCGTGGATCCGCAGTTTGGGCAGAAACTGAACTTGGCGGCCGAGCCTTCGTCGCCGACTCGGATGTACTCGCTCGCCTTGCCGCTGACAGACACTTGCTCCGCTGTGAACCTCGCCTGCGCGCCGAAGACGCTTCCAGTTCTCCTCTGGCATGCAAGGCAATGACAGACGGCGACCCTGGTCGGCTCGTCAGTCACGGTTGCTATGAGTTGCCCACATGAGCAAGCAGCGATTCGGGTATTCATGTGCGATGGATGTAGCCGGACTTGGGTTTGCAACGCCTAACGAAGCTGTAGAAGAACTCTCTGCATTCTTCCCGTCAGGCACGCCATTTGCAAGCCATAAAAGTCAGCAAATTGGAGGAACCGCATGGCCCGCTACAAGCAAATCGACACCAGCCCGCGCTTCCTTGGCGTTGACCTTGAAGCCCAGTTGTTGTCCGGCACCTTCGAGCACGCGCTGAATCATTTGCTCGAGCACGAGATTCATCTCGGCGCCTTCGACGCACGCTTCAACAACGACGACACTGGTGCGACGGCCTTCCCGCCCACCATGCTGCACAACGTATGGCTGTGGGGTCACACATAGCTAAGGCACATAGCTGTGGGGTCAAGTCTTGCACATAGCTGTGGGGTCAAGTCTTGCATTTAACCTTCTCCCGCCCGATCAATCGCCCCACATGCGACACCGACAACCCGGTGTGCTGAGCCAGCGCCGTCATCGTCATGCCGCCGTCGCGGTACGCCGTCAGCAGCGCCGCGTCTCGGTTGCCCAGCGCTCTGGACAAGTGATCGGC
>JANYJJ010000159.1 GCA_025358485.1 Burkholderiales bacterium | reverse complement strand
TTGGCGATGAGCGCGGTGAATTGCATGGACTCATAAGGATCGTCATCGTCCTCTTTCGAGTTCATGAAAAAGTTCTCTTTGAGCTTGGGGTGCAACTTCAAAAAGGTGTCGAACACTTCGTCCCGCGAATGCAGTTTCAGCTCGTCCGCAGGCAGCGCATTCAAAGCGCGGCGCAGCACCGGAAAGTGCGCCACCGTGCCGGCCATGCCTATCCAAGACTCGCCCACTTTAAAGAGCTTGTCATTCGCTTCGTAGCCGTGCGGCAAGCGCGTGTCGCCGAAGGTGACCAGACTGTCGGCTGCGATGGCCACATTGTTCCCAATGCGCGTGACCACTACGGTGGTCACCGCAACACCCCCACGACCGTCGTCACAGCAACACCCTGCGGAAGTCAGCCAAGATGGACGCGAGGTAGACGTTGAATCGCGCCGCAGCGGCACCGTCAATCACGCGGTGATCCCAACTCAAACTCAGCGGCAGCATCAAGCGCGGCTGAAATTCATTGCCGTTCCACACCGGCTGCATGCTGCTTTTGCACACGCCCAGGATGGCCACTTCGGGCGCGTTGATGATGGGCGTGAAGTAGCGCCCGCCTATGCCGCCAAGTGAGCTGATGCTGAAGCAACCACCGCTCATCTCAGCCGGGCTCAGCTTGCCGTCACGGGCTTTTTTGGCCAGCTCGCTCATCTCCTGCGAGATTTGCATGACGCCCTTTTTATCAGCGTCTTTGATCACGGGCACCATCAAACCGTTGGGCGTGTCGGCCGCAAAACCGATGTGGAAGTAATTCTTAAAAACAATCGCGTCACCTTCCAACGAGGCATTGAATTCGGGAAACTTCTTGAGTGCGGCCACGCTGGCTTTGATCAAGAAGGCCAGCATGGTCACCTTGACGCTGCCCGTCCCTTTCCCAGAGCGTTCGTTCTCTTGGTTGGTCGCCACCCGGAAGGCTTCCAGGTCGGTGATGTCGGCGTCGTCATGGTTGGTGACGTGCGGTATCAACACCCAGTTGCGATGCAAGTTGGCACCGCTGATTTTTTTGATGCGCGACAAGTCTTTGCGCTCGACTGGGCCGAACTTGGCGAAGTCGACAGACGGCCATGCGAGCAAGCCGGGAAAGCTGCCACCGGCCTGTTGCGCGGCGGGCGCTTTCAACTTTTGCGCCGCGGTTTGCGTAGCTCCCGACATCACGTTTTTCACAAAGCTTTGAACGTCGTCCTGCGTGATGCGCGACTTCAAACCTGTGCCCTTGACCTCGCTCAAAGGCACACCCAGCTCGCGCGCCAGCTTGCGGATGCTGGGCGACGCGTGCGGCAGCCCGGTTTGCAAAACTGTGGGCTGGTGCGCAGCCAATGCGGCAGTGGGAACCACGCGGTCAGCGACTGGGGACGCGACGGGGGCCGCTACAACCGCAGCCGCCGCTGCAACAGAGGCTGCGGCCGCTGACGCCATCGGCGCGGACACAGCACCGGCCGCCTCGCCCTCCCCCACCACCACCAGCACCACCACCAAACTGCCCTTGGCCACTTTGTCGCCCACCTTCACTCGCACGTCTTTGACAACACCCGCATGAGACGAAGGTATCTCCATCGCCGCTTTGTCACTTTCCACGGTGATCAAGCTTTGCTCCAACTTGATGGCGTCGCCGACCTTGACCATCACCTCGATCACAGCCACTTCATCAAAGTCACCAATGTCCGGCACCAACACCTCAATCAGCGAGGTGGTCTTGACTCCGTCCTGTTTGACGGCAGAGGGTTGGGGAGGCGGTGGATTCACTGTCACACCAGGTGCAGCGGCGGCGGCAGTCGCAGCAACCGCAACCGCGACCTCAACCGCGCCTACCTCCAACACCAACACCAGCGACCCGTGAGCCACCTTGTCGCCCAACTTCACGCGCAGCTCCCGAACCACGCCAGCATGCGACGACGGAATTTCCATTGAGGCTTTGTCGCTCTCCACCGTCAGCAGCGACTGTTCGACCTTCACCGTGTCGCCGGGCTTGACCAGCAGCTCAATGACTTCCACTTCTTTGAAGTCGCCGATGTCCGGGACTTTGACTTCCACCAATGCCATGTTGTGTCTCCAGCGAGGTTTAAGTTTTCTGGGTGCGCTGATCAAGCGTAAAGCGGATTGACCTTGTCCACATTGATCCCGTACTTGGAAATCGCCTCGGCCACTTTGGCCATGGGCAAAGTGCCTTCGTCAGCCAGCGTTTTCAAAGCGGCCACGACGATGTAGTGGCGATTGATTTCGAAGTGCTCGCGCAATTTGCTGCGGAAATCGCTGCGGCCAAAACCGTCGGTGCCCAGAACTTTGTAGGTGCGGCCTTTGGGAATGAAGGCGCGAATTTGCTCGGCGTAGTTCTTCATGTAGTCGGTGGAAGCAACCACTGGCCCGGCAAATTTCTCCAACTGCTGGGTCACAAACGGCACGCGTGCTTTTTCAAGCGGGTGCAGCAGGTTCCAACGCTCGGCGTCTTGGCCGTCGCGGGTCAATTCATTGAAGCTGGGGCAGCTCCAAACGTTGGCGGCAACGCCCCACTCTTTGTCTAGCAAGACGGCTGCCGCCATGCTTTCGCGAAGGATGGTGCCGCTGCCCAGCAGGTTGACGCGAGGCAATTTTTTAGCGCCCTCCGTCAGCAAGTACATGCCCTTGATGATCTCAGCCTCGGTGCCAGCGCGCAGGCCGGGCATGGGGTAGTTTTCGTTCAGCAAGGTGAGATAGAAATACACGTTCTCCTGGTTTTCCACCATGCGCTGCAAGCCGTGGTGAAGGATGACGCCCACCTCGTGCGCGAAGGTCGGGTCGTAGCTGACGCAGTTGGGGATGGTGCTGGCCAAGATATGGCTGTGACCGTCTTCGTGTTGTAGGCCCTCGCCATTCAGCGTGGTGCGTCCAGAAGTGCCGCCCAACAAGAAGCCGCGTGCCTGCATGTCACCAGCCGCCCAGGCCATGTCGCCAATGCGCTGGAAGCCGAACATCGAGTAGTAAACGTAGAAGGGAATCATCACCCGGTTGTTCGTGGAGTAGCTGGTTGCGGCTGCGATCCAACTGCCCATGCCGCCAGCTTCGTTGATGCCTTCTTGAAGGATTTGGCCGTCCACCGCTTCGCGGTAATACATGACCTGGTCTTTATCAACCGGCGTGTAGTTTTGGCCTTCGGGGTTGTAGATGCCGATCTGGCGGAACAAACCTTCCATGCCGAAAGTGCGCGCTTCGTCTACCAAGATGGGCACGGCGCGCGGGCCCAACTGTTTGTCACGCAGCAGCTGCGTCAAGAAGCGCACATAGGCTTGCGTGGTGCTGATTTCTCGGCCCTCGGCGGTCGGCTCCAGCACAGCTTTGAAGGTGTCCAACGGCGGCACCACCAGGGTTTCATCGGCCTTGGTGCGACGGTGTGGCAAGTAGCCACCCAGCGCTTTGCGGCGCTCGTGCAGGTACTTCATTTCCACGGTGTCGTCGGCAGGTTTGTAGAAAGGAATGCCGGCGGCAATCTGCTCGTCATTCACTGGAATGTTGAAGCGGTCGCGGAAACTTTTGATGTCTTCGTCGGTGAGCTTTTTGGTTTGGTGGGCGGTGTTTTTGCCCTCGCCGCTTTTGCCCATGCCAAAGCCCTTGACGGTCTTGATGAGCAAGACGGTGGGCTGGCCTTTGTGGTTCACAGCGCGGTGGTAGGCCGCATAGACTTTTTGCGGATCATGGCCACCGCGGTTCAAACGCCAGATGTCGTCGTCGCTCATCTTGGCCACCATTTCCAGCAGCTTAGGGTGCTGACCGAAGAAGTGCTTGCGCACAAAGGCACCGTCGTTTGCCTTCATGGCTTGGTAGTCGCCGTCTACCGTGTCCATCATCACTTTGCGCAGAATTTCTTCTTTGTCGCGCGCCAGCAAGGGATCCCAATAACTGCCCCACAAGAGCTTGATCACGTTCCAACCCGAGCCGCGGAATTCGCCTTCGAGTTCTTGGATGATCTTGCCGTTGCCGCGCACCGGGCCGTCCAAACGCTGCAAGTTGCAGTTGACAACAAAGATCAGGTTGTCGAGCTTTTCACGCGCTGCCAAACCGATGGCACCCAGTGACTCGGGTTCGTCCATTTCACCGTCGCCGCAAAACACCCAAACTTTGCGCTGTGAGGTGTCGGCAATGCCGCGCGCATGCAGGTACTTCAAGAAGCGCGCTTGGTAAATGGCCATCAGCGGGCCCAGGCCCATAGACACCGTGGGGAACTGCCAAAACTCGGGCATCAGCTTGGGGTGTGGATAGCTGCTGATGCCTTTGCCGTCAACCTCTTGGCGGAAGTTAAGCAACTGCTCTTCGCTGATGCGGCCTTCTAAAAATGCGCGGGCGTAAATGCCGGGCGATGAGTGGCCTTGGATGTAGAGCAAGTCGCCGCCATGCACGCCACCGGCGGCCGTGTCGTCGGCGTGCCAAAAGTGATTGAAGCCCGCGCCGAACATGGTGGCCACTGAAGCAAAGCTGCTGATGTGACCACCCAAATCGCCGCCGTCGTCGGGGTTGAGTCGGTTGGCTTTGACGACCATGGCCATCGCGTTCCAGCGCATGTAGGCGCGCAGGCGTTCTTCGATTTCCAAGTTGCCGCCGCAGCGCTCTTCTTGGTCTGCGGGAATGGTGTTGACGTAGGCGGTTTTGGCCGAAAACGGCACGTCCACACCGGCCTGTCGCGCATGGTCTATCAGTTGTTCTAGCAAGAAGTGAGCGCGCTCTTTGCCGATGGCGGCCCCGTTGGTGCCACCCGCGCCGTCGGCACCGATGACGGCGGACAAAGCGTCCAGCCATTCGCGCGTTTCTAGGGAATCGCGGTCGTTGGCGGCAGCACCGATGAAGGACTCAGGCATGGCGGACATGTTGTCTCCTGTTGGGTTTTTTACGTTGGGCAGGAGTGTCTCACGACTCAGATTATTTCCAAATAGTGCAATTGTTTTTCATATGGTGATAAATACAGCCATGCGACTGCCCTTCGAAACCCTTACCCGCGCCAGCCCACCGAGTTGAGCGGTCGATAATCCAGCAATGGAGCAACCTGCCGATTTGTCGCGACCCACCCACCCTGCTGCCGCACCGCCTTCCATGCCGCAACGCTTGTTCGGCCGCTGGTGGCGCAAACAATCGCCTGCGCGTCAAGACCGCTTCGCCACCATCGGCCCGTTGATCTCGGTGTTGCTGTTTTTGGCGGCCATCATTTCGGCGTTTTGGTACCTGCGCAACGAGGAGTTGGAGCGCGAAATTGAGTCAGTCAAGCGCGACACCGAAGTGGCGCAGCAGCAAGTGCGGCTACGGCTCATCGTCAACCAAGAGCAGTTGGTGCGCATCGCCCGCGACATCGGCGCGCGCAGCATCGATGCCGATGAATTTTTAAACCAAGCCGCCGTCTTCTCCAAAGAGCGGCCTGAGATCACGCACTTGATTTGGGTCAACGGCTCCCGCGTGTTGTGGGCCGATTACTCGGGCATCACCATTCGCCCCGAAACCGGTTTGACCGACGCCGAAATGCTGGCCTCGGTGCCAGCTGAGGGCAAAACCAGCGAACCCGAGCGCGCTTTTGTGGCCGCCCGCGAACAGCGCCAAGCCGTCTACACGCGCCCGTTCAAAGACGCCAACGGCGTGGTGGTGATTCAAATTCATGTGCCTTTGATAGACCGCAGCGCCTTCAGCGGCACCTTGATTGCAGAGTATTCGGTCGAAAGTTTGCTGCGCTACTTCGTGCCGCCCGAAGTGAGCGCGCGTCACGCCATCAGCCTGCTCGACAACCAGGACCAAGTGCTGGCCAGCACGGTCTCGCCATTGCCCGACCAAAAACTGCGGCCGTCTTTGATTTGGCACGACGCGCCGGTGGCCGCTGCCGGTGACGGCTTGATCTTGCGCGGTCAGGGCTACCGCACTTCGGTGGGCTTGATAGGCAACACCTTGTTTTGGATGGTGGTGGCGCTGAGCGTGCTCACGGTGTGGATGCTGCTAGGCAATTGGCGCCACATGCGCCGACGTGCGCAAATGCAAACCACGTTGGTGTCAGAGGCCAACTTTCGCCGTGCGATGGAAAACTCCATGCTCACCGGCATGCGCGCCATGGACATGGAAGGCCGCATCACCTACGTGAACCCAGCTTTCGGCGCGATGACTGGCTTCGGCGAGGCCGAGTTGGTGGGCCGCAGCCCACCCTTCCCGCACTGGCCGCTGGACCGGCACGAAGAGAACACGCGCCTGCTGCAACAAGAGCTGCAAGGCCGCAGCCCGGCCGGCGGCATCGAAGTGAAAGTGCTGCGCAAAGACGGCAGCCAGTTCGATGCGCGCATGTATGTGTCGCCGCTGATCGACTCCAAAAACCAGCAAACCGGCTGGATGACGTCGATGACCAACATCACCGAAGCCAAGCGCATTCGCGACCAGTTGTCGGCCTCGCACGAGCGCTTCACCACCGTGTTGGAAGGGCTGGACGCCTCGGTGTCGGTGCTGTCGGTGCAGCAAGGCGAGCTTCTGTTTGCAAACCGGTCTTACCGCGTGTGGTTTGGTGCCGAGTCACGCGGACACGACTTGTTGGCCGGCGACGAGCCCGGCATCGAACGCGTGCTCGGCACCGACGACAGCGTTGACGATTTGGGCGGCTTGCCAACGCAAGAGCTCACAGAGGCAGGCTCGCCGCCGCGCGAAGTGTTCATCGAGCCGCTGCAAAAATGGTTTGACGTGCGCGCCCGCTACTTGCAGTGGACTGACGGCCGACTGGCGCAAATGTTGATTGCCACCGACATCACCGCTCGCCTCAGCGCCGAAAGCCTGGCCGCGCACCAGGCCGAAAAGGCGCAAGTCACCAGCCGCTTGGTGACGATGGGCGAAATGGCGTCTTCGGTGGCGCATGAATTGAACCAGCCGCTGACTGCCATCACCAACTATTGCAACGGCATGGTGTCGCGCGTCAAGGGCAATGCGATTGAGAAAGACGACTTGATCGCAGCGCTCGAAAAAACCTCGCGCCAAGCTCAACGCGCAGGGCAAATCATTCACCGCATTCGGGCTTTCGTGAAGCGCAGCGAGCCGCAGTGCCAACCGTCAGACGCGCGCGCCATCGTCGAAGAAGCTGTGGAGCTGGCCAGCATCGAGCTGCGCCGGCGCAACGTCGGCATCCACACTTACATTGCGCAGCGTCTGCCCACCTTGATGGTCGACCCGATCCTGATCGAGCAAGTGGTGCTCAATTTGTTGAAGAACGCGGCAGAGGCGATTGACTCGGCGCATTTGCCCTCGGCGCGGCGCAACATCGAGTTGCGCGTGGTGCCCAAGAACACGCGCGAAGAAGGTGCCTGCATTGAGTTCACCGTCACCGACATGGGGCCGGGCATCAAGGACGAAGTGATAGGCCGGCTGTACGAAGCCTTCTTCTCAACCAAGGCCGAAGGCTTGGGAATAGGCCTGAGTTTGTGCCGCTCCATCATCGAGTCGCACCGGGGCAGGATCAGAGCGCAGAACCTCTACAATGCGGAGCTGGTGACGGGCTGTAGATTTACCTTCACGCTGCCCACGGAAGCGCCGCAAAACGGCGTTGTTATATCGCCAGTGACGCCTTCGCAAACACCTGCGCAGACTTCCACCCACACACCCACCAACACGGCGGCCACCACATGAGTTTGATTCCCAAAAAGGGCACGGTTTACGTAGTCGATGACGACGAAGCGGTGCGCGACTCTTTGCAATGGCTGTTGGAAGGCAAAGATTACCGAGTGAAGTGCTTCGACTCGTCTGAGTCGTTCCTGTCGCGCTTTGACCCACGCGAGGTCGCATGCCTGATCGCTGACATCCGCATGGACGGCATGAGCGGCCTGGAGTTGCAAGACCGCTTGATGGAACGCCGCTC